>JAZQAK010000044.1:0-34920 GCA_045545175.1 Feifaniaceae bacterium
CGGTGACGCAGGTGCAGGTATCGGCGGTGGCGCAGCACCCGGTGGTGCAGGCCCGGCAGGACCCGCAGGTCCGTCGGTAGATGACGGTGGAGCAGGAGATGACGGTGAAACGACAGATCCCGTAACACCCACACCCGATGACAACAGAAGGTTCATCGACGTGGCAGAAACAGACTGGTTCAACAAAGCAGTAAACTACGTAGCAGATAACAATTACTTCCAGGGCGTAAGCGAAAACGAATTCGATCCTGACGGAAAGATGACGAGAGCAATGCTCGTGACAGTAATTGGCAGAATAGCAAAGGCTGACGTATCACAGGCAAAGAGTGACTTTGCTGACGTGGCAGACGGAAGTTGGTATGCAGGTTACGTAGCATGGGCTGCAGAAAACGGAATAGTAACGGGTGTCGGAGAAGGCAAATTTGCACCAAACGACAACGTTACAAGAGAACAGATAGCGGCAATTCTTATGAGATATGCTGCAACAAAGGGAATAGAGACGAGTGTTGATAACACAGAAAAGTATGATTCAATGAAGGATACGGCCAATGTATCCGGATATGCGGTAGAAGCACTTAAGTGGGCAACAGCAAACGGAATCATAAACGGTGCAGAAGGCAACATCAATCCGAAAGGAAATGCTACGAGAGCAGAAGTGGCACAGATGATAATGAATTTCTGCAACACGTTCTCTATCTAATTATAAATAAAAAACGGTATGGCGTTTCGCCATACCGTTTTTTATTTATAGTTTGTTAAAATCGTAAAAAAACGATATTTTTCAATAAAAATATTATATCATTTCTGTTTTGCCGTGTGATAAAGTATATGCGTATCCGCATTTCTGTACTGTTTTTTACAGAATAGTAAAATGTTATAAAAATGAGTAAAAAAGTTGAAAATTTTATTGACGAAATAGCATTATATGGGGTACAATGTATGATGAAAAGTTGTTAAAATCATAGCAAAATCGAGCAAAATAAGCAAAGAAAATGCTCGTTTATACAACTGTGGTTACGCAAAAAGGAGGAAATTTATGCGCAAATCAACTAGACTTCTGGCGATATTTCTTGCGGTTTTGATGACCGTATCGGTATTGCCTGTAAGCGCGTTCGCTGCTGACAGCGTTGCTGTAGGCGGCACAATCACAGAGGTTGACCCGGACAATGAACTTGCTTGGGCAACTGTGTTCCCGTATAACCCGGGCTCGGGTGATGCATATTGGTCAGGTTATGTATCACTCGTAGAAAACCCCACATTCTATACCCAAATTCCCGCAAAGGTAGACGGTGTGAAACAACTCGTTCCCGTTGAGGCTGACTGGACTCTCGTTTCCGCTACCGATGCGGAAGGAAATCCTATAACGGATCTCAAGTATAACGGTGCGGCTGTAGGTACAACCTATACTTTTGAGCCTAAGGTATCTGACGCTTTCACATGGGGATGTTCCGTAAAGCCTATCACAGTTAAAATTGTCGATGCAGGCTGGACTTATAAAGGTGCAAGACAAGGCTTTATTTCGGATGGCGTACCTGTTCCCTATGTAATCAAGTGGAATGACTCGTCAAACGGAATTTACGATGCTACAGGCCGTAATCTTATATCAAACTGCGCACCTGGTGACGCACTTGTTGCTTTTGGCGGTGTGCATAATACTGTAACCGGTACAGGAAAAACAGCACCGGCAGCATCCGACGGCAAAAGCGATGTAACAGTTACAGGTAACGCTAACATTACAGCGGTATATGGCGGCGGTCACGGCAAAGCGCATACGGGCGGTGCAACGATAAAAATCAACGATGCAACAGTTGGAACTGTTTATAGTGGTAGTTATCGTACAACTATGGCAGACACTACAAATATTGATATTTCCGGTGATGTAACTATCACAAATATAATCGGAGGTGGCGATAACTATCAGGGCACACACTCCGGTGATATGATTGTTACCATTCATGATCTTGCAGAAAGCGCTAAGATCACGTCCATTATGCGCAGTCGAGCAACAAAACTCGTAGTAAGACTTGACAATACAAGTACTCGTCTTTTGACTGACAGTAACACCACTATAGAAGAGGCTGAGATTCAGATCAAAGTAGCTGAGGATGAATACGAACCCTATACCGATATAGTTGATGAAAGTAAGCTTACAGGCATAGATTCGGTTGTTACCAAAGGCGACGTTCTTCCCACCACGTTTGAGGGTCTGGAAGGTACGTTTGTCTGGGATAAAGACACGTCAGCAACGGGTGAACAGACATTCACGCTTACAGCACCTACAGGCTATTTCTTTGACGGTTATGTAAAGACAAAGGAATATACGATAACCGTATATAACGAAATGGTAGAAGCGTCAGCAGTCGTTATCGATCAGGGTGACGTAACTTTAAATACGGGTAGTACGACGGTTCTTACGGCAACTGTTGAACCCGACAATGCAATCGATAAGACTGTTACGTGGTCAACGCAGGATACAGACGTCATTGAAATTGATGCAGTTACGGGTGAAGTAAAAGCATTGGCAGTAGGTGTTGCAACGGTTACTGCAACGGTAGATACAGTATCAGGCTCAGTTTCAGATACGTGTACGGTAACTGTAGAGCAGGCTGTAAAAATAACTGACGTTGATACGGAAGGTCTTGCTTTATATACGGTTTTCCCCTATAACGACGTTGATTCGCAGACCAAATGGTCGAGTTATGCATCTTACGTGGAAAGCCCCGTATTCTATCCCACACTTTCTGTACTTATTGAAGGTCAGTCGGATTATACCGACCTGCCTGTAACGTGGGTATGTACTGATGAAAACGGTGCAGAGGTAGAGTATAACGGTAAAGCTACGGGAAGTACATATTATTTCCGTGCTGTGGCTGAAGGTTATACCTTTACAGGCGGTGCACCTGTAATAACTGCTGAAATAGCGGATGCAGGTCTATTTACTCAGACTACGAGAAACTTCGGTTATTCTTCGGTCGGCAATCAGATACCGATCGTTGTTAAAATCAATGACGATGAAGACTGCGTTTTGTATGATGCAACGGGCCTTAACGTTATTGCAATGAGTGATGGAGAGGCGTATGCCATTCCGACTATGAGTAAGAGCAACTTGTACCATATCTATGCAGGCTTGGGCAATAAGAACGGTACAGGTAAAACGGCTAACATCAACCCTGAGGGAGATACAAGCATAACCCTTTTGGACGTAGCCAGACTTGAGACTTTATACGGTGGCGGTTATAAAGTTGCCGTAGACGGAAGCACTAACATAACAATTAAAAATTCCACTATAACCACGGTGTACGGCGGCGGTAACGGTGCCGACGTGACAAAAGATGCCAATATTGACGTATCAGGCAAGGTGAATAGCACTTCAATCTACGGTGGCGGTTTAAGTGCTGACGTGTCAGGCGTTGCGAACATAACAATTCACGAACTTGAAGAAGGCTTCTTAATCGGAAAGATTTCAAAGGGCACTGCAAGTGCAATGGTGATAGATGTTGACGATCCTGAAGTTGCAGTTGAAATTTTTAAAGCGGTAGACGATTGGACTAACGTTACAGCTAAGGTAAACGGTCAGGAAGTAAAAGTTATTACTTCACTTGATGTAGCCAAGACAGAATATAGCGTAGCTCACGGCACACCGCTTGCAAACGTAGGACTTCCCACTTCGTTTGAAGTTGGTGGTTCAGTTGTGGACGGCTTTACGTGGGACGGCGAATACAACGCAACAAGAGCCGGTACGTATGCACTTACTCTTGTTCCTCCTGCGGATGTATATCTCACGGTTGAAATTGCTGTAACTGTAACTGTTGAGGCAAAAGTTGCTTCATATAAGATAAGCAGCATATCAACACCGACGGCAAACGTTGACGTTGTCTACAAAACGTCTCTTGAAGACGCTAAGGTACAGCTTCCGACAGAATTTGTTGCAAATGATGGTGAATTCACAGTGCCTTCGTCTGCATACGAATGGACAACGGAAGAATATAACGGCATTGTGCCCGGTGAATATACGTTTACGGCAGTAATCACAAATGATGACTACATTTATCTTGAGGGTGTAGAAGCATTTAAGGCTGTTGTTACAGTAGGCGTTCCCGCAGGTGAAGAAACGGTTGTAACGGAAATTGATCTTCCCGTAAACTATACCGTATTTACCAAAGATACGGGTACTGTGTCAATAGCAGGCAAAGGCGAAACACGTCCTGTTAAATTCTACGATAAACTTAATGCAGTGGCATATGAAAACGGTGTCCGTAAGGATATAGAGATAACGGGCATTGAATGGGACGACGGTGTAAAAGACAGAACAGACACCAATGGCGAATACTGGATATACACCATTAAGTCGTATGACCCTGGCGTTGAAATTGCCCCCGAGTTAATTGCTGCTACAACTATTACTGCATATAAGACTGAGGTAGAGTATAAGAGTAATTCGAGTAACGTTAAAGCTAACGGTACAGTTGTAGTTCCCGCAGTCATCAAACTGTCGGGCTATGAGGCGTATTCGGGCGGCTACAAGGGTTATCCCGGTATGGCTGCAATGGATGCTACCGGCTTTAACAACCTTTACAGCAATATTACATTAGCCAATAATATTACTTACTATGCAGGTAATTACTCGGATATCGCAGCTGACGTATCTCTCGTTCTTGACGAAGGTATTCAGGCAACAGGCATATATGGCGGTGGCTACAAAGCATCTGTTACAGGTGATTCGGTAGTGACCTTTAAAAAGAATGCAACAATTCTTAAAAATGTATACGCAGGTTCTTTTGAAGATTTCTTTAAGGGAACTTCAACACTTAATTTTGAATCAGGTTCAGTTGTAAATGGTAAAGTGTACGCTTCATCAAATGGCGGTAACTTCGACGGTGACGTAATTATCAACGTTGAAAGCGGTGCACAGATTGCCGGCATTGCAGTTGCTCCCGAAGGCGAAGATTATCCCGACAGCGTTAGAATCAACGTTGCGTCAGATTTTGATTTAAGCCTTATCGAAGGTCTTGAAACAGGTTTGGTAACGGTTTACGTTGACGGTGTTCAGAGACACTTTGTATCCGAAGTGGATATCGGTTCATTCAGAATTGAAGTTGAAAACGGTGCTGTATCCGATTACAGAGACGTTCTTCCGAAGGTAAGCATTACAACAACGGCTAACCAGACTTATGAAGTTCCCGAAACTGATTATACGTGGACTGATGAAAACGGATTTGACGGAAATAAGTCAGGCGAATACGTTTTCACACTCAAGTTCAATGACAATTACAGTTTTGTAAATAATGCACAGTACAACAACACTCTCGTAGTGTACGTAAAGGTTGATCCCGCTGACTACAGAACGGTGAGCGAAATAACGACAGAAATACCTCCGAGCGTAACAGTCGTAGACGGTACGGCTATCGAAGACGTAGAAATCCTTTCTTCTGTCAGTGCATATACGTACGGTGTAGGTCAGACGGTAAGTGATGCCGTACTCGGAGAAATCAACGGCATAACGTGGACTTCTTCGGACTACAATCCGAATGTAGAAGGCAATTATACCTTTACAATGGTACTGCCTGACGGATACGTAATGGCAACACCCGTAACCGTAACGGTAACGGTGGTAGAAGTGGCAGATCCGACAATTACGGCAATTAAGGTTCCCGTAACGGAAACCTATTTTACAAACGGTATCGTGACAGAGCCTAAGTTCTACAGCACACTTGAAGCTGAGGTTCTCACAGATACAACGCCAGAAACGATTACGTTAAGAGGAATCACTTGGAAGTGCACGGGCACTTACAGTGCAACAACCGTAGGTACGTATGAATTCGTTATCGAACCGTCTTCGCTTGACGGAAAGTATCAGTTAAGAGACGGATTGCTTGACGAAACGAAGATAACTGTTCACGTTGTAAATTCAACCATTACATACGGTAAGAATTCATCTCACTATAAGACGACCACTGAAAACTTAGTTCCGATTTTCGTTCAGGACGAAAACGGAGTAGCGGCTCTCTATGATTTAACAGGATGCAACAAGATTTATGCAGGTAATTTGTCAGCGTCAGCCCGTCTTCTTGCAGGTGGTGATGACCAGGTTGCTACGACAGATGGACAGACGGCACGTATAAATATGTCATCTTCGACACTTCAGCTTGTTGCGGGCGGTTCATTCGGTAGAGCCTTTACTGGAAATGCTGAAATAAACGTTTACGGAACTGCAAAGATAACTGACCTTGTAGCAGGTACGGTTAATGAGGCGTTCAACGGTGATTCACACATCACTATTGACGGTGAAGTGGAAATCGACAAAATAGTTGCAGGTAGTGATTACAGAACGTCTGCAACGGCAACGGATATTGGTATTGTAGGTTCAGAGAATGCGGTAGCATTTAACGGAACGGTTACAATTACAATTAAGGATACGTTTGAAGGCTCAATCGGCTCGATTGAAAAAGCGGCTGACAAGCTTGTAATCAACTGTCCTGCAACCTTCCCGTATGCAAACTACGTGGATCTTACAGATGCGAACGTTGAAATATACGTTGACGGTGTACGTGCACAGCACGTAACTAACGTACAGGCACCTGAAAAGGTGGTTTACAACGTTAAACTCGGAACAGCGGCTGACGCTGTAGGTCTCCCCACAACGCTTGCAGCAATGATAAACGGTGTGCAGGGCACGATAAATGGTGTTACCTGGATTTGCGACAACTACAATGCAGACAAAGCTGGTAAATACACGTTTACACCTGTAATTCCTGCAGAATACAGTGTGACGACTGATATAGAAGTTACGGTAAGAGTGCTTACTGCAAATGCAGGTCAGGCAACTATAACGGAATTTGCACCTATAAGCACAGTTATGGTATCACTCGGAACACAGAGAGAGAACGTCAACCTTCCGACAACTGTTATGGCAACCGTAAACGGACAGAGGGTAGCAGTTGAAGTAGATAACTGGGCATGTTCGAATTACGACGGAACGGTATTCGGTGCAGAATACACGTTTACGGCAACGGTATCAGGTGAATATGTACTCGGAGCAGCTGCACCTACACTTACGGTAAAGGTAGGCAGTGCGAAGATAGTTGAAATCTATGTTCCCGTAACGGAAACGACCTTCCCCAGAGGCGCAGTTGAAACACCCGTATTCTATGATACACTTAAAGTAAAACTTGACAGCGGTATGGTTACTGAAGTATCAGGCTTCGAGTGGACAGTAAAGGATTACAACAAGAACTCGGTAGGTACGTATACGGCAACCATCAATGCGGCACCCGAAAACTGCGAATTCGCAGGCTCACTCAACGTGCCGAGCATCAAGATTACGGTAACAAGACAGCAGTATGACGTTATGACGACGGATGCATATATCTATCTGTACGGTATTCCTACTGTTGTTAACGGAACGACATCTGCAACGTATCTCTACGATATGACAGGTTGCAACAAGACGTCTCAGACAAACATTGTAGGTAAGACGGTATACGGCGGTACTCCTGCAAACAAGGCGTCACTCTCAACTACCATGATAGAAATGCGTGGCGGTAAGCTTGGCGCTATTTACGGCGGTTCAAGAGATGCTACGAGGGTCACTCAGGGAACGTACATTTACGTTCTTGGAGGCTCGTTATCACAGATTTACGGTGGCGGTAACGGTTCTACAACATCTGCTACAATGGCAGTTACGAAGAACACGTACGTATACGTTGAAAATGCAAGCGTTACTTCACGAGTTTCAGGCGCAGGTTATAACGGCAACGTAGAAGAAGATGCTATGGTAATAGTTAAGAACTCTACGTTAAACGGTATTTACGGCGGCTCATACTCAAAGAAAATAGGTGAGGTTGAAGGATTGGCAACAATCAAGCTTCTTGACGGTGCAACTGTCGGAACTGTTTACGGTTCGGGTAGAACACCGGTTGTTAACGAACTTGAAGTATACTTATCAAAGTATGCAGCGATAACAAGCAAGTTTGACACAGTTGGTCAGTCAGATGTTACAGAATACGTAAAAATCTTCTTTGAAACAGGCTTTGATTTAAGCAAGGTTTACACAGAAGAAGATAAAGTTGAACTCTACGAAGGTCATTTCCTTGAAGACAGAGAAACGTTTGTTACGGACAGAGAAATCAAGGTTATCCGCAACGGCGGCTTTGTAAGAGGTGACTTCTACGTAGAAAAGGGTACGGCACTTGAAAACATAGGCCTTCCCACAACTGTAAACGGCGAGATAGACGGAAAGCCTGAAACAGTAAGCGGAATATCATATTCACCTGTAGGTGCTTATGACGGAGATACTCCGGGAAGATATGAATTCAAGCTCAATATTCCCGATGGATACAACGTACCTCCCACGACGTTAAATAAAGCAGGAAAGGTAACCGTAGTGGTTACAGAACCTGCACAGAGTGATTACATCACGGCAATCTTTGCTGAAAATACAGGCTTCACGTTAGCAAACGGAACTGCTATTGAAAACGTTGGTCTTCCTTCTGCATACAAGGTCGTACTTTCTGCAGGTAAGCAGAAGACGATACCTGTGAAGAACTGGAAGGTAACGGACGAAAACGGCAGAAACGTTGAATTTGACAGTTATACCGCAGGCACTTACGTGTTTACACCTGAATTTGACAGTGCATACAAGGTGCTTACATCAGTTGAAATGCCGACACATACGGTAACTATTTCACAGTACAGACCGTACAGAACAGGAAATTCACGTTTCCTTAACGGTATTCCTGCTGATATCGGCGGAATGATGATAACTGATAAGAACGGCAACTATCTCGGTCAGGCAGGTACCTGGACGACGGTATACGGCGGTTCTGCAAGTGATGATATCGAATCAACAGATATTACAATGAACAGCGGTACGCTTTACGCTCTGTACGGCGGTTCATCCAACCGTGACGTCAAGGGTGACGCGAAGGTTACTGTAAACGGCGGTACAATTCCCTATGTTTACGCAGCTTCTGTAAAGGGTACGATAAGAAGTGCCAAAGTTACCGTTAACGGCGGTGATATAACAAACGTTTACGCAGGTAATGCTTGTACGTTCTTCAAAGGCATTGAATATGAAATGAACGGCGGTACTGTAACTAACTTCTACGTAAGTGACAGTAACGCGGTAGGTAGCGTTCAGGGAACGTTGCAGGCAGAAGATGAAGTTCTTGCAGAGACTACCGAAAAGGATAAGGGCTCGATAGTTGTTGAGCAGGGCGAACTTATTTCGATAGTATATGTTCAGAACGGCGGTACCGTAAAAGCACTTTACGGTGGCGGTAACGGTGCTTCAACGAATAACGGTTCTGTAAAGCTTTATCTTAACAAGGGTACGGCTGATGCAGTATCCGGTGCAGGTGCTGTAGCAGGTTCATGTACGTTAGGTAACGTATACATCGTTATGGCTGACGGATTTAATTCCAATCTGATTTATGCAAATGCACCCGGTCAGATTTACGGTAAGTCATACGTAATCGTTCCGAAAACGTTTAATCGTTACAACATCATCGGCTGGGATGAAGATGGTGAAGTATCTGACGATAACAACCAGGAAGGCGATATGGAAGGCGAAGACGCTTTGGATGACGTAATCGTCCAGGCGGAAGTAATAGTTTCGGGTGGCCACTACGAAGAGGGTATTCCCGTAAGAATACTCTACGTCGGCGGTACACAGATGGTATTTGGCCGTGGTATTCCGATTAGGGTTGTCGGCGAATACGAAGGTGTCGGCGGCGACGATGAAGAGGAAGATTGGGATGAAGAAGACGTTGTAGGTATTCCTACTTACATTGAGTACTTTGATGAAAACTATGATCCCGAAACCGAAACTCCCGTATACTTCTCCTATGAAACTTACGTAGATGCAAACGGTGACCCGTTAGTACTTACGGGTGTGTGGAGAAAGCATCCCGAACAGCTTGTAACAGGCGCATCAGCAATCGTTTACGGTGGCGGTATGTTCGGTACGACGGATAAATACCCCTCAACCTACGTTGAATTCAACGGCGGTCAGACGAAGGGTGTTTACGGTGCAGGTAAGAACGATACGAAGGGTACGGCAAACCTTGTGCTTGATCCTAAGGGTCCGTACAGTCCGGGCTCTGTATACGGCGGCGGTTCAGATACGGGTACACGTGCAAACAAAGTACACGTCGAGGTACGTGGAGGCTCGTACGGCAGTATCTATGCAGGCGGTTACAGAGCATCTAATAACGGCACACGTGTTGATATTGAAGCAGGTAGCGTAAACTACGTCTATATGGGCGGTTACGTATCGGCAACGGTAACTGCAGGTGAAGTAGAACTCAATCTTTCCAACTGTACGGTAGGAACTATCTATGGTGGTGGTTACGGTGACGGTTCGACGACACTCGGTTCTGCATATATCAACGTTAACGAAAACGTTAATATCACGGGTAATGTTTATCCGAAGGGTGTCGGACAGCGTCCTGACGGTGTGGCATCCGGTCCTGTAAAACTCTGGGCATACGTAAATCTTAACGATGCTGATAATATGGCATCACAGAAAAGGAAAATCAAGTTTACCAAAGCACAGGCTCCGTATATATACGTAAACGGTGAGCCGATGGCTGAAATGCCCGACACGTCAACGGCATCCTTTGCTACTGCTGATAAGAGTGTTGAAGTTGTAACAGCTCAGGCTTCTGACTACAGAGGTAACAGATCAATGGTATTCCTTAATGGTATACCGACTATTATAGCTGGTGACGGTGACGGACATTCGTACGCATACCAGGCAAAGACCAAGGACGGTACACTTAATGCATATCAGAAGAATGCTGACGGTACGTTCAAGTATGAGAATGGTAAGAGAGTTTCCAATATTGTCCGTGACCCTGATACGGGTATGGCAATAAAGGGTGCAAGACTCGTTAGTGTTGACCTTGTTGACTGTATCATATACGGTGGTGCCAACGGTAAGTCTGTAGAAGACGTATACGTTGAGTTCCATAACGGCGGCGGCTGCTGGGAATTCTATGCAGGTTGCCGTGGCGGTAACGTAGGTTACGATGCACAGGGCAACGAAGTCGGCCTTCTTGAAGTAAGACAGTTTGACGGCGGTGCATTTGACGGAACGTATTTAGGAAACGTACTTGGCTTTGACCCCAACGGTAATCAGTCGGTTAACGTATTCATGAGCAGAGTGGTATTCCTTGGAATAAACGGTGGTACGAGGTATACGGCATTCGGCGGTTCAGGCGGTACAATCGGTAGTGAAGAAAAGTTCAAGGAAGGTTACTACAACAGAGAAGGCGAGGTTATCTCGTACTCTGACCCAGATGATGGCGAAACGTATACAATAACGGGTACGTGGGAAGATTACAATCTTGACATTGAGAAGGAAGATTATACTGAGTACTACGACTCTATGAATGCACGCTTTAACGGTGAAGACAACAGAGACTTCCTTGAGGGCGACTACTACGTAGATCCGTATGATGACCATTACACGATATACGCTTTGACGGCGGCATATTCAAGCAACCATTACTATCTCGGCACAGTGACTTCAGAACGTAACGCCGTACTCAACAGAGTTTACGGTAATGCATATGCAAGACAGACGGCGTACGGACTTAGGTACGATGCAGAACTTGATATGTTCGTTGAAGATTACAATAACTATATGCCGATGGCAACCTTTACACCCGCTCCGTATATCGGTTCGAATACGGGTATAAGGTACAACGATATAAGATTTGACCGTGAAAGTACGTATGGTGCATTCAGTCCGCTCGGTAACCTTGACGAAGGCGCACGTAATCTTGGTCATACCTACCTTAATATCTATGAAACCGATACAACGAAAGAACAGCATAATGAAGTGTATAAGGCTCTCACTGTAAAGAGTGCTGACAATCTTACTGTTAACCGTGACTTCTATCCGAAGTGGAGCTTTACTTCGGCATGGGCACTCGGCGTTGACAAGGAAATGGCACAGATTGCTATCAGAGAGGGATACGTTACAGGCGTGACCGACCCGAAAGACGTAAGAATCCATATGCTTGGTGCTGAAGATGCGGCAAGACTTCTTAACTACTATTACGTTGGTTCATTCGATGAGTTTGTAACTACTGAAAATGCAACCCAGACGAGAGGTTATCAGGAAGTATTTGATGCATCAGATGATTTAGGCAAGTTCGTAATACGTCACTTCAAGATACTGCATCCGGGCGATGAAGGTATGAACAGATACCTCACGTACGATGCTTCAAGATTCGGTGACAGTCAGCTTATCACCTTCCCGAACGGTGAAACGATGCTTATTGACACCGGTCTGTCCGAGCCTGCGACCTTGATAAACAACGTCAAGTACGTGCTTGAACAGCATAAGAAGCAGGGAATAGGCGACGGTAATACGATCGACTACTTCGTCATTACGCACTATCACTCTGACCACCAAAATAATGCTGCTCCTATATTGAGAGCGTTTGATATCAAGAACTTCATATTACCTCCGTTTGATAAGAACGGTGTACCTCAGAGCTACGTTGGTATAGCAGAAACGAAGAGTGAACAGTACGTGGCAGAGGGTAAAGACCCGATTAACTTCATAAGAGTTAAGCGTGGTGACAAGTTCATCATCGGTGAGGGTGAAAATGCGGTTGAAATGTTTGTAACCAACCCCGGTGACCACTCTTACAGAACGTATACTCTTGCAGAAGGTATCAGGAGAAGTGAAAACGGCGGTTACAGTTCATTTGCTAACCCGTATTCTATCGGCTTTATGTTTACCACCGCCCAGGGTCAGAAATACTTTACGGCAGGTGACGTCCGTGAGGATGCTGAAGTTTCAATGCTCAGAACCTACGGTAAGGACTTTATGAAGGCAGACGCTATGAAGCTCAGTCACCATGGTCATGCAACGTCAAATATCTGGGAGTTTATGCATGCAGTTAATCCGGATGTAGCGGTTATGAATGCAGAAGGTCTGATGTATGCTATTGCTGTAGTTCCCAGATACTGTGCTGCTAACAATACGGGCGGTTATCAGGAAAACGTCTTTGCAACAGGTAAAGAGGGTAACGTTAAAATAACGCTTGACGGTGAAAACGTCATCTCAGTAACTCAGTTCCAGAACCGTGCTTTTGAACGTACTACTGACGAGTACAAGAATCGCACTTCGGATTACGAAGCACTTCTTGACAGAGTAGACGGTAAGTTGGATGCACTTACGGTTGTAGCAGACGGTGCAACGGCACCTTACGGAACGGCGTATATCTGGAACAGCCATGCAAACTACTTTGATAGTCAATTTGAAGAACTCTCAAAGAGATACTATTCAGGCACGATGTCACTAGCTATGCTTGAATACTATACTTCAAGACTTACGGACCTTCTTGATGATATTGACGAGGCCACGATGTACGGCGGTACGGACACGACGACTGACTTTGATCCCGAGACCCCCGGAACTGACGTAGGTGGAAATGATACGACAACACCCGGCACACAGGGCGGTATCATAGGAGATATCGGCGGCGGTGAAGCAGGTGCAGGTATCGGCGGTGGCGCAGACGTTGGAGGCATCGGTGGTGGCACCGGTGGAGCAGGAGATGACGGTGAAACGACAGATCCCGTAACACCCACACCCGATGACAACAGACGCTTTATCGACGTGGCAGAAACAGACTGGTTCAACAAAGCAGTAAACTACGTAGCAGATAACAATTACTTCCAGGGCGTAAGCGAAAACGAATTCGATCCTTACGGAAAGATGACGAGAGCAATGCTCGTGACGGTAATAGGCAGAATGGCGAAGGCAGATACGAGCGGTGCGGTAAATAACTTCACCGACGTGGCAGACGGAAGCTGGTATGCAGGTTACGTAGCGTGGGCTGCAGAAAACGGAATAGTAACGGGTATCGGAGAGGGCAAGTTTGCACCTAACGACAATGTTACGAGAGAACAGATAGCGGCAATCCTTATGAGATATGCTGCAACAAAGGGAATAGAGACGAGTGTTGATAACACAGAAAAGTATGATTCAATGAAGGATACAGATAAGGTATCCGATTATGCGGTAGAAGCACTTAAGTGGGCAACAGCAAACGGAATCATAAATGGTGCAGAAGGCAACATCAATCCGAAAGGAAATGCCACGAGAGCAGAAGTGGCACAGATGATAATGAATTTCTGCAACACGTTCTCTATCTAACTACAATAAAAAACGGTATGACTTTTGTCATACCGTTTTTATTTTGTTGAGCAAGAATATAGCGGGAATACAAAGCAGAAACCAGTAAAATGAAAAAAGAAGCGAGATTTGACCGAAAATATTTAATGGAAGATTTGAATAATTCCAGATATTCATATCAAACCATACGTTGAGGATGCACCCCGATATAAATTCGGTCATAGAAATCGCAATACTGCCCAAAAACGCCTTTAAGATTACAGACTTGTCAGACAACCAATAGTTTATTTTGTACAGAAAAAGGACACAAAGCCCTCCGATTAAGAACATAAATGGGTGAGAATATCCGCGGTATATCAGTTCAATGATAAAATAGATACCGCCACCCATTAAAAAAACGTATAACTGCTTAATAAAATTCTTCATAGAACTATATTTACCGCAAAATTATTATTTATTCTGAAAATACTTTAAAAAGGTAATGAGATGATGTATAATACTGCAAGATATGTTTTGCGGAGTTAAGTTATGAAAGAAAAAAAGAATTTACGGTATCTTGAACGTGAAAAGCATTGGATATATTGGATGCTGATTTTTGTGTCGGGATTTTACGGTGCCTATACAGTCTCTCTTAAAGGCGGTGTTTTCTGTAATGCACAGACGGCAAATTTCGTTCTCTTTTCTGTTTGGTTGGGTAAAGGGGAATGGATTAAAGCGTTGTACTACTTTATTCCGATGAGTGCATATTTCTTGGGTGCGGTAGTGTCAGAGATTCTTCCTGACACATTTAAAGAAAAGTATGTTGTCAGTTGGGACACTGCATTGATTTTGTTTGAAATTGTATTAATACTTGTGATAGGTGCTCTGCCTGACAGTGTGCCTCATCAGATATCGCAGGTGATAATCAACTTTATATGTTCTATGCAGTATAATACCTTCAAACAGGCAGAGGGGGTGCCTATGGCAACTACCTTCTGCACAAATCATATTCGGCAGACGGGAGTTGCGTTTGCACATTGCTTAAAACACGGCGACGATACTTCAAAAACTCGGCTTTTTGTACATATACGTATGTTGGTTTTCTTTGTACTGGGTGCGGTTGTATCAGCACTTCTCTGCCGATATGTCGGTGGGAAGACGATATGGTTTACCGTTATTCCTCTTGCTATAGTTTTTATTGATCTTCTGAATGCAGATATAAAAAAGATTGAAGCGAACTGATTTAAGTTCGCTTCAATCTTTTTATTTACTGAAATGTTTTTTTAATGCATCAAACGTTTCGTCACTTATAACGTGTTCGATTCTGCAGGCATCTTCCGATGCGATTTCTTCGTTCACACCGAGTGAAAGCAGAATCTCTTTTATAAACGTATGCTTTTCATAAACTTTTTTTGCAATACTAAGACCGGCTTGAGTCAAAGTGATATGACCGCGACCGTCCATTTCTATATAGCCGTTTGTCTTGAGGTTTTTCATAAAAACGCTGATACTCGGCTTCGAAAAAGAAAGCTCGTTTGCAATATCTATCGAACGTACAAATTCTTTTCTCTGCGACAAAATGAATATCGTTTCAAGATAGTTTTCCGCAGATTCCTGAATTTTCATATAATCACCTCAAAAAATATTATAACACATACGAACAATTCTTGCAATGCTGATTAACTTAACACTTATTGTCAATAATACTAACGGGTGAGAATTATAAAAAGGATTACTATTCTGGTTTTTTGTATGCTGTTTATTTTTGCTTCCTGCGGAGAGAGAAACAGTATACACGTTATTTCAAGAGAAGCAGGCTCAGGCACGCGAAGCACTTTTACCGAAACTTTTTCTCTTGTAAATGAAAACGGTTATGATATGACAAGGGAAGATGCCGATATAAATGACTCGACGGGTGTTATGCTTGCAAACGTCTCGTCTGATGAAGCGGCAGTTGGATATACCTCGATAGCATCGTTGTCCGATAAGGTGAAAGCAGTTTCGATTGATGGAATAAGTCCCACTGCCGAAAACGTAACAAGTCAGAAATACAAGGCAAGCCGTGCACTTTTTGTTGTGGTAAGGCATGATATTTCAAAAGAGGCAAAAGATTTTATCAGTTATATTTTGTCATCTCAGGGACAACGTATTATAAATGATACGGGCTACGTTTCTTTACCGTATGAATCTGAGTATCAAAAAAGCGATTTAAGCGGCAAAGTGACTGTGGCAGGCTCATCATCCGTTGCCCCCGTTATAGAAAGAATTGCGGAGGAATATGAGCTTGTCAGCAACATTGAAATTGAACTGCAACAGAGTGATTCGTCGTCGGGGATAAGAAGTCTGTGTGAAGGTGTGTGCGATATAGCTCTTTCTTCGCGTGACTTAAAGGAGGATGAACTCATACTCGGTCTTGTACCGTATGAGATAGCATACGATGCACTTGCTGTTATAGTAAATGCAAAAAATCCGTTGTCAAATTTGTCGTCGCAACAGGTGTGTGCAATTTATAAAGGTGATATAAAGTATTGGTATGAGGTCGTAAATGACAAAAATTCGTGAAAAAGTAATGCATACGGTGTTTTTTATTTCGGCGTGTGTGGCGGTATTCGGTGTACTTATGATATGTATATTCCTATTTGCCGAGGGCATACCTGCACTGCGTGAAATCGGTGTTATACGGTTTATATCAGGTAAGATATGGTATCCCTCGGCAGATAAATACGGTGTTTTGCCTATGATACTCGGCAGCATATGCGTGACGGCAGGTGCACTTGTTCTTGGGGTGCCCGTCGGAATATTTACCGCTATTTGTCTTGCTGTGTTTTGTCCGAAAAAAGTATACAAAATAATAAGAACTTTCGTCGACATACTTGCAGGGGTGCCTTCCGTAATTCTGGGCCTTTTCGGCATAACCGTAATAGTGCCTGCCGTACGTCGTATTTTCGGCGGATGGGGAAGCAGTATTCTTGCTGCGTCCGTTGTACTGTCAATAATGATATTACCTACCGTGATAAGTGTTGCGGAGAGTTCACTTCGGGCGCTTCCGACAACTTATTTCGAAGGGGCGCTTGCACTTGGTGCCACACGGGAGAGAAGTGCATTTTCCGTAATGCTTCCTGCGGCATCATCGGGAATTGCGGCAGCAGTGGTGCTAGGTACGGGAAGAGCGATTGGCGAAACGATGGCGGTTATTATGGTTGCAGGCAATCAGAGTGTTATGCCCTCCTCGATAATTAAGGGGGTAAGAACTCTTACCGCAAATATAGCCATTGAAATGGGGTATGCCGCCGGTCTGCACAGAGATGCACTCGTTGCAACGGGGGCGGTGCTCTTTGTTTTTATCTTACTTCTTAATTTGCTGTTTTCAGCACTCACAAGGAGACACAAACGATGAAAAACCGCAAAACAGAAGCTAAAATACTGCGTTTATCAACTGTAATGGCAACCGCCTTTACAGTTGTTTCGCTTGCCTCATTGTGCCTGTTTGTGTTGGCAAAAGGTGTTTTGTACGTAACACCTGAATTGTTTTCTTTAAAATATACAAGTCAGAATGCTTCGGTAGTTCCTGCAACGGTAAATACGCTTGTAATAGCCGTGCTGTCGCTTGCAATAGCAATTTTACCGGGTGTTTTTTCTGCTGTATATCTGTGTGAATATGCAGGAAGAAATAATAAATTTGTCGCTGTTATAAGAGTGATGACCGAAACGCTTGCGGGGATTCCGTCTATCGTATACGGGCTTTTCGGCTATCTTGCGTTTGTGATTTCTGCAGGCTGGGGGTACAGTATTATTGCAGGTGCACTGACTTTATCGCTAATGATTTTGCCTGTGATAATGCGAACGGCAGAGGAAGCGATAAACGCTGTTCCCGACTCTTTCAGGGAGAGCAGTTATGCACTCGGAGCAGGCAGATTACGAACTGTTACAAGAGTTGTAATACCTTCTGCATTGCCCGGTATATTTTCTGGGGTAGTGTTATCTGTCGGCAGAATTCTCGGCGAGACGGCGGCACTTATTTACACGGCAGGCACGGTGGCAGGGCTTGCTTCAGGGCTGAGAAGTAGCGGAAGAACGCTCTCCGTACAGATGTATACTCTATGGCGTGAGGGAATATATACACAAAAAGCCTTTGCTTCTGCGACAGTCTTGCTGATACTGACGGTGCTTATAAATGTTTTATCGTCATTTTTCAAAAGGAGATAGGTTTGAACAAGTTTGAAATAAGAAATCTCAATCTTTATTACGGTGAGTTTCACGCTCTCAAAAATATTGATCTTGATGTTGCAGAACATCAAATAACAGCCTTTATAGGACCGTCGGGATGCGGAAAGTCAACACTTCTTCGTACTCTCGACCGTATGAACGATTTGAATGAAGATTGCCGTATTGAAGGCAAAGTTCTTCTTGACGGTGAGGATATTTACAGCAGGAAAACCGACGTGGATTTTCTTCGTCGCAAGGTCGGGATGGTTTTTCAAAAGCCGAGTCCTTTTCCGATGAGTGTATACGACAACGTGGCGTACGGCCCTCGGACTCACGGTATTCGCAAGAAAGAAGAACTTAACGGTATCGTTGAAAAAGCACTTCGTGATGCTGCCATATGGGATGAACTTAAAGACCGACTTACAAATCGTGCAACGGGACTTTCGGGCGGTCAACAGCAGAGGCTTTGTATAGCACGTGCACTTGCAGTTAATCCCGACGTAATTCTGATGGATGAACCAACCTCTGCACTTGACCCTATATCAACGGCAAAAATAGAAGAACTTATGATAAAACTCAAGAAGGACTATACCATAATAACTGTTACGCACAATATGCAACAGGCACGCCGTATTTCTGATAAAACGGCATTTTTTCTTGGTGGACAGGTAGTTGAATACGAGGATACGGAGAAACTGTTTGAAAGTCCGTCCGACAGAAGAACTGCCGAATATATAAGCGGTGTATTCGGTTAAAAATATCTTTGTGTTGCCACGGCAATCAAATACGAAAGTGCCCCTGCAAGGGTGGGGGAAGAAATCCATGCGAGTGCAATGTTTTTCATCACACCGAGATTTATCTTTCCGCAAACAAGCCCCGCACCCATAACTGCACCAACGACGGTCTGTGACGTTGAAACGGGGATGCCTATGATATTTTCCATCATAAGCACCGTGATTGCCGTTGCAATTATAACGATAAAACCATCGGTTTCTGTCAAAGAAGTGATGTCGTTTCCTACGGTTGTCATGACGCGTTTTGAAAAAGTGAGAACGCCAAGCATGATGGAAACACCGCCTATAATTGCAGTAAGTTTGGCATCGGTAAGTAGATTGGTTGCAACGCCTGTATGCTCAAAAAACGGGTCAAAATAGAGTGCGGTGACACTTGCTGAACTGTTTACACCGATACTGTATGAGGCAAGCGCACCTGCGATAAGATATCCGGCTTTTATCAATTTTTTTGACGTTATATTGAATTTTTTGCTGACAGATACAAGAATAAAACATATGATACCTGCGGCAAGCGGATTTATAAGCCACGTAATAAAAAAATCCGCAATATATGGCAGGTTTGTCGAAAAGGTGTCTGTATGAAATAGCCCCCAGCCGATTATTGCACCGATGACTGATTGATTTGCTGATACGGGAAGTTTAAAATAACTCATTAAAAACACGGTAAGTCCTGCGCATGAAAACACTATGGCCGCTTTGATTGCAGATTTGTATCTGAGGTGATACGTCGCACCTGCGTTTACGGCACCTGTTACGTCACTTGCCGAGGGAATCACGTCGTTTTTCTGAGCAAGAAGGGAAAGTTTGTCTATATTGCCATCTCCCTGCGATATGGCACCGATAATTACCATTACCGATATTATGGTAACGGCGGTGCGGTATTTTACAACACCTGTGGCAACTGCGGTGCCGAATGCGTTTGCAGCATCGTTAGTGCCAAGTGCCCAACCCATAAAAATGCCTGCAAGAAGCAGATACATCGAAAATACATTCCCTTCATATAAACGTCTGTACATCTTATTTAAGTGAGTGATGTTTTATGTTATCGGCGGTTGCTTGAAAATACGGCTGATATGTGATACATTAAATAGGTTAAGTACAGGAGGTGCGGAATGTATAATTTTTTTGTTGACGGGTCTGCCCGTACTGATAACGGATTTGTAATCGGCGGTAAGGATTATAACCACATTTGTAACGTTCTGCGAATGCAGGTTGGAGATAGCTTTCTCGTAAGCTGTGAAGGGGTGAGCAGTCTGTGCCGCCTGGCGTATATACATAAAGAATCGGTTGAAGCTGAAATTATCGAGCAGGATTACAGAAATACGGAACTTCCAGTTCGTTTTTATCTCTTTCAGGGGCTGCCCAAAGGGGATAAAATGGAACTGATTATACAGAAAACCGTAGAACTTGGTGTATCGGGGATAATTCCCGTGGAAATGAGCCACTGTATAATGAAACTCGATGAAAAAAAGAAAAAAACACGTAGGGAAAGATGGCAGTCTATTGCGGAGAGTGCCGCAAAGCAGAGTAAGAGAAACGTTGTCCCCGAAGTGTATGACGTTATGACCTACCGACAGGCAATGGAAAAAGCTGCCGAAATGGATGTTTTCCTTCTTCCTTATGAAAATGAGCTTGGTATGGCAGAAACGAAAAGGGCGTTGTCGCATATTAAAGAGGGTATGTCTGTCGGAATACTTGTGGGTCCCGAGGGCGGTTTCGATGAAAAAGAAGTGGCGCTTGCAAGAGAAAAAGGGGCGTCAGTCATCTCTCTTGGAAAGCGTATTCTGCGTGCCGAAACAGCAGCAATAACTGCGGTTGCAATGGGGATGCTTCACGTGGAGATGAATATGGAGGGTGACGAGTAGTGAAACAGTTGCCTTTGGAATTTGTGACAAGGATGAAAAATCTGCTCGGTGAAGAGGAGTTTTCACTTTATGAGGATTCTTTTAATCAGGATGCAGTACGTGCCTTTCGCGTTAATACGGAAAAAATCTCGGTGGAAGAGTTTGAAAAGATAAACCCCTTTTCTTCTGAAAAGATTCCTTATGCCAAAACGGGCTTTTATCTTGATTATGATAAGGTGGGGAATCATCCGTTTCACCACGCAGGAATGATATATGTGCAGGACCCCGGGGCAATGGCACCGGCAGAATGCCTTGAAATACAGCCTGATTGGTGGATACTCGATATGTGTGCCGCACCGGGCGGAAAAAGCAGTCAGCTTCACAATAAACTCGGCGAAAACGGCATACTTATATCAAATGAAATAGTGCGTTCACGATGTAAAATCTTAACGGGGAATATTGAAAGACTTGGTTTTTGCAATACTGCAACAACTTGTGCAGCCCCTGAGAGAATAGCACAGTTGTTCCCCGAAACTTTTGATATGATTATGGTTGATGCACCCTGCTCGGGTGAGGGGATGTTTCGAAAAGACGATATTGCCATCAGTGAATGGAGTGTGGATAACGTTCTGCACTGCGCTCAGCGTCAGAAGGAAATTTTAGAGCAGGCATATAATGCTCTGCGACCGGGTGGATATATTGTTTATTCGACTTGTACGTTCTCACTTGAAGAAAATGAGATGGTTGTTGATGAGTTTTTATATACACATCCCGATTTTGAACTTGTTCCCGTAAATGAAACTGTCAGGGCATATACGAGTGACGGAATTTGTTTTGACGGTTGTAAATGTAAAGACCTTTACAACGCTCGAAGGTTCTATCCTCATAAAAGCAGGGGTGAAGGCCAGTTTATGGCGGTCCTTCATGATAAACGGCAGTACGTACCGCATACGGCAGAAATAAAAAAATCTGCAGGAAAGATTGATTCTGCAGTTACGTCGTTTTTAAAAGATACGCTTGTCACTTACGATGAAAGCAAGGTTTCGGTGTGTAACGGAAATCCCGTTTACTTTGCACCGTCAATTGCACTTGATAAAGGAATTGCTTTTTCCTGCGGTGTCACGATAGGGGAAGTAAGGAAGAATTACGTGCAGCCTCATCATCAGTTTTTTATGGCGATGGGTAGAAGTTTTAAATGCCGTATAGAACTTGCACCTGACAGTGATGAACTTAAGCGATATCTTCGTGGAGAAGAGATTTCGGTTGATTGCGAAAACGGCTGGGCGGTAATCACCACAGAGGGTTGTACCGTAGGCGGTGTAAAGGTGACGGCAGGACGTGCTAAAAACCATTACCCCAAAGGTTTAAGAAAAATAAATTAGGTCTGTGAAAGGCGTCAGTTAAACAATGAATAAAACAAAAATATCGATACTTTTGTTATGTCTTGTCATTTTGTTCTCTGCCTGTACGGTTCCAAACGTAAGTGAAGCGTACACGGTTATCAATGACAACGTGCCTGAGTTTGATGAGAGTGAAATTACAACCGTTGCGTTTGAATACTACAGCGAACTTGATGCTTTAGGACGTTGTGGAACGGCGTTTGCATGTATCGGTGAAGAAATAATGCCAACGGAAGAGCGAGGCAGTATAGGGCAGATTAAGCCTTCGGGCTGGCAACTTGCCAAATATGATATTGTAGACGGGAAATATCTGTATAACAGATGTCATCTTATCGGATATCAGCTTACGGGCGAAAATGCAAACGAGAAAAATCTGATTACAGGAACGAGGTATTTGAATACGGAGGGAATGTTGCCATTTGAAAATATGGTAGCAGAATACGTAAAAGAAACGAAAAACCACGTTATGTACAGGGTGACACCTTTGTTTGAAGGTGATAATCTGCTTGCAACGGGTGTGCAGATGGAGGCTTATTCGGTTGAAGATAACGGTAAAGGCATATCCTTCAACGTGTTTGTAGATAACGTTCAACCCGGTATTGTGATAAATTATCTTGACGGAACCAATAGATTGGAAACGGATAATTCCGCCGAAGTCGAGCAAGGAATAAAGAATGATTACGTATTAAATAAGAACAGTATGAAATTTCACCAAATAGACTGTTCTTCCGTCAAGGATATAAACCCGAAAAATAAAGAGGATTACAGCGGAACGCGTGAGTGGCTGATATCTAACGGATATTTGCCGTGCGGTGCATGTAATCCGTAGAAAAAGAAAAAACTCTTTTGTACCGTAGTACAAAAGAGTTTTTTTGGTCGATGTCCTTCTCAACTTAAATAAAAAATGACTTTAACCAAACGGTCAAAGTCATTTTTATGGTCGAGGTGACAGGATTTGAACCTGCGGCCCCTTCGTCCCGAACGAAGTACTCTACCAAACTGAGCCACACCTCGATTTAACGCTTATTTATTATACCAAGCAGAATTCATACTGTCAAGAAAAAGTCTGTATAATTTGAAAATATTTTGTTGACAAACTTAAAAATGATGGTATAATAAATAATGTTCTCAACAGAATATAGCGGAATTGTGTAAGGGTAGCACGACAGACTCTGACTCTGTTTGTCTGGGTTCGAATCCTAGTTCCGCTACCACATAAAAGACTTCAACCGTTTGGTTGAAGTCTTTTTCTTATCTCGGAACTATTACGCCACAGGCAATTTTTGCACCTGAATTTCCTGAAGGCTGTGTTGTGAAGTCGTCAGGATTCTCGTGAATAACTACTGTTTTACCCAAAACCTCGGCTACGGTAAAACGGTTTGTCAAAAATATCTCGAAAGCATAGCCGTTATTGCCGAAAAGAGGGGGCATATCACCTGCGTGGTGAGGATGCTCACATCCGTCGGGATTGTAGTGGGAAAGCGTGTCGGAAAAGTCGTCTCCCGTACAACTGTTCCCGTCGTGTATGTGAACGGCAAAAATGGGGGCTTTGCAGGGGTCTGCAAAATTCGGAAGATTGGAGGCTTCAAGGGAAATAAGTATACCGTAAGGCGTTTGGAAAAATCGTGCCTGACCGTTTAAATTCGGGTGGGCATCATCGCCGTATATGTTTGCAATTGCCTGAGGCGGTCTGTAAAGTGCGAAGATGTAACTTGAAAGGCGACCGCTCATAAATCTGTTATCGTCGGGCATAGTAACACTCCTTTTACGTTCTACATACATAATATGCAAAACAGAGATACGGATGAACTATTTTTGTATAAACGGTATAGTAATTATCCAAAATAAGTTTAAACAAACCAAAGGAAGTGGCTTTTTGGATAAGAACGAGTATAAGAAGTATGCAAAAAAAACTGCGGCTAAATCGCCCGTACTAAAAGACTGTCTGATTGCATTTGTTGTGGGAGGCGGAATATGTTGCATCGGCCAGGCATTTTCAAGCCTTTACAGTTATATCGGTCTTGGGGATGATACGGTAACTACGTTTGTTCCGATAACAATGATATTTTTGGGTGGTCTGTTAACGGTGCTCGGGCTTTATGAGAAACTTGCAAAATATGCAGGTGCCGGCACTATAATTCCGATAACAGGCTTTGCAAATTCAATAGTTTCACCTGCGATTGAGTATAAAACAGAAGGTCTGATTCTCGGCGTGGGTGCAAAAATGTTCGTTATTGCAGGACCTGTTATTGTTTACGGAACACTTGCTTCTGTAATATACGGTCTTATATATTACTTTTTTGGGGGTGCCGTATGAAAAAAATACTTGAATTTTCCAACGTTAAAGTCGTCGCAGGTGCCGCAATAGCAGGCAATAAAGAGGGTGAGGGTCCTCTGTCTGCCGACTTTGACGTAATCGAACACGATGCCTATTTCGGACAAAAAAGCTGGGAACTTGCCGAAGGTGAACTTCAAAGCCGTACCGCAACGCTTGCTTTGCAAAAAGCCTCTCTTAACAGCGAAGACGTTGATATAGTGATATGCGGTGATCTTGAAGATCAATGCTTTGCAAGTTCGAAAGGAGCGATGAGAAGTGCATCGTCTATGCTTGGAATATACGGTGCCTGCTCTACGATGTCGGAGGCACTTTTGGTTGGTGCTATGGCAGTATCGGGTGGATTTGCAAAGCGTGTTATGTCGCTTACGTCATCTCATTTTTGTGCTGCTGAAAAACAGTTTCGGTTTCCTCTTGAATACGGAGCACAAAGACCGCAGACGTCACAGTGGACGGTGACTGCATCAGGAGCAATAATTCTTGAACACGGTGAAGAGAAAAACGGCATATATATTACGCGCGGTATGATAGGAAAACCTATTGAAATGGGCATCACCGATGCAAACAATATGGGTGCCGCAATGGCACCTGCGGCAAAAGACACGATATGCGAGTTTCTTAAGCTTTCGGGAGAATCACCCGAAAAGTATGACCTCATTTTAACAGGTGACCTCGGTAAAGAGGGGAGCCGTCTTATGAAAGAACTTGCCACGGAAGAGGGTATTGATTTAAGCGGTGTTCATAATGACTGCGGTCTTATGATATATGATACAGAGCGTCAGGACGTTCATTCGGGCGGAAGCGGTTGCGGCTGCAGTGCAAGTGTGGTTGCATCTCATATTTTAAATGAAATGAAATCGGGACGACTAAAAAGGATTCTTTACGTCGCAACGGGGGCACTGCTGAGTGCAACCTCTGCACTTCAGGGACAGCCTATAACGGGTATTGCGCATCTTGTTGAAATGGAGGTAATATAATGGAGTTTGTGAAAGCATTTATAACGGGCGGAATAATATGTGTGCTTGCCCAACTACTCATTGACTATACAAGACTGACACCTGCAAGAATAGTCGTTCTTTTCGTGTCACTCGGTGTATTGCTTACTGCGCTCGGCGTTTATCCGAAGATAGTTGATTTCGGAGGTGCGGGGGCAACCGTTCCAATCAGCGGATTCGGGTATTCTCTTGCCAGGGGCGTTCAGCAGGCTGTAAAAGAAAAGGGCTTTACAGGTGTATTTACGGGCGGGATAACGGCAGCGTCGGGCGGAATAAGTGCGGCGATAGTAATCGGATATATATTTGCGCTTTTAGGCAAATCTAAAGAAAAATAAATATACAACTGTTATATAGTTGTGATATAATGAGTTCAATATTCGTTGAACTCATTATTTTTTTATGCAGACAACTGAAATTGGAGTGAAATTTTATGGTACACAATAATATTTTGGAAGCAATCGGAAATACACCCATGATAAAACTTCAAAATATTGTTCCTAAAGACTGTGCAGACATTCTTGTAAAGTTTGAGGGGCTGAACGTAGGCGGCTCAATCAAAACAAGAACTGCTTATAATATGATAAAGGATGCAATCAGCCGCGGAAAGATAAATAAGGATACCGTTATAGTGGAACCGACGAGCGGAAATCAAGGTATAGGTCTTGCGTTGGTCGGTGCAGTAATGGGATTTAAAACTAAGATTATAATGCCCGATTCGGTAAGTGAAGAACGCAGAAAACTGGTCCGTCACTACGGTGCAGAGGTTATTCTGGTGCATGATGACGGTGATATAGGGGCGTGCATTGACGAATGTCTGCGTCTTGCTCTTTCAATGGAAAGTGAAAATCCGAACGTATTTGTACCGCAACAGTTTGAAAACCCCGCAAATCTTCAAGTTCAGAGGGAGCAGACGGGAAGAGAGATACTTGAGCAGGTGAGCGGTCCTATCCACGGATTCTGCTCGGGCATAGGTACGGGCGGAACGATTACGGGCATTGGCGAGACTTTAAAAGATGCAAATCCCGATATGATTATCTGGGCGGCAGAGCCTGAAAATGCGGCGATTTTATCGGGCGGTTCTATCGGTACCCATATTCAGATGGGTATAGGTGACGGGATTATTCCTGCCATACTGAATCAGGAGATTTACGATGATATCTGTGTCATAACGGATGACGAAGCGATCGAAACGTCAAAAATCCTTGCTTCGAAAGAGGGCATTATGTGCGGTATTTCAAGCGGAACAAACGTGGCGGCGGCAATCAAACTTGCAAAACTGCTGGGCCGGGGAAAAACCGTAGTTACCGTTCTTCCCGACACAGCAGAAAGATATTTCTCCACACCTCTTTTTGAAGAATAAATGATATGAATAATATTGAATATTGTCGGGAGGATCGAATTATGAAAAAAATACTTGTGGTTGTTGATATGCAGAACGATTTTGTTGACGGTGCACTCGGCAGTGCAGAAGCAACGGCAATTGTTGACAACGTGGTAAATAAAATTGAAAAATTTGACGGTGATATCATTGCAACGTACGATACTCATTATGAAAATTATATGCAGACGAACGAAGGAAAGAATCTTCCCGTACCGCATTGTATAAAAGGGACGGACGGCTGGAAATTAAATAACAAAGTGGAAGCTGCTCTTAAAGAAAAAGGTTACGTTTCGATAGAAAAGATAACGTTTGGTTCGGTAAACCTGCCCGATAAGGTTAAATCTCTCGCGGGGGATGAAGAGTTTTCGGTGGAACTTATAGGCCTTTGTACTGACATATGCGTCGTTTCAAATGCGCTTATTCTGAAAGCAAATTTTCCCGAGGCGGAAATATCGGTAGACTCGTCCTGCTGTGCAGGTGTAAGTGTTGCAACACATAATGCGGCACTTGATACGATGAGATGTTGTCAGATTGAAGTGAAATAATGTTTGTATTGCACTTTGTAAAAAAGTGTGATAAAATGGAAAATATTTTTTATGGAGGGTTTTATGAATAGTCAAACAATTCAGATTCTCGTAGCTATGGTAATCTACATGGCTATAGTTATAGTAATTGGCGTCGTTTTTTCGAAAAAAGCAAATGAAAATTCAGAAAATTACTATCTTGGCGGACGTTCTTTAGGTCCGTGGGTAACCGCAATGAGTGCAGAGGCATCGGATATGAGCGGATGGCTTCTTATGGGTCTTCCCGGTGTTGCATACTGGTGCGGTCTTGCTGATGCTGCATGGACGGCAATCGGTCTTGCATTAGGTACATATTTAAACTGGTTGCTTGTATCTAAGAGGCTTCGCAGATACAGTATCAAGGCAAAAAATTCCATCACACTTCCCGAATTCTTTTCAAACAGATTCCATGAAAAGAAAAAGGTTATCCTTACGATTTCAGCAATGTTCATTCTGGTATTCTTTACCGTATATGCAGCAAGCTGCTTTGTAACCTGCGGTAAACTTTTCTCCACGTTGTTCGGGTTGCCTTACGTTACGATGATGATTGTGGGTGCAATTTTCGTGTTGCTGTATACTCTGCTTGGAGGATTCCTTGCAGAGAGTGCTTCTGACTTTATGCAGGGCATCGTAATGATAGTTGCTCTCGTTGTTATCGTTACCGTTAGCACGATAAATGCAGGCGGTGTAGGCGCAATTGTTGAAAATGCAAAAAATATTCCCGGCTTCCTTGATTTCTTCGGTCTTGCAACACCTCAGCTCGGTGCTGACGGTCAGCAGATTGTAGAAGCAGGCAAACCCCTTTTCGGTAATGCAGCACCTTACGGCTGGCTGAGCATTGTATCTATGCTTGCATGGGGTCTCGGCTACTTTGGTATGCCTCAGGTTCTTTTAAGATTTATGGCAATCAGAGAAGAGAAAGAACTCAAAATGTCAAGAAGAATTGCTATGATTTGGGTTGTTATTTCTCTTGCGGTTGCAGTATTTATCGGTCTCGTAGGCAGACAACTTTTCCCCGTACAGCATTTAACGGCTTCTTCTGCTGAAAATATCTTTATCACACTTGCAACAAGTTCACTTCCCGCAATTCTTGCAGGTTTCGTAATGGCAGGTATACTTGCGGCAACAATCAGTTCATCAGACTCGTATCTTCTTATTGCGGCTTCTGCTTTTGCTAAGAACATTTATCAGGGCGTTTTCAATAAGAAAGCAACGGACAAGCGTGTTATGGTAATGACGAGAATTACACTTCTCGTTACTGCCTTGATTGCTATCGTAATTGCACTTGATGAAAACAGCGTTATATTCAGAATTGTATCATTTGCATGGGCAGGCTTCGGTGCAACGTTCGGTCCTCTTATGATCTTCTCACTCTTCTGGAAGAGAACGACAAAAGAAGGTGCTGTTGCAGGTATGGTAAGCGGTGCAGCTATGGTGTTTATCTGGAAGCTCGTTATCAGCAAACTCGGCGGTGCATTTGCTATTTATGAACTTCTTCCTGCATTTGTGATTTCTTCAATAGTTATTGTTGTGGTATCACTTCTGACACCTAAGCCGTCAGATGAAATTCTCGAAGAATTTGAATCAGTAAAAGCATAAATAAAAAACGGTTGGATATCCAACCGTTTTTTTTAATTTATGCCCCACAACGACCGTCTGACCTTTAAAAACCCTGCTGATGCAAGGGTGGGTGCTTCCTGTGCAGCCTTGTGCTTCCAACGTCCAACCTAAGTCAAATTGCTTAAGTCGGGAGGCCTGCTTTTCCATCTGCAAATCAAGTAAAGCTCCCTTTTATAAAAGTGTAGGAATTTATCGGTCAAAAAAACGCGTCTCGCAGGGATACCTATATTATAACCGAAATCGGCTCGTATAACAAGGCGATTTTTGCAAATAATACGAATATGAAGAAATTAATTTTAATCGGTATTTTATGCGGAGCAATAAACGGTTTTTTTGGAGGAGGCGCGGGACTTATTCTTGTGCCTTTACTCGGACTTGTGGGACTTGATACGAAATACTGCCATGCAACGAGCATAGCGATAACTTTACCGTTGAGTGTCGTTTCTCTGTGTGTATATTTCTTTTCGGGAAACGTTGTAGCGGATAATCTGTGGCTTTATATAATTGGCGGTACTTTGGGCGGTATAGTGGGGGCAACCCTGCTCAAAAAAGTGTCATCACGGTTTATCAGCATACTGTTTTCGCTATTTATGATATTTTCGGCAGTCAGGTTGTGGTTTAAATGAAAGAAATACTCGTATCACTTATAACAGGTGCTCTCAGCGGTATGGGGATAGGCGGGGGAAGTCTGCTCATTATTTTGCTGACCGCTTTTTTCGGTGTTGCTCAGCAAACGGCACAGAGCATAAATCTTATTTATTTTCTGCCGTGTGCCGCAGTGTCCCTTTTTATACATTTCAAAAACGGTTTTGTGGATAAAAAAACCGCACTTACAGTAGCGCTCAGCGGCTGTGTAAGTGCGATTCCGTTTGCTTATTTTGCTGTAAACTGTGACAGTTCGTTGTTGAGAAAATGTTTTGCTGTTCTTATTTTTATATGCGGTATTCTTCAACTTTTTAAAAAATCAAGATAACCCTGGAGTATTATTGAGGCGGCTATTCTATCAACAAGCGCCTTTCTTTTTTTGCCTCTTTTATCAGTTTCGTTGAGAAAGTAGGTTGCCGATACTGTCGTCAGGCGTTCGTCACGGAGTATTATCTCTCCATCAAACTTTTCTGCGAGCATAGAGGCGAAAATACGTGTCTTTTCTGCACGCGGGCCTTCACTGCCGTCCATATTGAGAGGTAATCCCAAAACAAGTTTTTCCACTTTCTCTTTTTTGATAATCTCAATAATCTCATCACACACTTTGGGCGCGTGACCGCTTTCTATCGTTGTGTAATTTGATGCCAGAGTAAGACTGTTGTCGCTTATGGCAATTCCTGTTCGTCTGTCACCGTAGTCAATTCCGAGTATTTTCATATTTCACCTTATTTATCCAGTAATTCAGCGGCTATTTCAGCATTCTTGACCGCTTCACGTTTCATTCTTGCAGAACGTGCTTTTACGCTTCGTGAAAACTCATCGTAACTGCCGAGTATGACGTCCGTGTAATTTATAAGTGCTTCGAGGTTTATGTTGTCACAGGGTACAAGCATATCCACGCCTATATATTCAAGAAAACTGATTACTTTTGAATCGTATGAAATGCCTATGGCAGGTACGCCCTCAAGTGTTGAGAATACGAGTGAATGAAGTCTCATACCCACGGTAAATTTAGCGTTAGCAAGTATCGCTCTTGCCTGGTCTGTATCCATGTTGGTAAAACAGTAGGTTTTAAGCGAATCTGCAAGTTTTTTGCAAACCTGAGCATCCTCTTCGTCGTTAAACGAAAGCACGACGGGAGTATATGAATAAGTGCGCTTTACGTATTCGGCAAAGGTTGAGAACTTTTCTACGTAATGCTCGTCAAGAGTATCCCAGCTTCTAATTGAAATTACAAAATAGTTTTTTGGGAACTTGTCTGAAATTTCGAGCTTCGATTCGGGCAATGTGAAAACCTCGTCTGCCGTTATTTCGATATACGGTTCTGTGACGTTCATCGTCTTGAGTAAAGCTGCAGAACGGCTTTCTCTGAGAGTTATTACGTCAACCGAGTTGAGAATTTTTGCAGTAATGGAATGATTTTTGCGGTGTACAAGCGGTCCTATACCGTTGGCGTAAAGCATTGTGTAGACACCGCAGCGATTTGCCCAGTAGAGAAGTGACAGATAGTAGAAAAGTGATTTTGTGCTCGTTACGTCCTGTATCAGATTGCCGCCGCCGAAAATCAGCACTTTACTTTTTGATATGACTCTCATCACGGAGAAAATGTTGAAACGGTCAAAAGCGTGGTAACGCTCGGGAAGACCTGCGTCCTTTGCCGAACGTGTGAGGACGGCTATGCAACAACCGGGACATTTTGCTTCAAGGTTACTTGCAATTGCACTAAGCAGTGCCTCGTCACCCATGTTTTTATATCCGTAGTATCCGCAAAGAAGATAGTCGTAACTCTTCGGCTTATAAACCTGATAGTATACGTTAAGTGCATCTTCTGCCATTCTTGAAACGGAATAATCTTTAAGGATTATTTCGCGTTCTGCTTTGCCGATTGCCTTTTTTTGCTCATCAGAAAGAGCAAGATATTTTTTATATTCTTCAAGAATACCTTTGGCGGTAGTCGTTCCGATACCTCTGAAGGTAAAATTCGTTTTGTAACAGTCGTTAAGTTTACTTTCGTTGAATAGACCTACAAAACCCTGGTTGCCCGCAAATATGACGGGAACCTCACACGACATTGCTTCAAGTGCCGCACGCGAAACACCGACAAACAGATTTGCCCTTGCGCAGAGGCGGGGAATATCCGTACGACCGCCCGTAACAATAACGTAGTCGCTACCGGCTTTACTGTTTAAAGCAGACGCCTTTGCCTTGAGCTCTTCAAGGGCATTGCCGTTGCCGACTACAAATATTTTTGCATCGGGGGACAGCGTGTGAATATCTTCAGCCGCGTCAAGAAGTTCATACGCGGCAAGACAGGCGTTTTTGTCCATTCTGCTGACCGTGAGTATAACGGGGGTAGAGGGGGACAAATCAAATTCTTCGTCTATAGGCAGGGTAGATACGCCTGCAGAAAAATCAGCCGTATTTATACCGTTGACGGTAACTGTTATTTTTTCTTCGGCAATACCGTAGTTTTCAACGAGGTATGCCTTAAGGTCATCCGACACGGCGATTGAACGTTTGCCCCACGTAGTCAGTTTTCCGATAAGACCGTCCGTAGTAAAATTAAAATGCGTAGTCGTGACAAACGGTGTACGAGTCAGAAAAGCTACAATATTAGATAAAAACGCGGGTATGCGCGCGTGCGCGTGTATTATATCAGGACGGTTGTGTCTTACCCATTTGTAAAGAATAAATGCAGAGCGCAAAATAGCCCATACGCCACGCACGTTGAGAGGCGCATTGACGTGTTTTACACCGAATTCTTCAACATTCTTGACAAAAACACCGCCGTTTGAACAGATAGTAACGTCGTGTCCCGCTCTGGACAGAGCCTTTGAAAGCTCGGCAATATGCGTTTCGGCACCGCCAAGATCAAGACCCATTGTAGTCATTAATATTTTCATTGCAATCTCCATTTAGTTGTTTTAAAATATTATAATATATATTGAATGAATTTTCTATACATATTTTTAAATAAATCGTCAAAAAAACACTTGCAATTTGCAATATAATACATTATAATGATAGTTACCTCTGGTCAGGTCTTTTTTTTTGAAACAAAATATTTGGCTCGGACGGAGGAAGGAAACATAAAAAAGGTTTTCGAAAATTAGGAGGTGCAAGAATGAGAGTTAAAATTACTCTTGCTTGTAGTGAATGTAGTCAGAGAAACTACAACACTATGAAAAACAAGAAAAACAATCCCGATCGTCTTGAAATGAACAAGTACTGCCGCTTCTGCAAGAAGCACACTTTACACAAGGAAACAAAGTAAGGTACTTACATTCTGACGAAGACGAAAGAAAAGGAGGATTGCAATGGCTGACAAAGAAAAGAAGGGCGGCATTGTCAAATGGTTCCGCGAATTCAAGAGTGAATGGAAGAAAATCGTTTGGCCCGGTCGCAAGCAGCTTAAGAACAATACGCTGGTAGTAATTGCCTGCGTCGTTGTTGTAACACTGGTCATATTTGCATTCGATTCAGGTTTCAAAGCACTCGTGGGTCTTGTTATTCCCGAGTATGAAATGTCTACCGTTATAACGGATGAAGAAATAACGGGTGACGTTACAGTTGAAGATGAAACGACTGAAGGCGAAACTGTTGAAGATGACACAGCAGAAGGCGAAACTGAAGAAACAACCGAACAGCAGTCCACAGAAAATACTGCTGATGCTCAGTAATCAAGGGGTGTCTGTATGTCTGAAGATGCAGCAAAGTGGTATGTAGTTCATACCTACTCCGGTTATGAGAATAAGGTCAAGATGGATATCGAAAAGACCATCGAAAACCGCAAGCTGCATGATCAGATCCTGGAAGTATCCGTACCCATGCAGGACGTGGTGGAACTGAAGAACGGCGTTCGTAAGACTGTCGCCAAGAAGATGTTCCCCGGCTATGTTTTGATCAACATGGAGATGAACGACGAGACCTGGTACGTTGTCCGCAACACCCGCGGTGTGACTGGTTTCGTAGGACCGGGATCCAAGCCCGTGCCCCTGTCCCCTGAAGAGATCGCATCCCTGGCAGGTCCCGAGGCACCTGTTGTGGTGGACTTCGAGATCGGCGATGCCGTGACCGTGATCTCCGGTGTTTGGGAAGGCACTGCAGGTGTGATCGCAGCGATCAACGAGAGCAAGCAGAGTGTCACCATCCATGTAGATATGTTCGGCCGTGAGACACCGGTTGAACTGGGCTTTACAGAAGTCAAAAAAATGTAATGCGTCAGCATTACCCCAAGTAAGCGCATGATGCCGCAAGGCGTTCATGGAGGAGTGAAAGACATCCTCGCATAAATCGTGGGAGGGGATTCCCCGCACGTACCACAACACCTTCGTGTTGTGTCCGGATAAAGTCCGGTACAAAATTTTTTTAGGAGGTGCCAAAAATGGCAAAGAAAGTTACAGGTTATATCAAATTACAGATTCCTGGCGGCAAGGCCACTCCGGCTCCGCCCGTTGGTCCCGCTCTGGGTCAGCACGGCGTGAACATTGTACAGTTCACTAAGGAATTCAACGCCAGAACAGCTGATAAGGATGGTCTGACCATTCCCGTAGTTATCACTGTTTACGCAGACAGAAGCTTCAGCTTCATCACCAAGACTCCCCCCGCTGCCGTTCTGCTGAAGAAGGCTTGCGGCCTGAAGTCCGGTTCCGGTAAGCCCAACAAGAACAAAGTAGCTAAGATCTCCATGGCTGAGGTTCAGAAGATCGCCGAGCTGAAAATGCCCGACCTGAACGCAGCTAGCCTGGAAGCCGCTACCAGCATGATCGCTGGTACCGCTCGCAGCATGGGTATCGTAGTAGAGGACTAATGGAGGTTGAAAGATGAAGAGAGGTAAGAAGTATATTGAGGCTGCTAAGCTGGTAGATCGTACTCAGCTGTATGAGGTAGCCGATGGCGTAGCTCTGGTAAAGAAGACTGCCGGCGCTAAGTTTGATGAGACTGTTGAAGTTCATATTCGTACCGGTTGCGACGGCCGTCATGCCGATCAGCAGATCCGT
>JAZQAK010000045.1:0-2359 GCA_045545175.1 Feifaniaceae bacterium
AACCCCCCCCCCCCCCCCCAGGCGGGCACAACTCCCCAAACGCTGCGGTTTCGCCGTACATAAAAACAACCCCGAAGCCTTTCGGTCTCGGGGCGGAGTGCCTCCGCAGGCAACGCACGGGGTATGTTCGCGGTATACACCCCCTCGGTGTCGCTTAAATAACCCCGTTTGACCGCCATAAAGCCGAGCGGTCAAACTCAAAGCACAAACAAACATGCAACGCCCCGAGGCAGAGCCTCGGGGCGGAGTGCTTTCATTTAAATTTAAATCTTTATGTGACTTAATGTTTTCTTCGCACACTCTGAAATCTTTACCCTTTCATATCCGAAAATGCTTGTTTCGAGAGTGTCGCAGAGGTGCTTCTTCCATTCATCGGGAACATAATCATAGCCGCCTGCCATACCGAGTATTGAGCCTACGGTAGCACCGTTGCAGTCGGTGTCAAAGCCTGTCTGCACAGAAAGGCAGATGGACTTGCCGAAGTCACCCTTGCCGTAAAGCAGAGATGCGGCAACAACCATGGCATTTGATATTGTATGGCACCAGCCGTGACCTGTGTATTCGTCCCATACAGAGTGGATATAATCGAAGGTTTCTTCGCTTGTCTTGCCTGACTTATACATATCCATAATTGTCATTACAGACTCATAAAGACGGGAAGTTTCGGGAATTTCTCCGAGACCTGCAAGGATGATTTCTTCAACATTGTCTGTGAGTGCTGCCGCCGCAATCATGGCACTTGCGAACATTTCGCCGTAGATACCGTTCTTTACGTGGGAAATACAAGCATCACGCCAGCCCATTTCGGCAGCTTTTTCGGTATTACCCGGATTTATGTAGCCGAAATAGTCGCCTCTTATCTGTGCGCCTATCCATTCACGGTATGGGTTCTTGTAGGATGCGGAATGAGGAGGTCTGAAGCCTGCCACGAAGTTGATGAAAGCACGTCTTTCGGCTGTGCAGTAGGCGTCTTTAGGCTGATACTTCAACCATATTTCCATCATATCATCGGGGGTAAAATCTCTGCCGTAGGTTTCAACGACAAGCTGACCGATAACCATATAGTTTGTGTCGTCATCGGTGGGCATATAGTCGAGTGTGTCGGGAAAGACGTTTCTCGGACCTATGCGGTAATTCATGCCCTCGCAGTTTTCGTCTGTGCAGTCTGTTGAAAGAATATATCTGTGCATGGGATAGTTATTTGTCCTTTTAAGGAAGGGTACAAACTCGTTTGTTCTGATGCCCTCAACTGCTTTGCCGAGGAAACAGCCTGCGATTCTGCCCACCCATGCGCCGTGGATTTTATCGGCGAGAGTTTTTTCGTCCACCTTGCCCGAAAGCGGGTAAGGTTTTCTCAATGCCTTTATGGATTCAAGGTCTGACGGCTCGTTATACTTATAGCCTTCGACCTGCTTTGCATTTGAAACAATTTCAAATATAACATCCCCCAGCTTCTGGCGGATTTCGTTTCTGGGAAGTGATGCGACTGCCTTGAAAAGCTCGCTGTACACCTCTATGTCGAGACCTTCTTCGACGCTGTGCTTGTATTCGTCCATTACGTCAAAGGCATAGTCTTCCCACACGTGGATTTTTTCGTATTCGGGTTTGACCTGCTTATTTTCCTTTATGATTTCAACGACTCTTGCGTCGCGGGAAAGGAGCATATCGTCAAGCGATGTGCCGAAATACTGTGCAATTTTTATGAGTTTTGCAGTTTCGGGAAGGCTCTGACCGTTTTCCCACTTCTGCACCGACTGTCCCGACACGCCGAAAACATTTCCGAACTGTTCCCTTGTCATGTTTTTATCCTTACGGAGTTTTTTGATATATTCGCCTGTATTCATGTTTTTCACCCCACGGTTGTTTTTTTTCTTATTTTATCACCTTTCGGGGTGCTTTTCAAGATACTTTGGGTTGTATTTTTTGCAACTGTGGGTTGAAAAATCGGGAAATGAAAAAAGCACCTCCGAAGAAGTGCTTTTTTACTTGGTGCTCCTGCGGAGAATCGAACTCCGGACACCTAGATTAAAAGTCTAGTGCTCTACCGGCTGAGCTACAGGGGCGCGACGCGTTAAGAAAACAACCCGGTGGGTTGTTTTTAGCCAAAGCGGTGAGCAAGCTTGCTTGCGAGCAGGGCAAATATCTGTTTCAAATAAGTCCTTGCAATCAAGCAACCATATAATCTTACCGCCTTATATCCGAGCAGTCAAACTCATTGCGAATTGGCAACCGCTTTCGGATAGCCTAAATAATATACCACAAAGAAAGTGGTTTGTCAAGGATTTTTTTCTATTTTTTGTATGTCTTTGTTTTTATATTCGTTTTTTACAGAAATATATTGAAAGTTTTATGTCTTTAT
>JAZQAK010000046.1:0-1734 GCA_045545175.1 Feifaniaceae bacterium
GTATGGCAGAGCGGTGATAACAGACACGGTCTTATCTTCGTCCTTGAAGTTGACGGAAAGTGCGAGCTTTGTACCGATGAAACCTTCCTTACAAAGCCCCATGATGCCTTTACCGAAACACATACTGTCGGCTATGACACCCAGTTTATGGAGAAGCAGGACTCAAATTCCAAAATGTTCGGCTTTGAAGAATGGGACTTTGACGATTCCGACTGGGCAAATGCCAAGAAAAACAACTTTGCCGACCATACACTTGTAGAGCAGAAGTCAAAGATGTTAGTATTTGAAAAGGCAGAGCCGGTTGTGTCAGAAATGAGAGGAAATACTCTTTATCTCGACTTCGGCATGGTTTATGCAGGCTACCTCTGCATGAAAGCAAAGGGAAACAAGGGCGATGAGCTTGTAATCAGGTGCGGTCAGGAGCTGAACGACGACGGAAGTGTAAGATATGAGCTTCGTGCAAACTGCAAATATATTGAGCCGTGGATTTTGTCAGGCAAAGAAGACAGTCTTGAATGGTTCGACTTCAAAGCGTTCAGATATGTTGAAATAGATATTCCCGAGGGTGTGGAGGTTTATGATATATACTTCAATATCCGCCACTATCCCTTTGAAGCTGCAAGTGCCCTCAAGCCCGAATACAAAGGCAATAAAGACCTTGAAGCTATCTGGAAGCTTTGCGAGGATACAATGCACTATGCGGTTCAGGAGGTAATTCAGGACTGCTGTGAAAGAGAAAAGGGATTTTATGTCGGTGACGGCTGTTACACGGCACTTACCCACCTGCTTTTAAGCGGCGAAGACAGCATTGTAAGAAAGCTTATAGACGATGCCTTCTATTCTTCTTTCATTTCCGAAAGCCTCATGACCTGCCTTGACGGCTCTTTCATGCAGGAAATTGCCGAGTTCTCGCTCATGGTTGTACATCTTGTTCTCTGGCACTACAGAGTAACTGGTGATAAGGAATATCTCGAAAAGAATTATCCCAAGTGTGTAAAGCTCCTCGAAGTTTACAGAAGAGATTACGAAAGAGATGACAACCTCATCAATGTTACGGATAAGTGGAATCTTGTCGAATGGCCACAAAACTACCATGACGGTTATGTGAAACTCGACAATGAAACCAAGGGGTGCAAGGAACCTCACGTTGTAATGTGCGGACACTACCTTGAAGCAATAAGCAGTGTCAACAAGATTGCAAAGGCACTGGGAAAAGAGCCTTACCGTGATACAACAGAACTTTATAAAGCATTTCTTGACGCATTCTATGACAAGGAAAAACACGTATTTTGCGACTCATTAAGCTCGGATCATGTAAGTATTGTCGGAAATCTCTACACCTTCGGCTTCGGTCTCTGTCCCGACAAGGAGTGCGAAGAAAACATACTTAATATGTTAAGGGAAAGAAAGATAAGCTCGGTTGCACTCTTTACATACTTCCCGACGCTTATGGGACTTGTAAGATGCGACAAATGGGATGATCTCAAGGACTGCTTACTTGACGAGGGTGCGTGGAGAAGAATTGTCGCTGAGGGCGGAACAATGACCTTTGAAGGCTGGGGCAAGGACACAAAGTGGAACACATCCCTCTGCCACCTCACAATGAGTGCTGTTGCTCCATTCCTTGTGGATGTTGATATAAAGAAGATATTGGCATAGGGGAACATAAAAAGAAAGTCAGCAAGCGTAGGTGTTTACTGACTTTTTTGCGGGTAGCACCCGCTGGCAAACGTA
>JAZQAK010000047.1:0-241080 GCA_045545175.1 Feifaniaceae bacterium
TCAAAGCCAGTTGAACCGTAGGACAGAGCCAAGTATCAATTACTCAAAAAGAATAACGGATTTTTTCTCCGCCGATTTTTCAGAAAATTGATACCAAACTTTGATACCAAAACAGTACCAAACGGGCTGAGAACACAGAGAATACAGAGAAAAACGAAGCAAAACGAGAGAAATCTCACGGAAATTAGCCCAGAATAAGGCGAAAAGTAACTGTGGGAAAGAACTCGTAAGCGAGTGGGAATAATACCATATGGTTTACAAGTGGCTTGAAATCTTTCAAGCCACTTTTTTATGCATTTTAGATGTTTTGAAAGTTAAATTGTGATAAAATACTTAAAACAATTTATGTGGGTGAATTTAATGGACGGCAAGAAAAGATGCAAATGGTGCAATTTGAAAAATGAAGCATACGTAAAGTACCATGATACTGAATGGTGCGTACCGAATTTTGATGATTCGTACTTGTATGAAATGTTAATACTCGAATCTTTTCAGGCAGGGCTGTCGTGGGAATGCGTTCTTAATAAACGTGAAAGTTTTCGTAAAGCATATGATAACTTTGAATTAGGTAAGGTGATTACTTACGATGAGAATAAAGTGACTGAATTATTAAGCAATCCCGAGATAATCAGAAACAGACGAAAAATTACTGCAAGTATAAAAAACAGTATAATTTTTAAGAAAATAGTTGATGAGTACGGCTCCTTTTATAATTATTTGAGAACGTTTACCGCTGATAGAATAATTTACGAAACAGATAAAACTAAAAATGACTTATCTGATGCAATTTCAAGCGATTTGCAAAACAGGGGAATGGCTTATGTTGGTTCAGTAATTATATACTCTTACCTGCAGGCGATTGGAGTAATATATTCTCACGATAATGAGTGTTTTCTGCACAAAAACAGCTCATTGTTAATGCTAAAAAATACTTGACAAATATTGGTTGTAGTGATATACTCGTTGATAGTTAGGATAAACTAATTAAGCTCGAAAGGTAGGATTAATGATGAACTTAACAAATGCTCAGGAAGGAAAAGAGTACATAGTTAAGCAGATTGAAACTGACGATGAAGAATTGAATTCATTTCTTTTTTCACTCGGTTGCTACAGCGGAGAGCCAATTACGGTTATATCTCACCTTAAAGGTGGTTGTGTCGTTTCAATTAAGGATGGAAGATACAATATTGACGGTCAGCTTGCTGAGGCCATTACTATTGAATAATGATTAAAGTAGCCGAAAAGGCTTACTTTTTTTCATAGGATGGTTAGGGCACACTAACTTTTGAAAATCTATAATTAATATAAATTTTAGGAGGATAAATTATGAGAATTGCTTTTGCGGGCAATCCAAACAGCGGCAAGACCACCATGTACAATGCGCTTACGGGCAGAAATGAGCACGTTGGTAACTGGGCAGGTGTTACAGTTGATAAAAATGAGGGTACTATTAAGAAGAATTTCTATAACGGTTCGGAAGAACTTATTGCGGTTGACCTTCCCGGTGCTTATTCGATGTCACCGTTTACTTCAGAGGAAAGCATAACGAGAGATTACGTTAACAACGAGCATCCTGACGTTATTATTAACATTGTCGATGCAAGTAATCTCAGCCGCAGCTTATTCTTTACGACACAACTTTTAGAACTTGGCATACCCGTTGTTGTTGCACTCAATAAGAGTGATATCAATGAAAAGAAAAAAACAAAAATTGATATTGATGCACTTTCGAAAAAACTTTGTTGTCCTGTGGTTATGACTGTATCTACTGCAGGCAATCACTCGGATCTTGAGCAACTTATAAATACGGCTGTTTCGCTGAAAGGTAAATTACAGAGTGTTCCGTACATACAGGGTGACGTTGATTTTTCCAGTAAGAAAGCGGTTGAAATTGCTGACAGAAAACGTTTTGAATTTGTAAATAAAATTGTTGCAAAAGTCGAAGTTCGCAAAATTCGCACAAATGAAAAGAACAACCAGGATAAAATAGATGCTGTTCTTACAAACAGATGGCTTGGTATTCCGATTTTTGCTGTTGTAATGTTCTTTGTGTTCCAGATATCGCAGGCATGGGTTGGTCCTTGGCTTGCTGACGTACTTGTTGGTTGGATAGAAGTTTTCCAGGGTGTTGTAGCAGGTTGGGTAGTAAATAGTGCTCCCATTTTACAGTCACTTCTTGTTGACGGCGTTATAGGCGGTGTAGGCGCCGTTGTCGGCTTCCTGCCTCTCGTAATGGTAATGTATTTCCTCATTGCACTTCTTGAAGATTGCGGTTATATGGCTCGTGTCAGCGTTGTTTTGGATCCCATTTTCAAGAAGGTTGGTTTATCGGGTAAATCTGTAATTCCTTTCGTTATTGGTACAGGATGTGCTATTCCCGGTGTTATGGCCTGCCGTACAATCAGAAATGAGCGTGAACGCAGAGCAACGGCTATGCTTGCACCTTTTATGCCGTGTGGTGCAAAGCTTCCCGTTATAGCACTTTTTGCAGGCGTATTCTTCGGCGATGCATCGTGGGTTGGTACGCTTATGTACTTTGCAGGAATAATTATTATCTTTTTCGGTGCACTTCTTATCAACAAGATTACCGGTTACAAGGAGAAGTCATATTTCATTATGGAACTTCCCGAATATAAGTTTCCGAGTTTGCAAAGAGCATTTACATCAATGTGCTCACGTGGTTGGGCATATATTGTAAAAGCAGGTACTATCATTCTTCTTTGTAATACTGTTGTTCAGATAATGCAGTCATTTAACTGGAAATTTGAGCTTATTGAAGAGGGAATGGAAAGCACCTCAATTCTTGCTTCAATTGCGACACCGTTTGCATTTCTTCTTATTCCTCTTGGGTTTGGTGTGTGGCAGATGGCAGCAGCGGCAATTACCGGCTTCATTGCTAAAGAAAACGTTGTCGGAACACTTGCAGTATGCTACGGCGTAACAAACTTTATCGATACTGAAGAGCTTGCTCTCGTAGGTGGATCAAGTGAAGTTGCAGGCATTTTTGCACTTACAAAGGCGGCAGCACTTGCTTGTCTTATGTTTAACCTCTTTTCACCTCCGTGCTTTGCGGCTATCGGTGCTATGAATTCGGAAATGAAGAGTAAAAAATGGCTTTTTGGTGGTATCGCTCTCCAGTTTGGTGTCGGCTATACGGTTGCTTTTCTCGTATACCAGATTGGTACTCTTATAACAGAAGGTACTTTTGGTACAGGTTTTATACCGGGACTTATTGCAGAACTTGCTATGGCTTGCGTTGTTATCTTGCTTATTCGTAAGAGCAACAGAGAACTTAAAGAAGAATATGCATTAAGCAGTAAAAAATAAGGAAGTGCTTTTAATGGACAATGTTATTATCATACTCGTTTTATTGGGAATTGTTTCTGTTGCTTCGTGGTATGTTATCCGTTCTAAAAAAAGCGGAAAAAAGTGCATCGGCTGTCCTGACGGTTGCTGTGCTGATTGCTGTGGTTGCAATAAAGAATCGGAGTAAAATAGAAAAGGCTAACTGATTTCAGTTAGCCTTTTTGTTATATTTCAAAATCAAGACAGCTTCGTACTGCTGTGTGTGGACGGACTTTTCCGTTTGCAACTTCTACGTGTGCAGGATGTACGGAGTAGTTTCTAAGTGCCTCTTTACTTTCAAACGTAGAATCAAGCATAAGATCTGCCGTTGAAGTTTCAAGACCGTTTGTATAAACTTTAATCTCGTTAAGACCCGGGATTTTACCGTGTAAGCCCTCGAGGCCTTCTTTTATGTTTGCTTTAATTTCTTCTTTCTGAACTGAGTCAAACTCATCTTTTAACTTCCATAGAATAATATGTTTTACCATAATAGCACCTCCTCCAAAAATATATCATAACGGTGTGATGTTGTAAAGTTTTTAGTTTTGTTGTCTTTTCTGTATTCTTTTCCAGTTGTAGTAGCCGTAAGCATCGTTTAACAAAAACATAACAAAACAGATAATCATGGGCATATATTTTATGTCTGAGACAGTTGCCAGAGTCCATAAAACTATAAGAACTATATCGTTAAGAGCATATGCAAGTGCGTAATAAGGACTTCTCATAAAAGTAAGATATGAGGCAATAAAACTCGTTGTTATTGAAATCGTGCTGAAAACGATGTTTTCGTTTCCTATAGCATTTAGAATAAAGTAAAATATAACGGTTGTAATCAGGGCAAGTAAAAGCATTGTTACAATTTGTTTTTTGCTCATTTTATTAACGGTAACTTCTGCAGTATCTTTATACGGATGTTTTATCCACGAAATTACCGAAAGTATTGCAATAGGTGAAGTCATAAAAAGATATGTTATCATTTCACCGTAGTATTTGAAGTAAAAAGAAATTATTCCGTAAAATACGGCAAATACAACGGTGAGTACCTGACCTATAACGTATCCTTTCGATACAAATATCAGTGCTGTTACACCTATAAGTGAAGCAATAAGAGATAAATAATCTTTAGACGGAGTTAAAAGATACGATGCTGTAACTATCGTTAAAGATAATATCCAGAGAATAAGTTCAAATGAAGATAAATCTTTAAACGGATTTTGTTTTTTCATAGTTCCTCCAAAAAAATAAGCACCCGTCATACACATCTTCTAAGACCTAACGATGCGTACACGAATGCAAAGCATTTCCTACCCGGTGGCAGTTATTTTTTTGTAATTTTAGCACAATTAACCGTAAAATTCAATACACATTTTCCGTTTATCATAACTCTTTACAAATTTAAAAATTAGGAGTATTATTCTTGTATTATATTACGAGGTAGAAATATGAATTCTTATTACAGAGGACTTAAAGCGGGTATACCCATAGGTCTTGGTTATTTATCGGTTGCTTTTACTTTTGGAATTATGGCAAGCAATCTCGGTTTTACGTGGTGGCAGGCAGTTATAATATCTATGACAACACTCACGTCAGCAGGTCAGCTTGCGGCTATAAACGTTATGGTAAATCCCGGAAAATATATTGAACTGCTTATTTCGCAGTTGACTATCAATGTCAGATATGCTTTTATGTCTGTTTCTCTTTCACAAAAAGCCGACAGTAAGTTTAAAGGCATATTCAGGTGGCTTCTCGGTTTTTTTATTACCGATGAAATCTTTGCAGTTGCAATAACGGAGAAGAATATTACACGCTCATTTTTTATAGGTCTTGCGACAGCACCGTATTTTGGATGGGCAACAGGAACGCTCATCGGTTCGCTTATGGGTGCTGTGCTGCCTAAAATGCTGATGAATGCACTCAGTCTTGCAATATATGCAATGTTCGTTGCCGTTGTTGCACCGGAAATGAAAAAAGTAAAATCAGTTTTCTACGCTGTACTTGTTACTGTTTTGCTAAGAATGCTTTTTTACTATGCGCCGATACTTAAAAACATTTCGGGCGGTCTTTCGGTCAGCATTTGTGCGGTACTTGCCGCAGTTATTGCTGCAATAATATTTCCGGTAAAGGAGCAGGAGAATGAATAGTACGTATTTCATATATCTTTTGATATTGGCCGGATCTACGTATCTTATCAGGGCAATTCCTTTTGCGCTCGTCACAAGAAAAATAGAAAACGGTTTTATAAATTCCTTTTTATTTTACATTCCGTATACAGTGCTCGCTGCGATGACGCTACCTGCTGCTCTTTATGAGACTACGTATGTTTTGTCTGCAATCATAGGGCTTGTTGTTGCGGTTTTTGTATCACTCAAGGGAAAATCTTTGACAGTTGTTGCTGCAACAGCGTGCCTTACGGTTTTTATCACAGAATGTCTTATAAAATATTTGCACAGAATAAATGCACTGTTTTAGTGCATTTATTTTTTGTTTATACTAATCTTTACCAAATTGAATTTATGTGATAGAATTACTGTAATTATTGTGATTTTTGGGAGTGTGAGCCGAATGATGTTATCTTTGGTCGTACCTTGTTATAACGAGGGGGAGAATGTGCGTTCATTTTATAATGCGTGCATCACTGCGTTTGAAGGCAGTTTTTTCTCGTATGAAATAATTTTCATAAACGACGGAAGTAAGGATAATACGTGGAATGAATTGGTTTCAATTTCAGAAAATGCTGACTGTAAGATAAAACTCATAAATTTCTCGAGGAATTTCGGTAAAGAAGCGGGTATGTATGCGGGCTTGCAGCATGCACAGGGCGACTACGTATCTATAATTGATGCAGATTTGCAGCAATCTCCCGAAACGGTTCTTGAAATGGTTAGATTTCTTGAAGATAATCCTGATTACGACAGTGTATGTGCTTATCAAAGCAAGAGAAAGGAAGGCAAGCTTCTCAGTTTTTACAAAAAAGTATTCTATAAACTTATTAGTAAGGTTTGTAAAATGGACTTCAGGGACGGTGCAAGTGATTTTCGTACTTTCCGTAAAAATATGGTGGATGCTATACTGCAACTTAAAGAGTATTCCCGCTTTTCTAAAGGGATTTTTTCATGGGTTGGTTTTAATACCCACTATATGGAATATGAAGTAAGGGAAAGAAATGCGGGGAAGACGTCGTGGTCATTTTTTAAACTTTTGAAATATGCAAAAGACGGGTTTATATCTTTTACTACGTTTCCTCTTAAACTATCTACTTTCGTAGGACTCATTTCAGCGTTTATATCGCTTTTATATATGCTTGTGGTAATTATTCAAAAACTCTGTTTTGGTATTGCTGTGCCGGGTTTTGCGACTGTGGTAGTGCTTATTCTTTTTGTCGGAGGAGTACAACTGTCGGCACTTGGAATCATCGGCGAATATATATCGCAAATTTATATTGAAGGGAAAAAGAGACCTGTTTATATCACAAAGGAGTATCGTGTATATGAAAAAAAGCAGGATGATGAATCTTCTCACAAAGAATAGGGAACTTATTACGTATATTATTTTCGGTCTGCTTACAACGTTAGTAAACTGGGTGGTCTATTCTTTGCTTGTTGAATTGCTTTCATTGCCTTTGACGGCTTCAAATGCAATTGCGTGGTTTTCAGCAGTTTTGTTTGCTTTTGTTACTAATAAAATTTATGTTTTTAACAGTAAATCAAGAAAACTATCACTTATTCTACGCGAAGCAACAACTTTTTTTTGTTCACGATTGTTATCGGGGGTAATTGAGGTGTTTTTGCCGACTCTTCTGTTTTCGGTCGGTTTAAATCAAAGCCTGCTCGGAATTAAAGGATTTGCTTCAAAACTTGCAGTAAGCGTAATTGTTATAGTGCTCAACTACGTTACGAGTAAATTTATTGTTTTTAACACAAAAATGAAAGGAAATCCTAATGATTAAAAAAGACAGATCAAGACTATTTTTTATACTCTCGGTTATCGGAATATTTGTGGTTATGCTTGTATGTAATTTGCTTACCGACAAGTGTGCTGATGATTACGGATACAGTATAAATTTTGCCACAAAGGAAAGACTCACAAATTTCTTTGAACTGTTTCCGTCTATGGCTGCTCATTCTATTAAGATGAACGGACGTCTTATAGCACATTTCTTCGTTCAACTGTTCTTGCTATTACCTGCATGGATATTTAAAATTTTAAATTCTGTTGTTTTTGTTTTACAGATATTTCTTATATACAGAATTTCCGAAGTCAAGAATTACAAACCATTACTCCTTTTGGGGATTTTTGGTTCAATATGGCTTTTTGAACCTGCATTCGGACAGGTAAATCTGTGGCTTGACGGTTCCTGCAATTATCTGTGGGCAATTACGGCGGGACTTATTTTTCTGTATCCGTACGTCAATAAATTTCTTTACGATAAAAAAATTAACGGTCTTGTTTCAAAAATACTGTTTGTTGCTTTTGGTTTTGTTGCGGGTGCATTTCTTGAAAATGCATCGGCTGCCGTAATATTTACGGCATTTCTTATGATAATTGCAATTCGTGTTATAAATCGCTCGAAAGTTGATTTGTATTATTTGTTTGCCTTGCTCAGCGCAGTAGCAGGCTACGTTTTTATGATGTCAGCACCTGCAGAACGTGTAAATAAAGCGGCAGAGTTTTCTTTTGGAGTTCTTCGTGAGAATTTCATTACTGCACTTGAGATGATGTATTCGTTTGCACCTTTGGTTGTTGCTTTTGCGGTATTTCTTACTATTGCGTTATGCATACGAAAGGAAAATAAGCGAATAATATTATCTGTAATTATGTTTATTGGTGCACTGTGTGCAAATTTTATAATGACAGTGGCAAGTTACTATCCGGAGAGATGTGCCTTCTGTGTAGTCGTTCTTCTGGTTGTTGCTGATGCAATACTTTTAAACGTTTTGATTGACAACGATTATAAGGTGTTTTCATATGCTTTGATATCGTGTGTAATTGTATACTCGTGTTACTTTGGAATAATAGGTGTCAACGACATTTACAATACACATAAACAGATAAAAGCTAATGAGAGTTATATATACGAATGTAAAGAACGGGGGATAGATGACGTTTATCTTAATATGGTCTATCCGAAAACAAAATACAGTGCAGCAAAGGATTTAAAATATCTTGATACCGAAAATCCGGATATATGGCCGAACAACACTATGGCTAAATATTACGGCGTCAATTCGATAATTTGCATTAAATAGCGTAATTTGACTTTTGTGTCAATATATGCTAAATTATATGTATAAATTTGTAAAGGAGAATGTTTTATGGATTTAAAAGGTACAAAAACAGAACAGAATCTGCGTGCAGCATTTGCAGGCGAATCTGAAGCAAGAAATAAATACACGTATTTTGCATCAAAAGCAAAGAAGGACGGCTACGTTCAGATAGCAAAGATATTTGAAGAAACAGCCGATAATGAGAAGGAACATGCAAAACTCTGGTTCAAGATTCTTGAGGGCGGAATCGGCGATACACTCAGCAACTTGAAATCTGCCGCTTCAGGTGAGAATTACGAATGGACAGATATGTATCTCACTTTTGCCAAAGAAGCAAGAGAAGAAGGTTTTGAAGAGATTGCAGCACTTATGGACGGTGTGGCAAAGGTTGAAAAAGAACATGAGGAAAGATATCGCAAGCTTATAGAGAATATTGAAGGCGGTCTCGTATTCTCAAGAGATGAAGATGTTATCTGGCAGTGTCTTAACTGCGGTCACATCGTAATCGGTAAGAAAGCACCTGAAGTATGTCCCGTATGTGCACATCCGCAGAGCTATTTCCAGATTAAAAACGATAATTATTAAGAAAAAGGCAGTCGGATGACTGCCTTTTTAAAATATATTTCCTAAAATAAATCTTTCGCTTTCCTTTAAGTGTTCCAGCGATGATAACAGTGTTTTCATTTCTGTTTTATAGTGAACAAAATCTTCATTTTCAAGGAAAGCCTTTGCACGAACAAAAGTCAGTCGGAGTTCGTCAATTTCATTATGATAAACAACGGCACACATATACGAATGATTCTTTTTGAATATTTCGTGTGCACGTTCCAGTGCCTCTTTATCGTTTGTGTTTAATGATAATATAACTTTTTCTTTTATATCGTTACTTACGTTTTTTATTGCATACAGATTTATTACCGATGCAGTAATAATAATCAGTATTACAACCGCTGAAATATATGCTCTTTTCACTTGTTCTCCTTTTTAATGCAGACTTTGTTGCCGCCGAAATCAACGGCATACAAAACTATATCTTTGATATTCTTTGGCAGTTTTTCATTACCTATAAAATCAATTGCACTTTTATCAGCGACTCCGTTTTTTATAAGTGGAATTTCAAAACCGTCCTTTTCCGTATATGACGACTGTTTGCTGATAAAATTCATATTTCCGTTACTCTCGATTATCATATATTGAATATCTTTTATATGAGTTATGTCGTGCGAACGCATTTCTTCATAGAGGTCGTCAATGGATATTCTCATATTAACAAGTGCGTTTGAATCCAACTTTCCGTCATTTATGATAATAACGGGTTTTCCGCTAAATATGTTTTGAAATTTAATACTTTTAGTTGAAACGGCAGAAACTATAACTTCGAGTGACGTTACCGCAAGGATGGATATAATTCCGTAAATCAGCGGAATATCTGATGATTGCATAGGGACGGTGGCAAGATCGCTCAGTATCATTGCCACAACAAGTTCACTTGCCTGAAGTTGTGCTATCTGACGTTTTCCCATAAAACGCAGAGCAGCCACTACTAAAAAGTACAAAATTGCAGTTCTGATTAAAATTACGGACAAAAAATCACCTCGTACATATTTTGTCCATAAAACAGTTATAATATAATTTAAAATAATGCTTGCATTTTCTCTTTAAGTGTGATATGCTATTCAAGCATTATTACGGACAGTCCTCTGCAAGCTCGTGCATGAATGTCTATGAACACTAAGGAGGAAACCCCTATGGATCTTATTAGAGCACTTACAGAAGACGGACTTAAGAAGGACGTTCCCGAATTCAACGTCGGTGATACTGTTAAAGTTTACGTCAAAGTCAAAGAAGGAAACAGAGAAAGAGCACAGCTTTTCGAAGGTACTGTAATTTCACGCAAGGGTGGCGGTATCGCTGAGACATTCACAGTAAGAAGAGTTTCTTACGGTGTAGGTGTTGAGAGAACTTTCCCGATAAACTCTCCCAACATTGAAAAACTTGAAGTTTCCAGAAGAGGTAAAGTTCGCAGAAGCAAGCTTTATTACCTCAGAGACAGAGTCGGTAAGGCAGCAAAAGTCAAAGAACGCATATAATGGCAAGGGGAGAAAAACTCCCCTTTTTTGCTATTCGGAGGTATTTTCTATGGATGAAATGAGAACTAAAACTAAAAATTTATTTGAAATATTTGAATCTGTGATATGTGCACTTGTAGCAGTGATTTTACTGCTTACGTTTGCCTTTCGTGTTGTTACGGTCAGCGGTAGTTCTATGGAACCCACACTTTCAAATATGGATAAAGTTGTGATTTCACATTTGTTCTACAAACCAAAAACGGGTGACGTTATAGTTCTCGATTCGGATATTTACCCCGAAACACTTATCAAACGACTTATAGCGACCGAAGGTCAGACTGTGGATATTTCTGCTGAGGACGGCAGTGTTACTGTTGACGGTGTTAAACTTGATGAGCCTTATATTATGGAGGCTATAAACAGAGACCATCTCGGTACGTGGGAATATCCCGTAATTGTCCCTCCCGGAAAAGTGTTTGTTATGGGGGATAACAGAAATAAAAGTACAGACAGCAGATTTTCTATGGTTGGTATGGTTGACGAAAGATACATTATCGGAAAGGTATATTTAAGAATCTGGCCGATAACAGATTTTAAGGTGGTTAAATGAGAGAACGTTATATTCCCGATGATGAACAGATTGCAGTAGGCATAAACATTCAGTGGTTCCCGGGTCATATGGCAAAAACAAGAAGGATTATCAGCGAACATCTCAAAGAGGTGGATATCGTTGCCGAGGTTGTTGATGCCAGAATACCCGTATCAAGCCGAAATCCTGTTTTAAACGAACTTCTTGAGGGTAAAAAAAGAATAATCTTGTTAAATAAATCCGATCTCTCTGATGACAAAATTAACCGTATGTGGCAGGAGCATTTTGCATCTATGGATATACCCGCTATATTGCTTTCGTGTGATACGGGAAAAGGTATAAAAGAGTTTACGGACAAAGTTCGCTTTATGCTCAAAGATAAGCTTCAAAGAGATGCTTTGCGAGGTATGAAAAAGAGCCTCAGAGTTATGATTGTAGGCGTTCCGAACGTTGGTAAATCTACGTTTATTAACAGAATTGCAGGCGAAAAAAAGGCAAAGACCGAAGACCGTCCGGGTGTTACAAGAAACAAGCAGTGGATAAGATTGTCTGACGGTATAGATTTGCTTGATACCCCCGGTATATTATGGCCTAAGTTTGAAGATCAGCAGGTTGCTCTGAATTTAGCGTTTACAGGCGCAATCAAGGATGATATTTACGATTATGAAGCAGTTGCATCCTCTCTTTGTAAAGTGCTTGCAGAAAGTTATCCTCAGCAGTTCTGCTCACGTTATAAAATTGACACTCCCGATATGATTCTTGATACTGACGAGCCGCTTGCGGTAATAGGTAAAAAACGCGGTTTTCTTATCAGCGGCGGTGAAATAGATACTGAACGTGCCGCACGTATGATTCTTGATGAATTCAGAGGTGGCAAAATCGGTAAAATCACTCTGGAAAGGCCTGAGTAAATGGAAAAGATTGATTTGTTTGCGGCTGATAATATGCTGCGTGATGAAAATATTAATTTAATTTGCGGCGTCGATGAGGCGGGAAGAGGCCCTTTGGCCGGTCCCGTCTGTGTCGCCGCTGTTATTTTTTCACCCGATACCGTGATTGAGGGTATAAACGACAGTAAAAAACTGACAGAAAAAAAGAGGGAAGTGCTTTTCGATGAAATTAAAGAAAAGGCGCTTGCATATAGCATTTGTATGGTCGACGAAAAGACGATTGATGAAATCAACATTTTAAATGCAACATTGAAGGGTATGAAAGAGTCGGTTGACAAGCTTAGCATAAAACCCGACCTTACACTTGTTGACGGAAATAAAATCCCCGATGGGATGAAGAATGCCAAATTTGTTATTTCCGGTGATGCGAAGCAGGCTTGTATTGCTGCGGCATCCATACTTGCGAAAGTGACGCGTGACAGATATATAGTTGATATGGCAGAAAAGTATCCGCAATATGCTTTTGAAAAGCATAAAGGATATGGGACAAAACTCCACTATGAAATGCTTGAAAAGTACGGGCCTTGCGAGATACACCGTAAGACTTTTTTGAAGAAATTTTATGACCACTTATGATATTGGTGTATTTGGCGAAGAACAGGCGGCCAAATACCTGAAGAAAAGTAAATATAAAATTGTTACGAGAAATTTTAAAACAATTTTTGGTGAAGTAGACATTATTGCGAGAAATAAAAAAGAAATTGTTTTTGTTGAAGTAAAAACCAGGTCATCCAAGTCGTTTGCAACACCTGCTGAGTTTGTTGATAACGAAAAAATTTCCAGAATTACACGTGTAGCAGAGTTTTTTATAAAGCATTATAAATGTCAATTATCCCCGAGAATCGACGTAATTGAGGTATATATTTCTATAACCGGCGATAAATATACGGTTGAGAGAATAAATCATCTTGAAAACGTTTCTGTGGAGTGATATTTATAAGATTATTTGATTTTCATTGCGATACGTTGTCCAAATTTGCAAAATATGATACTGACACAAATCAGTATGAATTTTCTGACAGTTCTTGTTTTGAAGAATATACACAGGTTTTTGCGGTATACGTTTCATCAAATGATAAGTTTCCTGAATTATCTGCAAACAAGCAACTCAAGATTTATGAAAAACTTAAGAGTGACTTCGAAAATAACGTCGGAAGAAGAGCGATATTATCCGTTGAAAATGCGAGTGCCTTCGGCAAGAATTACCGCAATATAGATGATTTTATTTCTAAGGGACTGAGCATTCTCAGTCTTACTCACAACGGTGATAACGAGTACGCCTGCGGTGCTTTGACAAAAATGGATACGGGGCTCACGCAAAAAGGAAAAGAACTTATCTCGTACGCAGAACAAAATGCAGTTGCAATAGACGTTTCACATCTTTCTTTTAACAGCATTTATGACGTACTTAGAATTGCAAAAAATCCCGTATGTGCAACACATTCAAATTCATATGACGTTTGCAGTAACAGACGAAATATTACGGATGATATGTTTAAAGAGATAATCGCTATGGACGGTATAGTCGGAATCAATGTGTATCCTGATTTTTTGGGTAAATGTGCTGACAGTAACGACGTGGTTAAACACATTTTGCATTTTATGCAACTTGGCGGTGATGCGAATTTGGCATTCGGTTGTGATTTTGATGGTATAAATGAAACACCTTTCGACATAAAAACAGTGTCGGATTTGCAAATAATATATAAAAAACTTGAAAATTTGAAAATAGACTTGAAAACGATAGATGATATTTATTATAATAACGCTATTAAATATATAAATAAATTTCGTTATTGGAGGAACTGATGAAATATTGCAGTACACGAAACAGCAAAATTGATATATTGAGTGCTGAAGCTATAAAGAACGGTCTTTCATCAGACGGCGGTTTGTATGTACCTAAATCATTTCCTACTGTTTCAACTGAAGAAATGAAAAATATGCTCGATATGTCATACGTTGACAGAGCAAAAAATATATTGTCCAAATATCTTACCGACTTTTCGGATGAAGAACTTGGCTCGTGCGTTAGTAACGCTTATGAAGCAGAAAAATTCGGCGGTGAAAATCCTGTTCCGACTGTGAAAATCGGAGACGATTTTTACATCTGTGAACTGTGGCACGGTCCTACCTGTGCATTCAAGGATATGGCACTTCAGATACTGCCGCATCTCTTAAAGGTTTCCATAGAGAAAACGGGTGAAAAGAGAACGGTTGTTATTCTTGTTGCTACGTCAGGTGATACAGGTAAAGCTGCACTTGAAGGATTTAAGAACGTTGACGGTACGAAGATTATTGTTTTCTATCCAGACGGCGGTGTTTCGGATATACAGCGTCTGCAAATGGTCACACAGGAAGGTAATAACGTCAGCGTTGCTGCTATTGACGGTAATTTTGACAATGCACAGAGCGGTGTGAAAGATATTTTCGGTGACAAAGATTTTGCAAATGAACTTGCTGAAAAAGGTTACGTTTTCTCGAGTGCAAACTCAATTAACTGGGGAAGACTTGTTCCGCAGATAGTCTACTATTTTTCATCTTATCTCGATATGGTTGTATCAGGCGACGTCGAGCTTGGCGAAAAAATCAATTTTACCGTTCCTACGGGTAATTTCGGTAATATTCTTGCGGCATACTATGCAAAGCAGATGGGTTTACCCGTTGCTAAACTCATATGTGCATCAAACAAGAATAATATTCTTACCGACTTCATAGAAAGCGGTGTATATGACAGAAACCGTGAATTCTATTTGACCGAGTCGCCGTCAATGGATATTCTCATTTCAAGCAATCTTGAGCGTCTGCTCTACGAACTTCTTGGTAAGGATGACAGTGCAGTTTCAAAACTGATGACGTCGCTTAAAGAATCTGGAAAATATGAAATTTCTGATGATGTTCATAATAAACTTCGTGAAAACTTCTACGGTGGCAGCATAGACGATACCAAAACCAAGGAAATCATCAAAAAATATTTTGATAAGTACGGTTATACTATGGATACACATACGGCAGTTGCAGTCGGCGTTTATGAGGACTATGCTTTAAAGAGCGGTGATAAGACAAAGACTGTTATTATGTCGACAGCATCGCCGTTTAAATTCGGAACGTCTGTTTTGGAAGCACTTGGAGACAAAACTGATATTACGGATTGCAGATTGCTTGATATGGTAGAGGCTAAAACAGGAATGGATATGCCATCATCCCTGAAAAAACTTGCAACGGCTGAAGTAAGGTTTTCTGACGTGTATGACAAGAATAAAATGAGGGAAGTCGTAACGTCATTTTTGAAATAAAATGAAAAAAGACGGTGTTCCCGCCTTTTTTCACAGACTTACTTTTCAACAAAAGTATCGCAGCACGTTTCACTTGAGGTACAAGCATCATGGGTTCCTACGTGAATACGGGAAGCTGTACACTTGTTTTCTGTGTTGTAGACACATTTTGTTGCAGCGCAGTCAATATCATGGGTGCAACCACAATTCTTTTCATTAATCATCATAATCACCTCGTATGTAGTATTGACTGACACAAATAAATTATACAAGGATCTTTAAAATGATTTTTGCAATATCTGACTTGCATCTTTCTCTTGCTTGTGATAAGCCGATGGATGTTTTCGGTGTAGATTGGCACAACTACGTCTGCCGTATACGTGAAAACTGGCAGAACATAGTCGGTGTCGAGGATACGGTCGTAATTCCGGGAGATATATCGTGGGCAATGAAGCTTGAAGATGCACTTGCTGATTTTTCGTTTATAGACAAGCTAAACGGAAAAAAGATAATATCCAAAGGTAATCACGATTACTTCTGGGAAACGGCATCAAAAATGAAACGTTTTTTTGATGCAAACGAAATAAAAACAATAGATATTTTACATAACAACTCATTTGATATTGACGGCGTTTTGATATGCGGTTCAAAGGGGTATAACGTTGACGACGGTGAATCTGCGGAGCATAACAGGAAAATTCTTGCCCGTGAATGTGTAAGACTTAAAATTTCACTTGACGATGCTAAAACAAAAAGCGATACGTCGCCGACGGTATTTCTTCATTATCCGCCTGTAGGAGAAACGTTTGAAATCGATGAAATAACTTCTCTCTTAAAAGAATACGGTGTTAAGAAGTGTTATTACGGACACATCCACGGAAAAGCCATCGAAAATGCTTTTGAAGGAGAAAAAGACGGTATAATGTACAGATTGATTTCTGCCGACCGTCTTCAATTTAAACCTGTAAAGATAAAATAAAGGAGATATAAAAATGAAAGTAGTATCAGTAAACAAACTTGAAAAATCAAAGGTTGAACTCGAAATCGAAGTTTCAGCTGAAGAATTCAAAACAGCAGTTGATAAGGCTGCAAAGAAAATGCTTCCCACAATTTCTATCAACGGTTTCAGAAAGGGTAAAGCACCCAGATACATGGTAGAAAAACTCTACGGCAAAGAAATTTTCTTTGAAGAAGCAGTAAATCTTTCATATGCAGATGCTTATGACGCTGCAGTTGCAGAATCAAAAATCGAACCTATCAATATGCCTCAGCTCGAGATTATAAAGCTTGATGAAGATGGCTATACTTTTAAGGCAACAGTTGAAGTTAGCCCCGAAGTTAAACTCGGCAAGTATAAAGGTTTAGAAGCAGAGAAGGTGGCTGTTAAGGTAACTGCTGCTGAAGTAAACAAGGAACTTGAAAATATCCGCGCTCGTCATGCAAGACTCGTTGACGTTACAGACAGAGAAGCAAAGAACGGTGACACAGTAACTATTGATTATTCAGGTTCTGTTGACGGTGTGAAGTTCGATGGCGGCACAGCTGAAAAGCAGGAACTTAAGCTTGGTTCAGGTCAGTTTATCCCCGGCTTTGAAGATCAGGTTGCAGGTCACAAAATAGGTGAATCTTTTGATGTTAACGTAACATTCCCCAAGGAATATCATGCTGAAGAACTTGCAGGAAAGGATGCAGTATTTGCTGTAACTCTCCATGCTATAACTGAAACGGTTCTTCCTGAACTTGACGACGAATTTGTTAAGGATATTTCAACAGATTTTGAAACACTTAAGGATTACAAAGCTGATCTTAAGAAAAAGATTATGGCTTCAAAGGAAACAACTGCATCTGCTGAACTTGAAAATGAACTTATCGACAAGGCAGTTGATGATTCAAAAGTAGATGTTGCTGACGTTCTTGTAGAAAGACAGCTCGATCACATTTGCCAGGACTATGATTACAGACTCAGAGCACAGGGACTCAGCCTTGAACAGTATCTCTCATTCATGGGCGGTATGACTATGGAACAGTTCAGAAGCAGCATGAGAGAACAGGCTGAAAAGAGTGCAAAGACTCTGCTCGTACTTAAGGCAATCGTTAAGGAAGAAAAGATTACTATTGATGAAGAAACACTTAACAATCAGTATGAACTTCTTGCTGCTCAGTACGGTATGGACGTTGAAGACGTAAGAGCTTCTATTCCTGTGGGCGATCTCGAAAGCGACCTTTCAGTGAATAAGGCAGTTGAACTTATCAGAGAATCAGCAGTTGTTACAACAGTAGATAAGAAGACAGAAAAGGCAGCAGAAACAGAAAAGAAGCCTGCTGCTAAAAAGACAACATCAACTGCAGCTAAGAAGACAACTTCTACGACGGAAAAGAAGCCCGCAGCTAAGAAGACAACGACTTCAACCGCTAAGAAGCCTGCAGCAAAGAAAACAACAGCCAATAAGGAAAGCAAGTAATTCCTTTGTCTTTCCTTTGGCAAGGTAAGTAAAGGAGAAAAATTATGAGTTTAGTACCGGTAGTCGTTGAACAGACTAACAGAGGAGAAAGAAGTTACGATATTTTTTCAAGACTTTTGAATGACAGAATAGTATTTCTTTCGGAAGAAGTAAACGACGTAACAGCAAGCCTTGTAGTAGCACAGTTACTGTATCTAGAAGCACAGGATCCCGATAAGGATATTCAGTTTTACATCAACAGTCCCGGCGGTTCTGTTTCCGCAGGTCTTGCTATTTATGACACGATGCAATATATAAAGTGCGATGTTTCTACGATTTGTATAGGAATGGCAGCAAGTATGGGTGCATTTTTGCTCTCATCAGGCGCTAAGGGTAAGCGTTTTGCACTTCCTAACAGTGAGATAATGATACATCAGCCTTTGGGTGGTGCACAGGGTCAGGCCAGTGACATTAAAATTGCTGCTGAGCACATATTAAAAACTAAGGATAAACTCAATAAGATACTTGCCGAGAATACCGGCAAACCGCTTGAAGTTATCGTTGCTGACACTGACAGAGACAATTTCCTTTCCGCTGATGAAGCTTGTGAATACGGTCTTGTTGATAAAGTTATCAAAAGCAGATAACCGGAGGTCTGATGAAAAAGATGGACGATAAAGCAATTCGTTGCTCCTTTTGCGGTAAAAGTGCCGACCAGGTAGGCAGAATAATTTCAGGTCGTACCGCTTATATCTGTAACGAGTGTGTTGAACTTTGTTACGATATTCTTGATACTGAAGCTGAGTCATATGCCAGTGAACATACTGCGAAGCATAAAGATGATGAAAAGTTTGTACTTCCGAAACCTTCAACTATAAAAGCAGTACTTGATGAGTACGTTGTTGGTCAGGATGATGCAAAAATTGCACTTTCGGTTGCGGTTTATAATCATTATAAACGTGTGTATCTCGGTGCTGAAACTGACGTTGAGTTGCAAAAAAGCAATATTCTTCTTTTAGGTCCTACGGGTGTCGGTAAAACACTTTTGGCACAGACTCTTGCAAAGGTTCTCGAGGTACCGTTTGCTATTGCAGATGCAACTACGCTTACTGAAGCGGGATACGTCGGGGAAGATGTTGAAAATATCTTACTCAGACTCATTCAGTCCGCTGATTTTGACGTTGAACGTGCACAGCACGGTATTATATACGTCGATGAAATTGACAAAATTGCGAGAAAATCCGAAAATCCGTCGATTACACGTGACGTCAGCGGTGAAGGTGTTCAACAGGCGCTTCTTAAGATTATTGAGGGTACTGTAGCCAACGTTCCTCCGCAGGGTGGAAGAAAACATCCTCAGCAGGAATTTATACAGATTGATACGACTAACATTCTCTTTATCTGTGGTGGTGCTTTTGACGGCATAGAAAAAGTTATTGAAAAACGAACCGGCAATAAACAAATCGGTTTCGGTGCTGATATAAAGACGTTTAAGGAAAAACAGACCGATAAAATACTTAAGGAAGTTATTCCTCAAGATATTATAAAATTCGGTCTTATTCCCGAACTTGTTGGCAGACTGCCTATGATAACTACACTTGAACCTCTTTCAAAAGAGGCATATATCAGTATTCTGACTAAGCCTAAAAATGCACTTGTGAAGCAGTATCAGGCTCTGATGAGTATGGATAAAGTAAAACTTGAATTTACTGACGATGCTCTCGAGGCAATTGCAGAAAAGGCATACGAAAGAAAAATGGGTGCAAGAGGTCTTCGTTCTATTTTAGAAGACCTTATGAGAGAAATAATGTTTGAAATACCTTCCGATGAAACGGTAACGTCTGTTACTATCAATGCGGAATGTGTAAAAAACAATTTTGCCCCCGTTATTGAAAGAAAAAGAAAAAAGATAGTATAAAAATATAAACCGTTGCAGTTCATTTGCAACGGTTTATATTTTCTGCCAATATTGTTAACATTTTTCGTCTTGAAAAGAAATAGACTTATGATATAATAGCATAAACATGCCACTTATATAGGAGAAATGATGAAAGATATAATTTTAGAAGACACTTTAGATATGCCTTTGCTTGCACTCAGGGGAATAGTTGTGTTTCCCGGAATGTCAGCACATTTTGAGGTGGGCAGAAAAAAATCTATAAATGCCATTAACAAAGCGGCATCTGAAAATTCACAGATATGTCTTGTCACGCAAAAAGATATAAGAAAAGACGATCCTCAAGCCGAGGATCTTTATGATACGTGTATTATTGCAAATATAAAACAGCAATTGCGCGTCAGCGGTGACAGCGTGAGAGTTTTGGTCGAAGGTGTTTCGAGGGCAAAATTATCAGATATGCGATCTGGAAAACTTTTCCTACATGCTACGGTTTGCCCTATAATGCCTGTTAAATGCGAACAGACTAACTCGTCGGAAGCACTTGTAAGAAAAGCCCGCGATACTTTTCTGGAATACACATCGGTAGAGCCAAATGTATCAAATGACGTTCTTATGAATGTTCTTGTTATTGATGATTGCGGCAAACTTGCCGATTATATGGCGTCAAATATCAAATTACCTACCGAAGAAAAACAACGTTTACTTGATGAGCTCGATCCTTTAAAAAGACTTAAACTTTTAATAAAAATACTTCATCACGAGATTTCTGTTATTACTTTGGAGAATAAACTTCATAAGCAGGTTGCAGAGTCTATGGATCGCAATCAGCGTGATTACTATCTTCGTGAAGAGTTAAAGGCTATTTATGCAGAACTCGGTGACGAGGATGATCCAAGTAGGGAAGCAGATGAATATATCAGCAAAATCAAGGCTCTGAATTTTGCTGAAAATATTGAAAAACAACTTATAAAAGAAGCCTCAAAACTGCCCAAAATGCAGACGGTTTCGCCTGAAGCGACTGTTACGAGAAATTATCTTGATACGGTTATTTCGTTGCCCTGGAACAAATTTTCAAAGGATAAGATATCTCTTGAGGCTGTAAGAAAAAGCCTTGATAAAGATCATTACGGTCTTGATAAAGTAAAGGAAAGAATAATTGAGTATATTGCAGTTCATAAACTGTGCACCAAGTATAAAGGACAGATAATCTGCCTTGTTGGGCCTCCAGGTGTTGGTAAAACGTCTATAGCAAAATCTATTGCTAATGCTTTGGGAAAAAGTTTTGTACGTGTATCTCTCGGCGGCGTTCACGATGAAGCTGAAATCAGAGGACACAGAAAAACATATATCGGCTCTATGCCGGGAAGAATCATTGATGCGTTCAGGCAGGCTGGAACGTCAAATCCGCTTATCCTTCTGGATGAGATAGATAAAATGAGTTCAGATTTCAAATCTGATCCTACTGCTGCAATGCTTGAAGTTCTTGACAGTGAACAAAATCATAAATTCAGGGATAATTTTCTTGAAATCCCGTTTGATATCAGTAATGCTATGTTCATAACTACCGCAAATACTCTTGATACCGTTCCTGCACCGTTGCTTGACAGAATGGAGATAATTGAACTTGGCAGTTATACTCAGACTCAAAAGTTCCATATAGCAAAACGACACTTAATTAAAAAGCAGATTGCATTGAACGGTCTTAAAACGACAGATGTTAAGTTTAACGACAGTGCGATAGATGACATAGTTGAGTTTTATACCAGAGAATCGGGTGTAAGACAGCTTGAAAGACTCATTGGTAAGATATGCAGAAAAGCGGCGGCACTTAAACTTTCGGGTGAAACTAAAACCGTTGTTACTTCCGATAATCTTAAAGACTTTCTGGGCGAGAAAAAGTTTATCGGAGATACTATGGATTCAATCCCGCTTGTGGGTGTTTCAAACGGACTTGCGTGGACGTCTGTTGGCGGTGAAGTTCTTAAAATTGAAGTTCTGAGTCTTGAGGGGACAGGAAAAGTGCAGATGACGGGTTCTCTCGGTGATGTTATGAAGGAATCTGTAGATGCTGCAATTTCATATATCCGCGCTAATTATGAGGCATACGGTATAGATAAGGAATTTTATAAAACCAAAGATATCCATATTCATTTTCCCGAAGGTGCGACACCTAAAGACGGTCCGTCGGCCGGCATAGCTATTGCTACGGCAATTATTTCCGAACTCTCTGGTATGCCCGTTAGAAACGATGTTGCAATGACGGGTGAACTTCGACTCAAAGGAAATGTTCTTCCAATAGGTGGACTGAGTGAAAAATTAAGTGCAGCAGCAAGACTTGGTTATAAAAAGGTTATTGTACCTGCAAAAAACAGTGGTGACCTTGAGGAAGTCGACAAAGAAATTCTTTCGCTCCTCGACATTTCCTTTGTTTCGCATATGGATGAAGTTGCTGCGTTAGCGCTTGTTTCTAAGGAATCACAGTATGACAGTGAACCTGTTAAGAATAAAATAACTATAAATTTAGGCGATAAGCATCATACACCTACAATAAGACAGTAAATCTTAAAGACCGCGGAATTATTCTGCGGTCTTTGTTGATAAATTTTGCATTTTGATGTTTTTGGTTGAAATGCACAAAAATATTTGTTATTATAAATATATATTGTTAAATGGAGTTGATGTATCAATGGTAAATAGAATGTATCAGTCATTAATTCATCAGATGAAAAATGCAATCGGAAGAAACTGCGGCGTTATTGACAGTGATGGTATCGTTATTGCTTGCAGTGAACTTTCTCTGAACGGTTCGGATTTTAGCAGTGCACTTTCCGGACACGCTGCAGATGATGCTTTTTCGGCAGGGGGATATTCTTTCCGTCTGTTTCCTTCGACTTCTCCGTCGAACAACTATTCTTTTGTCGAGGGTGTGGATGAGGTTGCATCATCAAACGCTGCTATGCTTGCAGTATCACTTGATGAACTTAAGCAGTATTTCGATGAAAAGTTTGATATTGTTAATTTCATAAAAAATCTTCTTTATGACAACATTCTTCCGGGTGAAATATATTCAAAATGTAAGGATATGTCTATTGAGTCTGACATACCCAGGTCACTTTTACTTGTAAGAACGTCTAATGACAGCGATATTCCTGCTAACGAGATACTTTCAACGTTTTTCCCGAATAAAACAAAAGATTTTGTTGTTAACGTAAATGACGCAGATACGGTAATTGTATTTGAAAATCCCGAAAATACCATAGATATTGAAAAACTTTCGTCAACGATTATGGATACTTTTTCAACAGAGTATTATTCACAGTGCTATATCGGTATAGGTTCAACAGCAAAAAATATTAAGGATATAGGAAAATCATACAAAGAAGCACAGCTTGCACTTGAAGTCGGAAGAGTTTTTGATAATAAAAAGCACATTATCAGTTATGAAAATCTCGGTATCGGGCGTCTCATATTCCAGCTTCCCAAAACGCTTTGCGTTATGTTTATAAACGAAGTGTTCAAAGAAGGCTCCATCAATATGCTTGATGCAGAAACACTTCTCACTATCCAGAAGTTTTTTGAGAATAATCTTAACGTTTCTGAAACTGCAAGAAAACTTTTTGTACACAGAAACACACTTGTATACAGACTTGAAAAAATCAAGAAGATTACCGGTCTTGATATAAGAGAGTTTGATAATGCTATAACTTTCAAAGTTGCGATCATGGTAAATCAGTACCTTTCATCTAACGAGAACAGCTTATTATGATAAAATTTATTAACGTTTCAAAAGTTTACGACAACGGGCACAGAGCCTTAAATAATATCAATCTTACTGTTGATGATGGTGAATTCGTATTCATCGTAGGTCCTTCGGGTGCGGGTAAATCTACCTTGCTCAAGCTTCTTATGAACGAAGAAAGGCCGACAGAAGGGGAAATCTATATCGGGAAATTTGCTTTACACAAACTTCCCAGAAGAAAGATACCTGTTCTCAGGCGTTCGATTGGTATAATGTTTCAGGATTTCAGACTTATTGACGATATGACTGCGGCAGAAAATATCGGCTATCCACTTAAAATTATCGGTGTATCAAAACGCAGCATAAAAAAGCGCGTGAAATACATCTTAAAACTTATGCAGCTTGAAAGCAAGGCTGACTGTTATCCGGATGAATTATCCGGCGGTGAAAAGCAACGAATTGCGCTTGGCAGGGCGCTGGTTAACAATCCAAGCACGATAATTGCCGACGAGCCTACGGGTAACGTTGACCCTGAAATGTCAAGACAGATAATGGGCTTGCTCAAAGAAATTAATGACCGTGGAACCACAATTCTTGTCGTTACTCATGAAAAGAATATTGTAAATGCTCTGAAAAAGCGTGTCATTTTTATAGAAGAGGGTAAATTGGTCGGCGACGTAATGGAGGGCACCTATCATGTTTAGAAAATTTGGCGACCATATAAGTCAGGCATTCAGGTATTTTACATCAAATAAAATAATGAGTTTGGCATCTGTTGGTGTATTGGCGGCGTGTCTGCTTATAATAGGAAGTTTATATCTTGTTTCCTTGAACGTCCAGGCAAATTTAAGTGCGGTTGAAAATGAAAATGAGATAGTAATGTTTATTGATGATGATGCCGATAAGTCTGACGTTGATGCATTGTATGAAGAGATTTCTTCTATCAATAACATTCGTACCGTAAATTATTTTACGAAGGATCAGGCGCTTGAATCATATATGGAAGAATTCGAGGATGAAAGCGAACTGTTTGAAGAACTCATAAAAAACAATCCTCTACCGCAGTATTTTACCGTTACGCTAAACGATATAGAACTCTTTGATGAAACGCTTGAAGATCTTCAAAAAGTTCCTCAAATATACAAAATCAGAAGTCAGGAACAGCTTGTAGATACTCTCGTATCACTTGGTAATGCTGTAAGAAACGTAACTTACTGGGTAATGGGTATATTGCTTCTCGCGGCAATGTTTATTATCGTAAACACCGTCAGAATGGCATCGTTCTATTTCAGAAAACAGATTAATATCATGAAATACGTAGGCGCATCTAACTCCTATATCAGAATACCATTTATACTTGAAGGTGCGATAATAGGAATTTTGGCAAGTTTTATTGCGTTTATTTTGCAGAGTTATGCTTATTCAGCAATATTCAACGGAATCGCTGCCGATATGTCCTTTATCAAGACTATTCCTTTTGAGTCGCTGAGGGCAATGGTATTGAATGCTTTTTTGCTCTGCGGTACGGCAATAGGCATAGTCGGTTCAGGTTTTTCAATTGGAAAATATTTGAAGGTATAAGAAATGATGAATCAAAAAATTACCAAAATTTTAATAAGAATTATAGCGATAATAATTGCGGCAGTACTTTTGGTTTCGACTCTCGCAAGTGTTTTTGCGTATGCTGCTTCGTCCGATAAGCAGGGGCAAATTGACGAAGCAAATGCAAATATCAGCGCTCTTGAAGCAGAACTTTCAAGAATTTCTGCCGAAAAAGAAAAATACGAGGCTGAACTTGCTGCCGGTAAGAAAGAACTTAAAGACGCAAAGGCAATAAAGAATAAATACGACAAGAAGATGAATACACTTCAGTCTCAGATTGACACAACGCAGTCTCTTATCAATCAGTATGATGTTCAAATTGCAAGTTATAACGAGCAGATTGAGCAAACTGAAGAGTCGATTGACACCAAACTTGATGTTTATTATGCAAGAGCGAGAGCAAATTTCGAAGAGGGGTCAGCAAACTTTCTTGAAATTCTGCTTTCATCAGAAAGTATATCTGATTTCTTAGCAAGGCTTGAGATAATTGAGTCTATTACGGCTGCTGATAATGCTTTCATATCGGGATTACGTGAAGAAAAGCAGGCGCTTACAGCTTATAAAACAGACGTGGAGAAAAGTAAGGCTGAACAGCAGACGTTACTTAACAATCTATCAGGACAAAAGGCCGAACTTAACGTTCTCGTTAAAGAAAGCGGTGCCTTGGTTGCTGAAATCGAAGACGGTGTCAATGCAACTATTGCACAGGTAGAGGCTGCTGAAAAAGCGTGGGAAGATGCAAATAAAAAACTTGAAGCGGAAATTGCCAAAAAGTCAACGCTTGAAGCATACGTCGGCGGAAATTTTCTTTGGCCTACAGCAGGAATTTATAAAATTAGCTGTAAATACGGTCCCAGAATTCATCCGATTACAAAAAAGAGATCAAATCATCACGGTGTTGATATAGCGGCTCCTATGCACACTCCGATTCTTGCAGCAAACAGCGGTAAAGTAATCACTGCTACGTACAGTTCTGTGTACGGTAATTACGTTGTTATAGACCACGGTGCAGGCAATTCGTCGCTGTATGCACATATGACAAAATATACTGTTAAGGTCGGCGATACGGTCACTGTAGGTGATACCATAGGTTACGTTGGTTCAACAGGCTGGTCAACGGGTGCTCACCTTCATTTTGAGATAAGGATAAAGAATTCAACAACAGATCCGCTGACTCATTATCCGAACATTAAATTCAAATTTGTTTAAGGGTAGTTCATATGATAAACAGAAAATCAACATTATTGATTTCGGCTTTAACAATAACACTTGCAGCTGCAATATTTTTTGCAGCTGCATATTTCAATGTTGCCGATAAAGTTGAACAGTTTTCTAAACTATATGAGATTGATCGGTTGGTTAAAGAAGATTATGTCGGTGAAATAGACGAAAATCAACTTAACGATATGATTCTTAAGGGTTACGTTGCGGGTATTGGAGATAAATACGCCTATTACTATACTGCTGATGAGTATGAAGAATATCTTGAGAAACAGTCCGGAAGCAGTGGCGGAATGGGAATAGTTGTTGTACCCGTTGAAAACAGCGGTGCTTTAAAAATCGTTCAGGTGTATGAGGATTCGCCTGCGGAAAAAGCAGGGCTTAAAAAGAACGATATTATAATTTCAAACGGTCAGAAAGAACTTGCTGAACTGAAATACGAAGAATCGGTTGCGTTACTTCAGGGGGAAGAGGGTAGCGTGGCAGAAATTCGAATTTTACGTTCTGGCAAGGAAATTGACTTTTCTGTAAAGAGAGATACATTTGATGTAAAAACTGTTGTAGCCGAAAATTTTAACGGAACAGGATATATCAAAATACGACAGTTTATTAAAAATAAAACGTTTTCTGAATTTAAAAGTGCATACAATGAACTTATCTCACAAAATATTACGTCGCTTGTTTTTGACGTAAGAGATAACGGTGGCGGTGAACTTGGTTCCATATGTGACGTCCTCGATTTTATTTTGCCCGAAGGTCCTATAGTGCGTTATGAGAGTACGGACGGTTTATATCAACAAGTTGATTCCGATGAAAAGTGCATTAGCGGTACAGAAACCGTTGTGCTTATAAACGAATCAACATACAGTGCGGCAGAACTGTTTGCAGCTGCACTTAAGGATTATCAGGTTGCCGTTATAATCGGAAAAACCACATACGGAAAAGGTATGATGCAATATACCGTTCCGCTCAGTGACGGCTCCGCTCTTAAATTATCAATCAGTAAATTTTATCCGCCGTTTTCAGATAATTTTGAAGGTGTCGGTGTCATCCCCGATATAGAGGTCGATATGGATTATACGGATATATCGTCGTATTACGATATCAACTATGAAAATGATACTCAGTTAAAGTATGCACTTGACTATCTGTCCAAATAATAAACGTTATTTTTTGAACATACATATCTTTCGGGGGTATGTAAATGATTCTTTATTCTTCAAATTTTAAACCGAAGGGTTTTGGAATAAAAAAGTATGTAAAAGTATTGTCGAATGATGCGTCAGTTGTCTCGGATATAAGAATATCCAAACGAAAATTACAAAAACTTATAAAATACATTCTCTCCCAAAATGAGAGACTGCTTAACAAGTCACATCTTGATATTACTTCGTATGACTGTTATGCAGAATCGGAGATATTGACACAACTGTGTGAGATGCTTTTGATGAAGTATGATAACGTTTCAATAAACGATCCGGACGGGTATGCGCTACAACCTCTAAAAAAACTTATTGGCAAATTTTCTTCTGTGAAAATATACGGAAATGTAGTATATAAAGAGTTGCAGGAGCAGGTATACCGTTCAAGCGGTATATGTATTATCTTGTCGGACGATCGAATAATTGATGCTATCGATACACATAATATATCTCAATATCTGCGAACCACTTATGTGGAAACCGATGGGGTAATCGTAACATACCTCGATATGTTCAGATACCACGGTATAACGTGGAAAGGTACGGCTGATTTTATCAATATTATATCGTGGTGTAAAAATCCTTGACACTGCTTATTTTAATATATATAATTAATTGAGTTACAAAATTCTCAAGGAGTGACGGTAATGGCAGAAAAAATTAAAGTTACGGCTGAGGGCTACAAAAAGCTTACAGACGAATTAAATTATTTGAAGAATGTCAAAAGACAGGAGATTGCCGAAAATATTAAAACGGCTCGTGGCTTTGGCGACCTTTCGGAGAACAGTGAATATGATGAAGCTAAAAATGAACAGGCTGTTGTCGAAGCAAGAATCAAAGAACTTGAGGAAAAAGTTAAGCACGTTGAGATAATTGAGGTTGACTCAACTTCACAGACCATCAACGTCGGTTCAAAAGTAAGAATAAAGTTCCTTGACACGAATGAAGAAGAGGAATATGAAATAGTGGGCAGCACAGAAGCTGATGCACTTAACAATAAAATTTCTTATGAGTCACCGATCGGAAAAGCTATGGTCGGTTCAAAATCAGGAAAAACAGTCGTTGTTGAAGCGCCTGATGATCTGACTTATAAAATCAAAATTTTAAAGATCCTTGGCTAATAGGAGGAAATATGGCAGAAATTAATGAAACTGTAGTTACTGAAGAAGAACTTTCAGAGTTACTTCAGATCAGACGAGATAAGTTGACAACTCTTCAGCAGAACGGTAAAAATCCTTTTGAAATCACAAAGTATGAAGTTACCGCAGTTGCTGATGATATACATAACAATTTCGAAACTATGGAAAATCAGACGGTTTCCATCGCAGGCAGAATGATGTCAAAGCGTGATATGGGTAAAGCATCTTTTTGTGACGTACGTGACGGCAGTGGTAAAATCCAGGTTTACGTAAGAATTGATGACGTGGGCGAAGACACTTATGCTGATTTTCTTAAGTTTGATATCGGCGATATAGTTGGTATCGAAGGTTTTGTATTCAGAACGAGAAGGGGAGAAATATCAGTTCATGCGAAGAAGATAGTTCTTCTTTCAAAGTCACTTCTTCCTCTTCCTGAAAAATTCCACGGTCTTAAGGACCAGGAACTTCGTTACCGCCAGCGCTATGTTGACTTAATAGTTAATCCCGAAGTTAAGGACGTCTTTGTTAAGCGTTCACAGATTATGAAAGAGCTTCGTACGTTCCTTGATAACAAGGGATTTCTTGAAGTTGAAACACCCGTACTTCATACGCTTGAAATCGGTGCTGCAGCAAGACCGTTTAAGACTCATCACAATACACTTGATATTGATATGTATCTCCGTATTGAAACCGAACTCTATTTGAAGCGTCTTATTGTCGGCGGTTTTGACAAGGTTTACGAAGTTGGTCGTATCTTCAGAAACGAAGGTATGGATACAAAGCACAATCCTGAATTTACAACGATCGAACTCTACCAGGCATATGCTGATTACCATGATATGATGGATCTCGTTGAAGAAATGTACACCGGTATTACAAAGAAAATCTGCGGTTCCGACGTTATAACGTATCAGGGCACCGAAATTAATATGGCTTCACCCTGGGAAAGACTTACTATGGTTGAAGCAGTAGAAAAATATGCAGGCGTTTCTTACAGCGACTGGGCTGATGATGACGCAGCAAGAAAAGTTGCTAAAGAAAAGCATGTGGAAGTTGAAAAAGATGCAACCAAGGGCGACGTTCTTATTGCACTCTTTGATGAATACGTTGAAGATAATCTTATCCAGCCTACGTTCATCTACGATTATCCTGTTGAAAATTCACCTCTTGCTAAGCGTAAGCCTTCAGACCCTGCGTTTACAGAAAGATTTGAATTCTTCATCTACAACAGAGAGATGGGTAATGCATTCTCCGAACTTAACGATCCTATTGACCAGAAGGGCCGTTTTGAAAGACAGGTTGCTGCAAAGAGAGAAGCGGGTGCAAACGCATCTGTTGATACAGACTTTATTACAGCACTTGAATACGGTATGCCTCCCACGGGCGGTCTCGGATTTGGCATTGACAGACTTGTTATGCTTCTTACCGATTCACCGTCAATCAGAGACGTTCTGTTGTTCCCCACAATGAAACCTATTGACTAATAAAAGAATACCCGAGACGTTAAGTCTCGGGTATTCTTTTGTTTAAACTGTTTTGCGAAATTGTGCAGGAGTTATGCCTTTTTTTCTTCGGAAGATGGATATAAAATGACTTGTTGTGGAAAATCCAACTTCTTCTGCAATTTCTGTAATTGATTTTGTTGTGGTAAGTAATTGTTTTTCAGCTTCGGCAATTTTAATATTGACGAGATAATCACGAAAGCTTATATTCATTTGCTTTTTAAAAATTGAGGAAAAATAGTTTGGACTAAGTCCGCATAGTTCGGCAGCATCTTTTTCAGTAACCGATTGGTAGTTTTTTGTGATATATTCAAGAGATTTTGTTATTTCGGGAGTAAGATTCGTGATACCAAAAAGATTTTCGGTATTATTCCATAAACGGAAAATATTTACAAAAATCCTTAGAATGTTGGCACGAATCATAAGTTCGTAGGCAACGCTTTTGTCATTCCATTCTGACATAATATCCTCAAGAAGCTTAGGTATAGACGTGTTTTTAATTTCTGCGTCTGAAAAAATGTACCTGTTCTCGTCGGAAGATATAAAAGGTGCTACATACTTAAAATACATAAACGATTGCTCGTTGTCATAGAGGACCTGCGGTAAGAATTTAATGCAAAAAATTGTACCTTTTTTGTGAAAGTGAACCACGTGAGGCTTCTGTGAATTGACGATAATAAACATTCCCGGAGAAAAAGGGTTTTTAGTGCCGTTTATCCACACGACACCTTCACTATCAGGAAAATATAATAATTCTATGTACTCGTGGTAGTGATAAATATGTTTTTTTATATTCTCTTTAGTTACAGCAGGTCGTGACTCGTGCAGGCAATGCACAAAACTGTCTACGTTATTTATCTTATAAGTCTTTTCTCGCTTGATAAGCATAGTTTCTCCTTAAAATCGTAAAAAAACGATATTTTCTGATAGAAATATTATATCATATTTATTTTTTCTGTGATAGAGTATATATGAATAAATGTGATTAATTAAGGAGGAATTTTATGAACAACAATTGTCCGACTTGGTTGAAGGATGCAGTTATTTACAGTCTGTATCCTCAATCCTTCTACGATACAAACAATGACGGTATAGGTGATCTTAAAGGTATTACAGAAAAGTTAACCTATATTAAAGAATTAGGTTGTAATGCTATCTGGATGAATCCTATTTTTGAAAGTGATTTTCTTGATGCCGGCTACGATGTAAAAGATTTTTATAAAATCGCACCCCGTTACGGTACTGAGGAAGATTTGGTTAACTTGTGTGAAAATGCTCATAAAATGGGGATGAAGGTTTTACTTGATCTTGTTGCAGGACATACTTCTGACAAGTGTCCGTGGTTTTTAGAGTCTAAAAAAGCCGAAAGAAATGAATATTCAGACAGATACATATGGGCACCTGAAAAGCCTGAAGGTTTTAAAAAATTCAAAAAGAACGAAGAGGGCAGAGAAGGGTACTTCATGTATAACTACTATGATGTACAACCTTCCATAAACTACGGTTTTGAAAACGTTACAGAGCCTTGGCAGTTACCTACGAATCACCCCGTAGCAATTCGAAATCAGGATGAATTAATAAATATTCTCGACTTTTGGTTTAAAAAAGGTGTTGACGGCTTCAGGGTTGATATGGCAAACAGTCTTATTAAAAAAGACCCCGATAAAATCGGTTTAAAGAGATTGTGGAGCAGAATTCGCAAATGGATGGATGAAAACTATCCTGAAAATGTACTTATTTCAGAATGGAGTATGCCTGATAAGTCAATTCCGTCAGGCTTCCACATTGATATGATGATACATACGGGAAATAAATGTATGACTAAACTTTTCCGATATGAGCATTTTAACAGTCTTGCAACTGTATCAGGTAGAATACTGCCTCACGGTGAAAGCTACTTCAGAAAAGAGGGCTTGGGTTCTTTTGATGATTTTCTTGAAGAATATATGCCGTTTTATGATGCAACAAAAGATATAGGATATATGTCTTTTATCACAAGCAATCATGATATAAAGAGATGGTCGTTAGGAAGAGATACCGAAGATCTCAAGATTGCATATGCTTTCGTAATGACTATGCCCGGCGTTCCGATAAACTATTACGGTGATGAAATCGGAATGCAGTATTTGAGTATTACTACAAAAGAAGGTAGCCGTGACCGTGCGGGTTCACGTACACCTATGCAGTGGTCTAAGGGCAAGAACCTCGGCTTCAGTGAAAGCGATGAACCTTATTTACCCGTTGATGCATCACCGATAGCCCCCACAGTTGAAGATCAGTTGTCTGATGAAAACTCGCTGCTCAATTTCGTAAAAGCACTTATTGCATTAAAACATAATCATCCTGCCTTGAGAGGTGATACTGAATTTGAGGTTGTGGCAAGCGGTTATCCCGTGGTCTATGACAGATTTTGTGATGAAGAAAGAATCCGTATAATCCTCAATCCGTCAGATAAAGATAAGAGTTATGATGACGCACAGTTATCTGAAGTTCTCTTTAGTTACAATACGGAAATTAACGGTTCTGAAATTAAACTTGGTTCAAGAAGTTGTTTAATTTACAAAGTATAAAAGAAAGGACTACGGTTTAACCGTAGTCCTTTTAAATTTAACGCTGAGTTCCTAAGAAGAATAGGGCAAGGGTACCGCAACCTGAATGTGCGCCGATTACCGGTCCGACGTAGTTGATTATAACATCTTTTACACCAAGCTCGGATTTAATTCTGTCTGCAAGCAAATTGGCATCTTCTTCACAATCGCCGTGACTGATAAACACAGTCTGATTCTTAATATCGATTCCTGTCTGCACCATTTTGTCAAACAAGGCATTAATAGAGGCTTTTCTTCCACGTGCTTTTGAAACACTGGTAAGATGACCTTCATTGTCTACGTGAAGAACAGGCTTAATACCTAAAACTGAACCAACAATAGCTACAGCAGCTGACACTCTTCCACCTCTTTGAAGATGGAATAAATCGTTAACTGTAAACCAATGACACAGATGGGGTACGTTTTCTTCCACGTAAGCTTTTACTTCATCAATACTTTTTCCTTCTTCTTTAAACTTTGCAGCGAGATACACGAGTAAGCCCTGACCGAGAGAAGCGCAAAGTGAATCTACTGAGTAAAGCTTTCTGTCTGGATATTTTTCCGCAAGCATTGAAAGGGAAGTTTTTCCGGTGCTGTATGTACCGCTGAGGCCTGATGAAAAACCGATGTAAAGAATATCTTTTCCCTCTGATGCTATGGGCTCAAAAATTTCCTCAAATTCAGCTATATTTACTGCTGAAGTAGTTGGAAGCTCGCCCTCAGAAAGTCTGCTGTAAAGCTCTTTAGGCTGTATTTCACGGCCGTCAAGATAGTTTTTATAAGACTTATCTGAAAAATTAAGCGTAAGAGGAACAATAACTAAATTATATTTATCTGCGATTTCTTGTGTGAGATCGCAACACGAATCTGTCACTATAACGAATTCGTTCATAACACACACCTTCTTTCACTTGGAAATTATAACATAGAGGTATTACATTGTCAACATAAACCTTGATATGTAGTTTTGGAAAACAGATTAAAAGTTATATGAAACGGAGCGCTTTTTGTAAAATACTCTTGACAAAAGATATGCAATGTAGTATTATAATTAAGCGTCTTGAAAAAATGGTGAGAATAGGGGAGCTTAGCTCAGCTGGGAGAGCATCTGCCTTACAAGCAGAGGGTCACAGGTTCGATCCCTGTAGCTCCCACCATATATGCGGATTTAGCTCATCTGGTAGAGCGCAACCTTGCCAAGGTTGAGGTAGCGAGTTCGAGCCTCGTAATCCGCTCCACATAAGAAAGCAGGAGCTATTTTAATACTCCTGCTTTTGTTATAAATTTAAAGGAGAAAGTTTATAATGAAAACATTAAGAAAAGCATTATCAGTTGTTCTTACAAGCGGTGTTTTTGCATCCGTAATGTCGATTTCGGCATTTGCTGCAGAGACTCCTGCACCTCAGTCAAGCGGTATGGGAAGCATGATACTTTCTATCGTACTTATGATTGCAATATTCTATTTTCTTCTTATCCGTCCTCAGAAGAAGAAGGAAAAAGAAGCAAAGAATATGCGTGATAGCCTCATGGTAGGTGATGAGCTTGTTACAATCGGCGGTATCGTTGGTAGAGTAATAAAAATCAAGGATGACGAAGTAACAATCGAAACAGGTTCCAACAAGACGAGACTTACGTTTAAAAAATGGGGCATTAATCAGGTTCTCACCGAAAAGGACATTGCAGCAGCTACAGCAAGCAAAAAAGTCGATGATGATCCGGATTCATACCTCGATGAATATGTAGACGAAACTGAAAATAAGAAATAATTAAAAGCGGTCGGAATAATATCCGACCGCTTTTAATATTTATATTACCGGGAAGGTGATATATAAATGACGGAAAATAAATTTTCTTTAAAAACGTGTTTACTTGCTACACTGTTTTCGGTAGTAGTTCTTATTGTTTTGACTCTGGTTGTAGCCGTAATCGCTAAAATGACCTCAATAAGCGAAAATATCATAACAGTATCAAGTTACGTTATTTCGTCCGTTGCAGGAATCTGCGGTGGAATTTCGGCAGGTAAGGGGACACGTAGGAAAGGAGTATTATGCGGAGCGGTTGTAGGAACATTATTTGTAATTTTAATAAAATTGATAGAATACATCACTCTATCTTCGTTAACGTTAGGTAACGGTTTTTATCTTTTGGCTGGGTGTATTATAATTTCATCCGTAGTGGGTGGGGTAGTTGGTGTTAATTAAATAAAGTGTGTTTGTGTCATCCTCGTGTGGATGACACATTATTTTGTGGTTTAGCAGGTTGCAAAGTTAACATAACCCATTTTACATAATCTCGCACAAATAATTTTTGTAAAAATCGCTGAAATCCTCTTGCAATAAGGCTTTCACTGTATTATAATTCTATATGCAAAAATTATGTAAAGTAAATTATTAAGAAGGAGGTGCCTTAAAATGAATTTGTTGACAAGTGGTTTCATTAAATCCTTAACAGAAAAAGGTTCAAGCAGAAACACAATTGATTCATATGAGCGTGATATCAACGCATTTGTAAATTATTGTTATTCAATAGGCATCTCTGATTACAGTCAGGTTACTAATACTAATGCTCAGTCTTACATAAAACATCTGTATGATTCAGGGATGGTACCTAGCACTGTAAAAAGACATCTTTCTGCCGTCAGGTCGTTTTACAAATATCTTATCCTTATCGGACAAGCTTACGTTAATCCTTTTCTTGGAGTTGAGGTTCAGAAGGTCGAACGAAAGATGCCACAGATATTGACGAGTCGGGAAGTTGAACTTTTGCTTGATCAGCCGGATCTTAATGAACTTAAAGGTATTCGAGATAAGGCAATGCTTGAACTCTTGTATGCAAGCGGTCTTCGTGTTTCGGAACTTATAGATTTAAACGTTGAAAATCTTAATCTCGAATTTGGGTACGTCAGATGTGGTGATGCCCCAAAAGAGAGGATTGTTCCTCTTTATCCGATGGCAGTTAAATCTCTTGAAACATACATAAATTCCACAAGAAGAATTTATTCAAAACCCGGTAATAATGCGCTATTCATTAATTTTAGCGGGGACAGGCTTACCAGACAAGGTTTCTGGAAGATAATCAAGCATTATCAGCAGCTTGCGGGAATAACTACCGACATTACTCCGCAAACTCTCAGACACAGTTTTGCGGCTCACCTGGTAGAAAACGGGGCAGATTTGCATGATGTTCAGCAAATGCTTGGTCATACTGATATAGCTTCAACACAGGTATATGCACGTTTTGTAAAAAATAAATTTAAATCGGTATATAATAAATATCATCCGAGGGCGTAAAGGAGTTTTATGGGATTTTTTAATAAAAATTACAATAAAGAAGGTAAAGGTGTATCTAAAAACGCACCCAAGAAGAGAAGGTTTTTTCTATTCTGGGAATTATTTGGAAGAAAAATTGGTAAGATAATTCAGGTAAATCTTCTTTTTATTCTTTTTTCAATTCCGATTGTTACAATCGGTCCTGCTACTGCAGCTTATACCTACGTTTTGAGGAATTTCGCCAGAGAAGAGCATGCTTTTGTTTGGTGGGATTTTATTGATGCTTTTAAAAACAATTTCAAGCAGAGTTTTGTTGCAGGAATTATCGATATTGTATTTACGTTTTTATTCGTATACGATGCATTATTTTACTGGTCACTCAGAGGCACACAGCTTTCTACCGGTAATTACTTTTTCCTTGCATTTTCGATAACTGCTCTGATTATCTATACGTTTATACGTTACTATGTTTATACGGTAATGGTGACGTTTGAACTCAAGCTCAGATACGTTTTTAAAGATGCTGCGATATTTGCAATTGTAGGTCTTAAAAACAATTTCTGCGCACTTATATCGCAGTTAATTACTTTAGTTGCGTATATAGGTGGTATTTTTGTTGCGGCCCAATATGCTACACAAGGCGTCTTTTTGGTAATATTTATTTTCTGGTTTTTAATTTTCGCGTTGTTTTTACCGGCATTCCTTCAGTTTATCGCTGTATTTTCAACGTATCCGATTATTGAGAAATATATGATGCCAAAAGAAGAAGAACAGGAAGAAAAAAGGGAAGAGGAGTACTCTGACGAAGACATAGATCTCATTATTGAAGATGACGATGATGAAATAATTTTCCACGATGAAGTATAAAAAAACAGGTACAAATTGTACCTGTTTTTATTCTTTTTTAGTCTTTTTGTGTTTGGAAAGCGGATTTTTTAAAGATGCTTCCTGAAGCTGTTTATCAGAAATATGTGTGTATATTTGTGTAGTATTCAACTGTGCGTGTCCGAGAATTTCCTGAAGTGTTCGTACATCAACACCGCCTTCCTGATACATAAGTGTGGCCGCTGTATGACGTAATTTATGGGTTGAATAATTCTTATTTGAAAGGCCTGATTTATCAATATATTTGGTAACAAGAGTCTGAACCATACGAGGACTTATACGCTTGTTTTGTTTGCTGATAAACAGTGCATCGCGATCGCTGCCTTTCAGTTTATCTGCAGGTCTTACAGCAAGATAATCTTTAAGTGCGGAAATACATGCTTCGTTTAAATAAACCATACGTTGTTTATTGCCTTTACCGGTAATAACAATCGTGTTTTCGCCAATATCACGCAAATTTATACCCACTAATTCAGTAAGACGCATTCCACAGTTCAAAAATAGAGTTAAAATAGCATAATCACGCTCTTTAAAAGGACCGTCAACACTGTCAAGCAATGAAACTGATTCATTTAAAGATAAGTGTACAGGCAATCGTTTAGCTGATTTGGGTGTTTCCAAAGTAAGAGTAGGATTATATGACAATTGATTTGTTTTTGAAGTCATATATTTATAGAACATTCGTATTGATACAATTTTTCGACTTCGTGCAGCAGAACCTTCGCCAAGTTCACGAGAAAGATAATTGAGAAATTCATAAATATCAGCTAAACTGATTTTTGAAATAAAATCAAGATCAGCGTTTGAGATATCTACATCCGAAAGTTCAACTGAAGAATCTTTCAAAACTTTTTTTCTTACCATGTATTTAAAAAACATTCTTAAATCAATCTTATAAGCATCTACAGAACGTTTAGAAAGTCCACGGATATTTTCGCTGTAACTCAGATATTCAATAACTGAAACCGGTAAATCAGAATTCATAATAACACCTGTATAACAATGATATATTTATATAGTACACGATATATTTAATAATTTCAAGAAAAACACTCCCCTTAATTGCGCTAAATTTGCATTTAGCGCAATTAGCATTGTTATTAAAAACCGCAATTGCGCCAAATGTGAATTTAGCGACAATTGCCCACTGCTGTGATAATAATATTAAACTACTCCCTCGCCTTTGTCAAGTCTCTTGTTCAAACGGTCGACAACTTTGTCAGCAATTAAATCAGCAAAAGCCTCAAAATCAATATTATTATCACCGGAACGTTTTTTTTGCATAACATCAGAAAAACAATACAAAGCGGTCGTGCCGACACTCTCGTGTTGCAAGGCTTTTTGAACTGCGTTCAAGCCTTTTTCGCGCAACAATCCGACAGCAAACGTTTTGCGTGCCGAGTGTGGACTGACGTGGTTTTTCACGCCTAAGGCTTCCGCAACTTTGCGAACGTTCTTGTAAACCGCCTGCCTTGTGATATGTCCCGATTTGCTTTTGTCGCTTCGAAAAAGCCACTTTTCCCCACTCCTGCACGCTAACTTAATGTACAATTTATTGGACAATTTACACGAACACGATTTCCCGGTCTTTTGTGCAGTGTAATTGATTGACCTGTCGGCCAATGCTGAATAAGGAAGTGCGACAATATCCCCAATTCTCGCCCCCGTTTCAAGTGCGACAGACATAATGAGGTCATACGGGTGGTCAAGATGAACAATTATTTTTCGGAACTCCGAAATTTCAATATAATCAGATTTCATATTTACAGTCTAAAAAGTGTTAATTTGTTTGTAAACGTGTGTCAGTCGAAAATAAACTGTAAGGAAGTACCTGCAGGATTGAATATATCACCCGAGGAAAAAGCCTTTTCCCATTCATCGGGATTTATATTACAGAACATTCGTTCGGGTTTGATTAAGTTACCCCCGTGTAAGTACCACCTGCCACCTATTTTTTCAACGTTCTTTGTTATGTATTTAATTATATATTTCACACAAGCCTCGTAATTTTCGTCTATCTCAATGCAAGTTGAGAAACCGTATTTCCATTGGTCGAGGTTATATATTTTTCTTCCGTCTTTTGTCTTGTGTCCACTGTCTTTCAGTCTCAAGTTGCCACTCATTAAAGCGTGGAAATGAACACTTACACCGTCTGCATGATGTTCGGGAACACAAATATATTTTGCATCATATCTCGATACCATATTTGATAACCAGGTATTGAGTTTCTTTTGAATAATGAACATATTTTCCCTGCTTTCAATCTTGTTTTGGTCGAGCGTAATTGTGAGAAAATACTTGAAGTTATTACACATACACAAGTCATATATTGAAGCTCTCGCACGTGCCTGAGCACGTGCTTTATTTGCGATTAAGGAAGTATCATCAAACAAATATGACACCAATTTGTTCATTGCATAATCTAAAATTTTGTCCATATCCGTTGATAAAGTGACGGGTATATCTTCATCTTCAACAGTTTTTTCTGTTGTTTCTGTGTTAAAAATGGGTACATTGCAAACAGTTCTTTTGATAGTTCCGTCGGGATATATTTTCAATTTTGTGTTATACATTTATGATACCCCCTTTCATAAAGTGATGAAATTCTGTCCTATAATCAAGTAATAGAACAGAATTATCCTCTCGCACGGCTCGGCACAATGCGCCTTCGCTCGTGATCGTTATCGCTTCGCTATCTGCAATGCTCGGCACAATGCGCCTTCGCTATTGCAGATATTGCTTCGCTCCTTGCGGTTGTGCTACGCACAACCGGAGCAGCTTTTCCTGCAAGGTAAACCTTGCAGATAAAAGCAGCTACAAAAAGGCTCTTATTTCGGAATGTTGCTGGAGCAACAACGCCATTATCGTGCTTTTTTGCCCGATAATGACCCGAAATAAGCGTTTATTTGTCCGTCATCAGATTAAAGGACAAATAAACAAAAAAGGTATACTCGCAACTTTTGGGTGTTCCACCACAAAAGTTTTTATGTTCGCACAGCCTTCCATTGCATTGCATAGGTTGGCTGTGCTCACGCTCGTCCGTACGCTCAGCTGAAGACAGCCCCCAACGAAGTATACACCAAACCGTTTTCACCGATGAAAACGGCACAATGTTTGTCAATGGCAAGACAAGTGCTTCGCACCATTGACAAAACATTGTTATTTGGTGTCCTCAGTCGTACCTTTTTCGTCGGTTCCCCCAGTCGTCCCCGTAGCGCAAAAAAAACTGTAAACGTTTTTTTGCTTCGGCTTCGGCTTCGCTCCCTCCGCCAAAGGGCAAAAAGACGCGTAGTTTCGGGCAAACCCGAAACTGTACGCGTCTCTTTAAGTCGTTTTTGCCTTTGGCTTTTTTTCGCCTGCGGGCGGGTTTCTTTTTTTCGCTCCCCCTTCCCGTTCCCCCTCATCCGAGGGGGAAAGCGGAGAGATATCAACCCAAAATACCGAAAAAAGGTTGACACCGGTCAGGAAAGGTTGTATAATAACGGTGGAGAGATAAAGAGAGTGTCTGACTTCGGTCGGCGCTCTTTTTTCTTTTGTCAGGAAAAAGGAATTACAGCAAAACTGTGTGTGTGATCCCGTATCCCAAAAAGTCCAAAAAAAGGAATCAAGCACACAGCTCAGGCCGTGCGGTTGATTCCAATAACGCTTTCAATTGCGCTAAACTCATATGCATTTAGCGCAATTGGCATTGTTATTTATTTGAGTCAAGTTCATGTTGTTCCCTTACTATATTCTATAAACGGAATAATTGAACCTACGTCAAACATAGGTTTTTCTGTAAGATATTTTATACTTACACCGTGTTTATTCAAAAATACTTCTACTGTATTTTTTATATCAGTATTCGGAAATACGCCCGTAAACGCTAAAACATTTTTATCAATCATTCCTGACGCGCCACCGATAAATCCGTAATCAAAACCGTCGCAAACAACAAAACGTTTTTCTATATACAACGTATTGATACCCACTTCTTGTGATGCTTTGGCAATTCCCCTATCATCTGTTATTATTGCATTATGAGAAATGGGTACTACAGAACATTTGGAATAGCCTTGTTTTACGTCAATTATGTTTAAATTGTTATTGGTTGCATATTCTATAATGTACTTATCGGTATATTTTTTATTGCAAATTATATTTTTTCCGATCATAACTGCGTTTAACGCTATATCATTAGGATAATTTGTTGACAAATTTGACGCTGAAACAGCAATTTTCGTGTCTTCAAAAGGAAAATCATCTTGGAATTTGGACAAAACTATATGATTACAGCCTAAATGAAGCATCAGCATATCCGTATGACTTGCCACTCTTTTATCCAAACGCGAGTCCCCTTCTAACGAATAAATGTTTATATCAAGACTCTTTAAGGGATTTTCAAGAAGCGGTACGTTATCTTTACCTAAAAAGACGTATGCAACCTTATTTTTTGGTAAACCGGGAAATTCAATATATGAATATTCGGAACCTATCTCGTCAATAATTATAACGAACCCTCCTTTGATTATATTTATTTTACAAAAACAGTGCAGTTTTGATTTAGCTGCACTGTTTTTGTTATATTGCCGCGTCTATCGCTTCAGCGATATTTTTACAGCTTATTATTTTTACACCCTGTCGCATCTTTACGTTAGCTGAATGCGGTACAATAAATTCTTTGTAACCGAGCCTTACAGCTTCATCAATACGATTTTCGATATAAGGAACAGATCTAAGCTCACCTGCAAGACCTACCTCCCCTACTGCGATTAAACCTTCGTGAACGGGTTTATCAAGAAAACTCGAGGCAATTGACAATACTATGGCAACATCACCTGACGGTTCTGTAAAACGAAGACCGCCGATTACATTTATAAACGTATCACAAGAAGAAACCCTCAGTCCTGCTCTCTTTTCTATGACCGCAAGCAGCATTGCTGCCCTGTTAGGATCAATACCATTAGCCGTTCTTCTGGGATTGCCGTAAGGCACCTGAAGAAGTAATGCCTGCACTTCGGATAATATGGGACGTGACCCTTCCATCATCGCTACTGTGCATGAACCCGATACGTTTGAAGGTTTACCTGACAAAAGCGAAACTGACGGATTTTCAACACATTCAAGTCCTTTTGAAGTCATATCAAAAATACCGATTTCATTGGTAGATCCAAAACGGTTTTTTACTGCCCTCAAAATCCTGCAACTTAAGTTTTTGTCCCCTTCAAAATAAAGAACAACGTCTACCATATGCTCAAGCACCTTTGGACCTGCGATAGAGCCTTCTTTATTTATATGTCCGACAAATATCATCGTAATATCTTTGGTTTTTGCAAAATCAGTAAGCTGTAATGCACATTCTTTCAACTGACTGATACTTCCGGGGATAGATGATATTTCCGAAGAATATGTAGTTTGTATCGAGTCAATAATTACTATTTCGGGCAGTTCCTTCTCTATAACAGACATAATTTTGGAAATCTCAGTCTGTGTAAGAAGTTTCAAATTGTCGCTGTGTACGTCGAGACGCTTTGCACGCAACTTTAACTGTGATAACGATTCTTCGCCCGAAATATACAGAATTTTGGTGTTTGTGAGGCATTGGCATAACTGCAGAAGTATTGTAGACTTACCTATGCCGGGATCACCGCCTATAAGAGAAACAGACCCTTTAACAATACCACCGCCGAAAACCCGGTCAAGTTCAGTAAGTCCCGTTATCATTCTGTGACTGTCGGTAACTTCTATTTCATCAAGTTTGACCGGTTTTGAAACGTTATACTCATCTCTGTTTGATACTCTTTTTACGGATTTCGTTTCTCTGACTTCTTCTTCCATAGTGTTCCACTCACCGCAACCGGGACATCTGCCGTTCCATTTCGGAGATTCAAAACCACAAGTACTACATATGAATACGGTTTTCTTAACTTCAGCCATTTATATTAACCCGTAACTTCAACAATATTTGTTTCCTGATATTGTGATAAAATCCAATAAAAAGCGGTTTCCATATCAATTTGATGTCCGCCGTCAAAAATATCAAGAAAAACTCGAGCATCCGGATATTTTGCTAATATTGTTTGATATAATTCCATACTGTGTGACATTGGAACGACCTTATCGAACTTGCCGTGGAATATTTTAAGATTTGCTTTTGCGATATTGTCAACGTAAGTCATCGGTGACCTTTTTCTCATCTCTTCAATATCGTTATTGCAGCAATCATAAACGTGCTTACTGTATCTCTCGTTCTGATGTGTCCATTTTTCCAGATCGGTTATAGGTACGTATGCACCGATAGCCTTAAAATATTCAGGACACATACCTGCCATCAATAAAGACATATGACCGCCGCCGCTGAGTCCCAATAAGAAAATGTTGTCTTTATCAACGTTTTCGTTTTCAATAACGTAGTCAATTGCATCTTTTATATCTTGTCTTGCATATTCAGAGCCGCATGCCTGCAGATAATTGGGATTCTTAATTTTGTTCAGACCTCTGAATTCTGGCAATAACAAATTAAAATCATATTTTTCTGCATAAGGAAGCATATTCTTAATCTGATTAAAACGGTCAAAACTCCATGTATGTAATCCGACTAAGAGCGGTCGCTTAGTGTCTGATTCGGATTTGTAAAATAACGACGGTTGCATCGTTGAATCCAATGTTGATTTTATCCATATTTCTCTCTGTTCCATATTTATACCTCCTAAAATTCCAGTTCATCTCTAAAGAAGCCACGTGTATCGGCAAATTTGCCATATCTGTCTACAATAGATACTCTGACGAATTTTGCACGGTCATCAATTTCAAAATCTGCCGAGTTAATCGTCTCCCCTTTATTGGCATACTTCCTGCGGGGATTTTTACTTCCGGTAAATACCGTAATCTGCTCTACGTCCGAACATTCTATGTGAATTTTGTTTCCTGTCATAGATACTTCCTTGAATAACGGTCCCATTGAAGAATACATCTCACCGTTCTCCATTGCAGAAATCACTGAATCATATGTAAAGTTGTCCGGCATAATCATAGTAAATGCACCGAATGAATCGAATCCAACAGAATCAGCGGGTAATTTATTATGATTATCATCACCACTGTGGCAGAATACTCTTTTGCCGCACAAAAGCATCTTATCATAAAGCCTTCCATTATATTCAAGTCGTCCAATCATATAAGCGCCATAATTGCACATTTCCATGCTGAAATAGCCTTCATACTCAAGTGTCTCCGCCTCATCTTCCATAGACCACCACGGATGATTATAAGCTACTATATATCCGTTTTCTTTTGCGGTTTTAATGAGTTCGTTTATATAGGCTACCGAATACTCTCGCGGTTTTTGAACACCGACTTTTTTCAGCTTTTCCTTATCTTCTGCAGACATGTACTTACAGTATTTCGGGTCATAGCAAACGATAGCTTCGTTTTCAGGGTCGCGTGCAAAGAGATTAAAATGTACTTCCTTCTCATACGGATCTGCACGACATTCTGAATTAGTCCTCACGTACGTTTCATATCCGGTTAAGGCAATAAATTCATCATCACTTAAATATGAATGGCTTTTTGGTCTTTCATGGTCGGTAATCGCAAGAATTGAGTAACCGTGAGCCTTATACATATCTTTAAGTTCCTGAGGTGTTTTCTTGCCGTCAGAAAAAACACTATGGCAATGCAAATTTGCCTTATACTGCTTTTTTAAAGGTGATATCAGATACATATAACATGCCTCTTTTATTTTTCTATAAGTAATATTATATCACAAAATAATTAAAGGACAATGCTTTTAGTAAAGCATTATCCTTTATATTTAATCAAATTTTTAATGGGAAACGTCTATAAAATTATAATACACCTAATAAAATATCGTTGGTAGTTTTAAACTTACGTAAGATTAATTTCTATCGTCTATATTATATCTCAGTATATGTGGCAATTCTTATTCGTTATAAAACAATTTTTGTTATTCAAAATAAATTATATTGACGGATATTTAAAAAATTGTTATATTAATATAAAATATATTAATAGGTGGTTAATATGACAAGATATATTGCTCTTTGCAAAATAATTGAATTGGGAAGCTTTACAAAAGCTGCTCAATCCTTAGGTTATACTCAGGCAGCGATAAGTCAGATGATAAGTTCACTTGAAAAAGAGTTTTCTTTCAAACTCCTCGTAAGAACTCGTACAGGCATAACACTTACTTCGGAAGGTGCTACACTCTACCCTCTTATTCAAAAATCAGTTTACGTTCATCAGGACCTTACAGACCGTGTTAACGAAATTAAAGGCTTAAGTTCAGGCGAAGTCAGAATAGGTACTTTCACGAGTATTGCTCAGCACTGGCTTCCTAAACTGATTAAAGAGTTTAACGAAATATACCCAAATATTAAGTTTATTCTACATCAGGGTGATAATATTACGATACCCGAATGGATAAAATCTAATAAGGTTGACTTTGGTTTTGTTTCTTACAAGGACACGCCCGATCTTAAACTCGATGAAGTTGATGAAGATTTATATTATGCCGTTTTCCCCAAAAACCACAGGTTTGCAAAACTTGACAGAATTCCTTTAAAAGAACTTGAAAACGAGCAGTTATTGATGATTGAAGAAGGTACCCCCAATAACGCTATCGAAAGATTTAACGAGCTCGGTTTGTATCCGGAAGTAAAATTCAGAATTCAGGATGACTTTACTATACTTTCTATGGTTGAAGAGAACTTCGGAGTTAGTATTCTCCCCTCTCTCGTTCTCAAAAGAGCGTCGTACGATTACAACTCGGTACCAACCGATCCACCTATTCACAGAAAAATATATCTCGCATATCAGAACGTAGGACTTATGTCGATGGCGGCACAAAAATTTATGGAATTTGCAAAAAAAAGACTTCCAAACGTAATTATGGATATAAAAAAGACCTTGTGATAAACACAAGGTCTTTAATTTTAGCCACCAAGGTAGGCTTTTCTGACTTTATCGCTTGCTGCAAGTTCTTCACCTGTACCTGAAAGGGTTATTTTACCAGTTTCAAGAACATATGCACGTGTAGCAACAGAAAGCGCCATTTGAGCATTCTGTTCAACGAGAAGTATGGTTGTACCTGCTTCGTGAAGTTCCTTGATTATATCAAAGATTTGCTCTACCAGAAGAGGAGCAAGACCCATTGAAGGTTCATCAAGCATAAGAAGTTTAGGCTTACTCATAAGTGCTCTGCCCATAGCGAGCATCTGCTGTTCACCGCCTGAAAGCGTACCTGCGATCTGCTTACGACGTTCTTTAAGTCTCGGAAAACGTGTGAAAACGTCTTCTTTAGATGCTGCAATAGTTGACTTATCCTGTGTATATGCACCCATTTCAAGGTTCTCTTCCACAGTCATATTAAGGAACACTCTTCTTCCCTCAGGAACATGAGCAAGACCCATATCTACTATTTTGTGTGGCGGAATGTGAGCAATTGAACTGTCGTTAAAATCAATGCTGCCTGTTTTTGATCTGAGCAGACCGGAAATAGTTTTGAGGATTGTACTCTTACCTGCGCCGTTTGCACCAATAAGAGTAACAATTTCACCTTCATTAACTTCAAAGGAGACGCCTTTTATAGCATGAATAGCGCCGTAATATACGTTTATATCATCGATTTTTAAAAGCGGTGCCATTACTTATCCTCCTTTTTATTACCAAGATATGCTTCGATAACCTTGGGATTATTCTGAATTTCACTCGGTGTACCTTTAGCGATTATTTTACCGTAGTTAAGAACTACAATACCTTCGCAAATACCCATAACAAGATTCATATCATGCTCGATAAGAAGAATTGCTATTCCAAATGTATCTCTTATCTTTCTGATATTTTCCATAAGTTCGGCTGTTTCCGAAGGATTCATACCTGCCGCAGGCTCATCAAGAAGAAGAAGCTTTGGTTCCGTTGCAAGTGCACGTACAATTTCAAGCCTTCTCTGCGCACCGTAAGGAAGTGAACCTGCCTGATGATCCGCAAGATCCTGCATATCAAATATAGAAAGCAGTTCGAGAGCACGTTCATGAGCCTTTTTTTCCGATTTCCAATATGAAGGAAGGCGGAAAACATCGGACAGCATATTTGAATGAATATGATTGTGTAAACCGATTTTAACGTTTTCTTCAACAGTCTGTGAATTGAAAAGTCTGATATTCTGGAAAGTACGGGCAATACCTGCGCGGTTTACCTGCGTAACGTTCATATTACTTGTATCCTGACCGTTAAGAAGTATCGTACCTCTTGTAGGCTGGTATACCTTAGTAAGAAGGTTAAAGACAGTAGTTTTACCTGCACCGTTAGGACCGATAAGACCTGCAATTTCAGTTTTACCGATTATAAGGTCAAGTTCATCAACAGCGGTAAGACCGCCGAAATCGATACCAAGGTGATGCGCTTCAAGTACAGGTACGTCATTGATATCTCTTTCCGGAATAATTGACTTACTCGGAACGGGTACCATTTTACTCATTGTCCGCCACCTCCTTAACTGAATGTTTATTTTTCTTAAAGCATTTGCTTATCTTAAATGAAATAATCTCTCTGAGCTGCTTTGCCTTTTCACTGTTTGTGAGGAGCATAATTACAACGAGTACTATTGCATATATAAGCATACGGTAATCGGCATATTCTCTCAAAAGTTCGGGCAGCATATAAAGAATGGTAGTTGCCACTATTGAACCGAAGATATTACCCATACCGCCGAGAACTACGAATACAAGTACGAGTATCGAAGTATTAAAATCAAATTTCTTAGCAATGATGGTAGAATAATTCATTGCATATAATGCACCTGCCATACCTGCGAAAGCAGCAGATGTGATAAATGCCTGTAATTTGTATTTTGTAATATTGATACCAACTGATTCAGCAGCAATTCTGTTATCCCTGATAGCCATGATAGCACGTCCGCCACGGCTCTTTATAAGGTTAAGGACAACAAAAAGAGTTACAAGTACAAGAATTATACCTGCACTAAACGTAGCAATTTTGGGAACACCTACTGCGCCCTGAGGTCCTTTAAGAATTACGGTACCGTTTGTCATACCTAATGACTGGATATCAGTAATTCCGATATGAAGGCCCTTTGCATCTACACCGACGTAGAGACAGTTAATAATATTCTTAATTATTTCACCAAATGCAAGCGTAACGATAGCAAGATAGTCGCCCTGAAGTCTGAGTACAGGAACGCCTATTATAAGACCGGCAATACCTGCAAGTATACCGCCAACAAGAATAGCTAAAGCAAGTCTGAGAGGCTCCGAAGGAACGACGTTTTGGAGTGAAATTGCAGCTATAACACCGCTGAATGCACCTACACTCATAAAACCGGCATGTCCGAGTGAAAGTTCACCAAGTACACCTACGGTAAGATTGAGTGAAATTGCCATAACAACGTATGCGCAGATAGGTATAAGCTGACCTTTGAGAGAGTTACTGAGCATACCTGCTGACTGCATAGGATTCAAGATTAAAAACGCTGCAATTACTATCAGATATGAAGCGAGATTTAAACCTGATGTTTTGTTTAATTTTTTCATATCTCTCACCTACACTTTCTCGTTGATCTTCTTGCCGAGAATACCCGTAGGTCTTACAAGAAGAACGATAATAAGAACAGCAAAAACGATTGCATCGGAAAGCTGCATAGAGATGTACGACTTACCGAGAATTTCAATAAGACCGAGAAGTATACCGCCTATCATAGCACCGGGAATTGAACCAATACCGCCGAAAACTGCAGCAGTGAAGGCTTTTATACCGGGCATAGAACCCGTAGTCGGAACAAGGCTGTTGTATGAAGAACAAAGAAGTACACCTGCAATAGCCGCAAGAGCACTACCTATAGCAAAGGTAACTGAAATAGTAACGTTAACGTTAATACCCATAAGCTGAGCAGCACCTTTATCCTCAGACACAGCTCTCATTGCTTTACCGATTTTAGTTTTAGAAGTGAAAACAGTAAGTCCTATCATAATTACGATACACGAAAGCACAGTAATAATAGATTCAGACGTAATAATAAGCTGTCCGTCAAAAAGCTTTATGGATTCGATATTCTTTACGACAGAAGTAAAGGTTTTCGGTGCACTTCCCCAAATAATAAGAGCAGCATTCTGCAGAAAATAACTTACACCGATAGCAGTGATAAGAACTGCAAGTGACGGAGCAGATCTAAGCGGTTTATATGCAAGAAACTCAATAAGAATACCCAACACGGTACATACAGCCATAGCAATAACTATTGACACGAGTACGGGCAGTCCAAGATAAGTTGTGCTACAGAAAGATATGTATGCACCAACCATAATTACGTCGCCATGTGCAAAGTTAAGCATTTTGGCAATACCGTATACCATCGTATAACCGAGAGCTATAATTGCATAAACACTACCAAGACTTATTCCGTTAATTAAATTAGAAAGGAATGTCATATATATTACCTCATTTATATTTTAAGGGAAATACTAATACAGAAAACAAAGGGGTTATTTAAAACCCCTTTGTTTAAAGGATAGTATTTAAATTACATACCAACGTATTTGCCACCCTGGATAACCATACCCTTGGGAGACTTTGAAACTTCGCCTGTTGCTGACCATGTAACGTCCTGACCGGTAAGACCGTCGAATGAGAAGTCAGGATTTGTGAACTGAGCAACGAGGAGGTCGCAAATTTCTTCTGCAGACATATCACCTGTTATGTTGTTAGCCTTACATGCGTTGTAGAGTGCGTATACGCAGTCGTAAGCATCTGCAGCAAACTGGTTAGGTGTATCACCGTACTTAGCTTCGTAGTTAGCAACGAAGTTCTTTGTAAGATCATCTTCAGCGTCAGCTGAGAAAGGTGTGAGAAGCATTACGCCTTCTGCAAGTGTTGTGTCGAAGTTTTCGAGAGTAAGGATACCGTCCATACCGTCAACACCGAATACCTTTACATCATACTGCATCTTATCTGCCTGAGCAAGGATAAGTGAAGCAGGTGTATAGTAGATGGGAAGGAAGAGAAGGTCTGCGCCTGCAGCCTTAGCATCGTTAAGCTGAGCTGTGAAGTCGTTAGCTGAGTCATCAGTGAATGTTGTAACACTTACAACGTTGAGGCCGAGAGTTTCAGCTTCAGAAACGAACTTCTGGTAGATACCTGTTGAATAAGCATCACCGTTGTTGTAGATGATAGCAATGTTTGTACCTAAGTTCTGTTCCTTGATGTACTGAGCAGAAGCGATACCCTGGTTAGGATCTGTGAAGCAGATCTGGAACACGTTATCCTTACGGGGGATCATTACGTTGCCGCTTTCATCAGGCTGACCGCCGATAACGTCTGTTGATGAAGCAGAAGGTGTAAGTGTGAAGATTCTGTCAGCATTTGTTTCAGCAGATACTGCAATGCAGGGACCTGTTGTAACTGTACCAACGAGAATCTGGAGACCCCAGTCCTTAAGGTTGTTGTAAGCGTTTACAGACTTTTCTGCGTCATGTTCGTCATCCTGGAAGTTAAGTTCGAACTGAACTGTATCGCCGAGTGCATTGATTTCTGCAACAGCGAGTTCAGCAGCATTCTTAACAGCCTGACCGTAAATAGCTGCGCCGCCTGTTGTGGGACCGATACCGCCTAACTTAATAGGAGTAACAGTTGTTTCATTGTTGTTAGTTGTGCCTGCTTCTTTACCGCATGCAGCAAAGCATGATACGAGCATTGCTACTGCAAGAAGTACAGCAAGAATTTTTGTGGACTTTCTCATTTTGAATTCCCCTTTTTATTTTTAGCCTTTTGGCCTATATTTTCAGCAAAGCTGCTGATTTAATAATTTGTATTATAACCATATTGCAATCATAAGTAAAGCAAATAAATATTATACTTTGATAAGTTTTCCTTATGGATACTGAATCGTTTAAAAACCTGCCTCGTAAAACCGATTTATCGCATTTGTTATCGTTTTTGCGAGTTCATTTCTGTATGTATCGTCTTTAAGAAGTTCAAGTTCTGCCCTGTTAGAAACAAAACCACATTCAATAAGCACAGCATCACAAGGTGCCTTGTCTAACAGATATATGGAATTTGATGACGGTTTACTTACACGTTTACAACTTTTATTTAAATAAGTATTGTACTGATTTTGTATTAAGTCGGCAAGTTCCTTTGAACTTTCAGTATTTTGCGAATAAAACACCTGCAATCCTCGAGCTGATGAAACCGGAAACTTATTGCAATGTATACTTACAAAAAGCGCATCACGGTTCTCCTGCATTACCTGAAGGCGTTTACGCATATCATCAAGCTTATGTTCGGATAATGCAGAATCATCCTCTCTCGTCATTATTACATGGTAACCGCTTGATATAAGATATTTCTTAAGAAGATTTGCAATTTCAAGATTCAGATCTTTTTCAAGCGTATTATCATCTGCAACTGCACCGCCGTCAAATCCGCCGTGTCCTGCATCAACAATAATTGTTTTGCCGAAACTCGCTATTGCAGCTACACACGAACTGTGCCACTGAAATACAATGACAGCAGCCACGGTTAAAACAGAAATGAAGGTTATAATACCATAATTTACTTTCAATTTACTCACCGATACATTTTATTAAAAAACGTATCAATAAATTACTTAAGATTATTTCTGTTTTTTTCGTTCATTATATCCATTGCAGAGGTGGCTTTTTCGGGAGTATCCTCATCTTTGCTCTTTCCGTATACGAGACGCGTAGCAGGCATAAAATTATGTTTACCCATTATGTATGAGATACCGCTGACAATCGGAACTATCAAATATATAAACTGACAGAAAACATAATTGCCGGCTTTGAGCATTTTGTTATACCAATGAATGAACGGTGCAACAATAACTTTATACGCGTAGCCGATAAAAACGTTAGAACCGCTGAGAGCGATTGCTCCCATCACAAGTATCGGAATTATCGCAATAAATCCACTTACAAAACCCTTTAAAGTATAATGTACGATAGGGCGTGAAAATTTTCTGTTGTAATCTTTGAATCCCTGCTCCCACGAGTATGTATAAACCATAACACACATAAAAAACGTAAGAACTGCCGCAGATATATTTCCCGAAATTGATAACGGCGTTTCCTTATACTCAATAGGTTGATCTTCAGCATCGATAACAATGAGTTCAGGCGAGTCCATTCCAACTGCTATCACAACAAAAAAGCTGATTAATGCTACCACAAGTATGCATGCAAGTAGTCTGTATGATAATTTAAGTGTATCTTTCATTTTATTCCTCACGAACGATTCTTTTTTGCTGCGGCATCTGCCTTTGCTCTGAGATCGGTATCAAGAATCCTTTTCCTCATTCTCAAATTCATAGGTGTTACTTCGAGAAGTTCGTCATCTTCGATGAATTCAAGACACTTTTCAAGACTCATAATTGTAGGCGGAATAAGTCTTAACGCATCGTCAGAGCCTGATGCACGCATATTTGTAAGTTGTTTTTTCTTGCAGACATTTACTGCAATATCGCCCTGCTTATTATTAACCCCGACAATCATACCTTCATACACTTTAACGCCTGCACCGATAAAGAGGTCTCCCCTTTCCTGAGCGTTAAAGAGACCGTAGGTTACCGATTCGCCCGTTTCCCATGCCACGAGTGAGCCTCTGGTACGGCTTGTTATTTCGCCTTTTGACGGCTTATATCCATCAAAGAGAGTATTCATAACGCCTGCACCCTTAGTATCGGTAAGAAGTTCACTTCTGTAGCCTATGAGACCTCTTGATGGAATAGAAAACGTAATTCTTGTAAAATCCTGCGTAGTAGGTGCCATATCAAGCATTTCACCTTTACGCTGAGAAATTTTTTCTATTACAGCACCCGTATAATCATTTGGAACGTCTACGTAAAGAATTTCAAACGGCTCACATACGACACCGTCAATTTCCTTTAAAATGACACTGGGTTTTGACACCATAAATTCATAACCCTGTCTTCTCATATTCTCAATAAGTACAGAAAGATGAAGTTCTCCCCTGCCCGAAACTTTTAACGTATCTGCAGAATCGGTATCCTCTACTTTAAGACTTATATTACTTTGCAACTCACGCATAAGTCTGTCACGAATCTGTCGAGAAGTAACAAACTGACCTTCACGACCTGCAAAAGGACCGTTATTTACAGAAAAGTTCATAGACAATACGGGTTGATCAATTTTTACAAAAGGCAACGGATCGGGATTATTTACAGCACATACTGTATCACCTATGTTGATGTCGTCAAGACCCGAAATCGCAACCACGTCACCTGCTATTGCCGCATCACACGGTGCTCTGTTAAGACCTTTGTATTCATAAAGAGCCGATATCTTGCAATTTCTGTTCTTTCCGTCATGTCCGCATACAACGACGGTATCCTTATTTGATACTACACCTCTGTTAATTCTGCCGATAGCAATTCGTCCTGTAAAATTATCAAAATCGATATTTGATACCATCATCTGAAACGGAGCATCAGCATTCTGCTTAGGTGCAGGAATTTCTTCAAGAATTTTATCGAACAAAATAGATAAATCCGGTAAATTCATTTCAGGTGTAAGACTCGCCCAACCTGCTTTGCCTGATGCAAACACAATAGGAGAATCAAGCTGTTCATCCGTTGCATCGAGATCCATAAAGAGTTCAAGAATTTCATCGACAACTTCGTGCGGTCTTGCATTGGGGCGGTCAACCTTGTTAACGACAATTATAGGCTTTAAATTGAGTGCCAATGCCTTCTGTAATACAAACCTCGTCTGCGGCATACATCCTTCAAACGCATCAATAAGCAGTAAAACACCGTCTACCATACTCAGACTGCGTTCAACTTCACCGCCGAAATCAGCATGACCGGGAGTATCAACGATGTTAACTTTGACATCCTTGTATATAAGTGAAGTATTCTTAGCAAGAATAGTTATACCACGTTCTCTTTCAAGGTCATTTGAATCCATTACTCTGTCTTCAACGGCTTCGTTATCTCTGAAAGTTCCGCTTTGTTTGAGCATTGCATCGACCAAAGTAGTCTTACCATGGTCAACGTGTGCAATTATAGCAATATTTCTTATATTTTCAGTATTCAATGTTTTTGCACCTCTAAAAATAAAATCTTTTTATAGAATAATACATATAAAGCGTTATTTCAACATTTTCTTTAAAAATTGACCTGTATACGACTTCTTGCATTTAGCAACTTCTTCAGGAGTACCTGTCGTAACAATTTTTCCGCCTCTGTCACCGCCTTCAGGTCCAAGATCAATAATATGATCGGCGGTTTTGATAATATCAAGGTTGTGTTCAATTACCACAACGCTGTTTCCCGCATCAACAAACCTCTCAAGAATATTGATAAGTCTTTTTACGTCGTGTGTATGAAGTCCCGTTGTCGGTTCATCAAGGACGTAAAGTGTTTTTCCAGTTGAGCGCTTCGAAAGTTCAGTTGCAAGTTTAACTCTCTGAGCCTCACCGCCCGACAAAGTTGTAGAGGGTTGTCCTATTTTAATATATCCGAGACCTACGTCGTAAAGCGTTTTAAGTTTCCTCTCAATTGACGGGAAGTTTTTAAAAAACTCAAGACCTTCCTCAATAGTCATATCAAGAACGTCGCTTATACTTTTTCCCTTATACTTAACTTCGAGTGTTTCGTGATTGTATCTTTTTCCTTTACACACCTCACAAGGAACATATACGGCGGGTAAAAAGTGCATCTCATACTCTATAATTCCGTCACCCTGACACGCTTCACATCTTCCGCCTTTTACGTTGAAAGAAAACCTTCCGGGACCAAAACCTTTCATTTTTGCATCAGGAGTAGACGCAAACACGTTTCGTATCTCGGTAAACACGCCCGTATACGTCGCAGGATTTGACCTCGGCGTTCTTCCGATAGGACTCTGGTCAATGATAATTATTTTGTCAATGTTATTAATGCCGTCAATGCGTTCAACCTTTACAGGAAGTTTTCTGGTGTTAGCATTAACTTTCTGTGAAACGTATGAACACAGAACTTCGTTAACAAGAGATGACTTACCTGAACCAGATACGCCGGTTACACACGTAAATTTACCAAGAGGTATACTTACTGAGATATTCTTAAGATTATTGGCATGTGCTTTTACTATTTCAAGCGTATTTCCGTTGCCCTCTCTTCTCTGCTCGGGAACGGGAATTTTCTTTTTACCGCTAAGATACTGCCCTGTTATTGATTCTTCACACGCCGCTACTTCTTCAGGCGTTCCGCAGGCAACTATTTCACCACCGTGTACGCCTGCTCCCGGACCGATATCAATTATATAGTCACTTTCTCGCATCGTATCTTCATCATGTTCTACGATGATAAGCGTATTACCGAGATCACGTAAATCTTTAAGAGCATGAATAAGTTTCTCATTATCACGCTGATGCAGACCTATACTCGGTTCATCAAGGATATAAATAACCCCCGTAAGTGACGATGAAATCTGTGTCGCAAGTCTTATTCTCTGACTTTCACCGCCCGAGAGAGTAGTAGCGCTTCGGGATAAAGTAAGATAATCAAGTCCGACGTTCTTTAAAAAAGAAAGTCTTTCTTTGATTTCCTTAATAATATCCTTTGCAATGAGCCTTTCCTTTTCAGTAAGTGAAAGATTGTTTATAAAATCAAGTTCGTCAGCAACACTCATTTCGGTAAGCTCAAATATATTTTTTCCGCCTACGGTTACACCAAGCGCTTCTTTCCTAAGACGCTTACCGTCACATTCCTTACAATGATGCTCTGACATAACAAGCTGAATTTCTCTGCGAATAAACTCACTTGACGTTTCTTTATATCTTCGCTGAAGATTAGGTATAACACCTTCGAAAGCAGTTTTGTATACACCGCTGCCAAATGACGTGTCACGCTTCATTTCAAGCTTGGTATCACCGCTGCCAAACAGGATGACATTTTGAACTTCTTCAGATAAATCCTTAAACGGTGTTTCCAATGAAAAGCCATAATGCTTTGACAAGGCTTCAAAATACATCTTTGCTATTGAACCGCCGTATATAAAACTCCAGCTTGTAGCTTTAATACAACCTTCAGCCAAAGACAAATTCTTGTCCGGTATAATAAGATCGGGGTCAAGTTCGAGTGTATGTCCGAGGCCTCCGCACGTCGGGCACGCACCAAACGGGTTATTGAAAGAAAAGAGTCTTGGTGTAAGTTCATCAATGCTGATACCGTGATCGGGGCATGCAAAATTCATTGAATACATAACTTCTTCACCGTCAGTAGTCTCAATTACCACGAGACCTTCCGCAAGCGAAGTCGCCGTTTCAAGAGAGTCACTTAGTCTTGAACGGATGCCTTCTTTTATTTGAAGTCTGTCAACAACTACAGAAATTGTGTGCTTGATATTTTTATCAAGTGATATTTCTTCAGTAAGATCATAAATAATTCCGTCAATTTTTACTCTCGAAAAACCGCCTTTACGTGCCGAATCGATAACTTTCTCGTGTCTACCTTTTTTTCCTCTGACTACAGGTGCTAAAACAAGAAATTTAGTACCGTCTTCAAGTAACAGAATCTTATCTACAATCTGGTCAACGGACTGTTTTAATATTTCTCTTCCGCAAATCGGACAATGAGGAATACCAATTCTGGCATACAGAAGTCGTATATAGTCATAAATTTCGGTAACCGTTCCGACAGTTGAACGCGGGTTTTTTGACGTAGTTTTCTGATCAATCGAAATTGCAGGAGACAGACCGTCTATCGATTCAACGTCAGGCTTGTCCATCTGTCCCAAAAACATTCTTGCGTACGAAGAAAGAGATTCAACGTATCTTCTCTGCCCCTCAGCATATATCGTTTCAAAAGCAAGGGATGACTTACCCGAGCCCGAAAGACCCGTCATAACAACCATTTTATCTCTGGGAATTTTAACGTCAATTCTTTTCAGATTATTAACTTTTGCACCTTTTATATCAATAAACTCTTTTGGCATTATTAGTTTTCTCCCCGAATTTTACTGATTCTGTCACGCAGATACGCCGCATATTCAAAATCAAGTATTTTAGCAGCCGCATGCATTTCTTTTTCAAGTTTTGTAATTAAATCCTTCTTCTGTCTTGACGTAAGTTTCTTTATAGAACCGTCGTGTTTTTCTTCTTTTGACGATATTTCAATAACATCACGCACGTCTTTCTTTATAGTCTGCGGAATAATTCCGTTTTCTCTGTTGTATTTTTCCTGTTTTGATCTTCTTCTACTTGTTTCGTCTATGGCAATTTGCATTGACGGTGTAATAGTATCGGCGTACATTATAACTGTACCGTCAGCATTTCTTGCTGCCCTGCCGATAGTCTGAATAAGCGATGTTGCTGAACGTAAAAAACCTTCTTTATCAGCATCTAAAATCGCCACGAGCGAAACCTCGGGAATATCAAGTCCTTCACGAAGAAGGTTGATTCCTATCAAAACGTCGATCTTCCCGAGTCTTAAATCACGTACTATTTCCATACGTTCCATCGTATCTACGTCGTGATGCATATAGCGTACGCTTATCTCGGCATTTTCAAAATACGCAGTAAGATTTTCCGCCATCTTTTTCGTAAGTGTTGTCACAAGCACCCTTTCGCCTTTGCTTGTTCTGATTCTGATTTCATTCATCAGATCGTCAATCTGTCCTTCTGTTTTACGAACTTCAATAACAGGGTCAAGCAGACCTGTGGGTCTTATAACCTGTTCAGCAACTGACGTACTTCTTTCCTTCTCATATTCTCCCGGTGTTGCACTTACGTAGATGACCTGATTGATTTTTTTCTCAAATTCATCAAAATTGAGCGGTCTGTTATCATAAGCCGACGGCAATCTGAAACCGTAATCAATGAGGTTTTTCTTTCTTGAATGATCACCGCCGTACATACCTCTGACCTGAGGAAGCGTTACGTGTGATTCATCGACAAACAAAAGAAAATCATCGGGAAAAAAGTCAAGCAACGTAAACGGTGTTGAACCGGGTTTTCTACCTGATATTATTCTCGAATAATTTTCAATACCGCTGCAAAAACCGATTTCACGCAACATCTCTATATCATATCGTGTTCTCTGCTCTATTCGTTGCGCTTCAAGCGGTTTTTCGTTATCTTTGAAAAACTTTATTCTTTCTTCAAGCTCCCTTTCGATTTCTGTTATAGCTTTTTCCATCTTATCGTGTGCTACAACGTAATGAGATGCAGGATATATTTCTATAAATTTTTCTCTGGAGATCACTTCACCCGTTAAAACGTTAAGTTTGGTTATTCTGTCGATTTCATCGCCGAAAAACTCGACTCTGTATATTTCTTCGGTAGAGCCTGCAGGGAATATTTCAACAACATCCCCTCTGACGCGAAATTTGTTTCTCACAAAGTTGATATCGTTTCGCTCATATTGGATGTCAACAAGTCGTTTTATGACTTCGTCACGGTCTTTTTGCATGCCCTCGGTCAATATAAGAACGAGATTTCTGTATTCTTCGGGATCACCAAGTGTATAAATACAAGAAACACTTGAAACTACAATAACATCTCGACGGTCTAAAAGCGAAGAAGTAGCACAGTGACGAAGTTTATCTATATCGTCGTTTATAGATGAGTCTTTTTCAATATACAGATCAGTCTGCGGAACGTAAGATTCGGGCTGATAATAGTCATAATAGGAGACGAAATACTCCACCGCATTATCGGGAAAAAACTCACGAAACTCGGTACAAAGCTGAGCAGCAAGAGTCTTATTATGAGCAAGAACTAATGTAGGTTTATTAACCTTCTGAATGATATTAGCCATAGTGAAAGTTTTACCCGAACCTGTAACGCCAAGAAGAGTCTGCTCTCTGTCGCCGTCAAGCACACCCTTTACAAGTTTATCAATAGCCTGGGGCTGATCCCCCGAAGGCTTATATTCGGAACGTAAAACAAAATGATCCATATCTACTCCAAAGTATATTTTCTTATATATTATACAAAAAAATACATATGTTTACAATATAAATGGACCGGAAAAATTTTTCCGGTCCGTGAATTTAGAACATTGCAACAACTGCACCGTCATAAGTGCTGTCAATATAAGTTTTTACAGTTTCGCTTGTAAGAGCAGTAACGAGCGCCTTAATCTTTTCCTGTTCTTCGTTACCTTCTTTTACAACAAGGATATTTGCATAGGTCTGTGCAGCTTCTGAATCAGATGCCTCAACAGCAATAGCTTCGCTTACCTTAAGACCGCCTTCAATCGCATAGTTACCGTTGATGACTGCAATATCAACGTCTGCAAGTGAACGTGCAAGCTGTGCAGCTTCGATTTCTTTAATATCAAGGTTTAAGGGGTTTTCAACAATGTCTACTTTTGTAGCAGTAAGGCCTGCACCCTCTTTGAGTGTAATAAGTCCCTGTGCTTCAAGAAGAAGAAGTGCTCTTGCTTCGTTTGTAGTATCATTGGGAACAGCAACAACTGCACCTTCCTTAAGGTCAGTTATAGCAGCTGTTTTACCTGCATAGATGCCGAAAGGCTCGTAATGAACTGATGCAACGGGAACAAGGTGAGTTCCGTTATTGGCATTAAAGTCATCAAGATAAGGTGTATGCTGGAAGTAGTTAGCGTCAAGATCGCCGCTTTCTGTTGCGGTGTTGGGAAGCACGTAGTCGTTGTATTCTACAACTTCAAGTGTGTATCCCTCTGCAGCAAGTTCATCTTTGACAACTGCAAGTATTTCCGCATGGGGTGTGATGCTTGCACCTACTTTAATTACATTGTCGGCTTTTTCATCGTTGCCGCAAGCAGCAAATGAAAATACGATAGTAAGTGCGAGAAGAATTGTGATAATTTTTTTCATAGTGTTTTTCTCCTTTATAAAAATTAGTTTTTAATTCGTTTATCAGTTTTGGAGGCAATTTTCATACCAATCATCTGGAATAATTGAACGACAATAACAAGTAAAACAACGGTTATCAGCATTATACGGTCATCATATCTGTAATAACCGTAGTTTATTGCGATTGTACCAAGGCCACCGCCTCCAACGAAGCCTGCCATTGCCGAGTATCCCAAAATCGTCGTTATCGCTATAGCACTTCCGACGATAAGAGATGGTTTTGCTTCAGGTAAAAGAACCTTGGTAATGATCTCCCACGGTGTTGCACCCATAGATTCTGCGGCCTCAATTACCCCGCCGTCAACCTCTTTTAAGGAAGATTCTACCATACGTGCAACAAAAGGTGCCGCCGATACAACCAGAGGTACGATTGTTGCAGTTGAGCCTATTGAAGTTCCTACCACAAAGCGTGTAAAAGGAATTATTGCAACGAGAAGAATAATAAAAGGTATAGATCTTAACAAATTGACAACAAAACCCAATATAAGATTGACAGGTTTGTTCTTACATATTCCGTTTTCATCGGTTACGTAGAGAAGTACGCCGACGGGAATGCCGATGAAATAGGAAATTCCCGTTGAGAGAAGCACCATATAAAGCGTCTCGAGTATGCCGTTAAGAAGCATATCCACAAGTGCATTATTCAACATCTTCGGTTACCTCCTCAAAATGTATTTTTCTGTCTTTTAGATATCCCAGCACTCTTGCTGATGAAGTTTCGTCCAACGGTAGTTCAATAAGCATTTCACCGTATGCTTTTTCTTCTATTGCTTTTGTATCAGCCTGAAGAATATTTACGGCAGTCTGACATTCTATCGTAAGATTTGAAATGACGGGTTCACTTGCTGCCTGTCCGTCAAAAACAATTCTGATAACTTTTCCGCCCTGCATCTTTTTAACTGATTTTCCCTTGGGTAAAATCAATTCCTTTGCTTTTGCAGTTTTGGGTGACGTAAATACATCTTTCACATAGCCCGTTTCAACCAACTCACCGTTATCAAGAACTGCCACTTTATTGCAAATCTGTTCAACGACCTTCATTTCATGAGTAATTACTATTATTGTAACACCCAAATCACGGTTAATTCTCTTTAAAAGTTCAAGGATCGCCGTCGTTGTTGTAGGGTCAAGTGCACTTGTAGCTTCATCGCAGAGTAAAACCTGCGGATCTGACGCCAGTGCTCTCGCAATTGCAACTCTCTGCTTCTGACCACCTGACAACTGCGAAGGATACGCATTTTCCCTTTCTTCCAGTCCGACAAGTTTCAGTAACCCTCTCGCCTTCTCTATAGCCGTTTTTTTAGGTATTCCGGCAATTTCAAGAGGAAAACATACGTTTTTGAGTGCCGTTCTTTGAGAAAGCAGGTTGAAGCCCTGAAAAATCATTGACATAGAACGTCTCTTCTCAAGCAACGCCGAGTGATTTAACGAAGCAAGGTCTACACCCTCGAAAATAACACTGCCACTCGTAGGTTTTTCAAGAAAATTGATACATCTTACAAGTGTAGACTTACCTGCACCGGAAAGACCGATAATACCGAATATATCGCCTTTTTCAATGTTAAGAGATATATCCTTTACTGCTTCAACACTTCTGTCTTTTGTGGAAAAAACTTTAGATACATTTTGAAGTTGAATCATGTTAAACTCCTTAATAAAAAACGGGGTTATCTATATACGACAACTCCCGAGCAATTATACGAAATTTATAACTCTATCTACTGAATGCAGACGCAGAATCAAAAACTCTCGAATAATCTACTCGGGAGCCAAGCATTCGACCACAACGGAAATTTTCACGTAAAAGGCTGACAAAATAAATATTCATTTTAATTGCCTCCTTAACACATTTTTATGGATTATACCATTATTATTCAAATTTGTCAAATAAAAAAGGAGAGATACTGATATATCCCTCCTTTGATATTATTTGTTCATTAGATACTCATCTATTGATTTAGCAGCAGTTTTTCCTGCTCCCATTGCAAGAATGACCGTTGCAGCACCTGTTACGGCGTCACCGCCTGCATAAACTGCTTCTTTAGATGTTTTACCGCCGTCATCAACAATGATGCCTCCACGTTTATTGACTTCAAGTCCTTTCGTAGTATCCTTGATAAGCGGATTGGGCGACGTTCCTATAGACATAATCACAACGTCAAGATCTATAACAAATTCAGAGTCCTTGATTTCAATGGGTTTTCTTCTGCCTCTCTCATCAGGTTCACCGAGTTCCATTTTTACACACTCAATACCTGTTACAAAACCGTTTTTAGGATCTCTTCTGTCATCAGGATTATTATATCCCAATATCTTCGTCGGATTGGTGAGGACCTTGAAAATAATTCCCTCCTCCTGCGCATGTTCAACTTCCTCAGCTCTCGCAGGAAGTTCATCCATCGAACGACGATAAATTATATACACGTTTTCGGCACCGAGACGTTTAGCAGTTCTGGCAGCATCCATTGCAACGTTTCCTCCTCCAACAACTGCAATAGTTCTGCCCTTCATTACCGGTGTATCCGCTTCTTTTTGGTAGGCTTTCATAAGGTTGTTTCTTGTAAGAAACTCATTCGCCGAAAATACACCTTTAAACGATTCACCCGGAATGCCCATAAAGTTAGGAAGACCTGCACCCGAAGCAACATAGACTGCTTCATATCCATCTTCAAAAAGTTCATCGATAGTTATGGTTTTTCCTATAATAACGTTCGTCTGTATGCTTACACCAAGTTTTTTTAGATTATCTATTTCCTTTTCAACTATTGATTTCGGAAGTCTGAATTCGGGTATGCCGTAAACAAGAACTCCACCTGCTTTGTGGAGTGCTTCAAAAATCGTTACTTCATATCCTTTTTTTGCAAGATCGCCCGCACAGGTAAGCCCCGAAGGACCAGAACCGACAACTGCAACTCTATGACCGTTTGCCTGAGGTTTAATAATATCGTCTTTACTATGTTCGTTGTGCCAGTCTGCAATAAATCTTTCAAGACGTCCTATGCCTACGGGCTCACCTTTAATACCACGTACGCATTTAGCCTCACACTGCGATTCCTGAGGACAAACTCTGCCACACACCGCAGGAAGATTTGAAGACTGTGCAATAACCTGATACGCACCTTCAAAATCAAGTTCATTTATCTTTTTAATAAACTCCGGTATATGAATATTAACGGGACACCCCGAAACACACGGCATATTTTTACATCCGAGACAACGGGCTGCCTCATCAAGTGCGGCTTCCTTTGAATAACCAAGCGTAACTTCAAGAAAATTGTTAGCGCGTACAGCAGCCTCCTGAGAAGGCATAGGGTTTTTATCAAGTCTCATATTAGGCATATTACTGTACCTCCTTTTTAAAGAGATTGCAAGTTTCTTCGTGTGCATGCCTTTCAAACTCGTAATACGTTGTATTACGCATCATTGCTTCATCAAAATCCACTTCAAAACCGTCAAAATCAGGACCGTCAACACAGGCAAACTTGATTTTTCCGCCTACGGTAAGTCTGCAACCACCACACATACCCGTACCGTCTATCATCACGGGGTTCATTGAAACGGTTGTTTTTATATTGTAAGGTCTTATAGTCTCAACAACGAACTTCATCATTATCAGCGGTCCGATAACAAATATTTCATCAAAGGTCTCTCCTGCCTCAAGCATTTTCTTGAGCGGTTCAGTAACAAGACCTTTTTCTCCGTAAGAGCCGTCGTCAGTCATTATAGTAAGTTTATCCGATGCGTTTTTAAACTCTTCTTCAAGGATAAGAAGGTCCCTATTTCTGAATCCGATAATAGAATGAACCTCACATCCTTCATCGTGCAGTTTCTGTGCAACGGGAAGTGCTATTGCGCAACCCACACCGCCACCTACTATACAAGCCTTTTTAACACCGTCCGTTTTCGTAGGACATCCGAGAGGTCCTGCAAAATCAGAAAGTGCATCCCCTTCGTTCATATGTGAAAGTTTTTCAGTAGTTGCACCAACGGTCTGGAATATTATTTTTACTGTTCCGTTTTCTTTATCCGTACCTGCAACCGTAAGAGGTATTCTTTCCCCGTCTTCATCGGTACGCAATATAATAAATTGACCCGCCTGCGCTTTTTTAGCAACAAGCGGTGCCTTAATGTCCATCATAGTGACGGTCGGGTTCAACACCCTTTTATTTGTGATTTCATACATGGTATCGCCTCATTTCAAATCTGGTTTAATTCCTTTAAAGAAGATGCATCGTTTTCAGCAACGACTATATGGTCAAGCAGTTTAATATTAACGGGAAATAATGCATCGCTTAACTGTTTAGTCAGTAAAACATCCTGATACGAAGGTGTGGAAGTTCCGTTCGGATGATTGTGTGCTATGATAATTCCCGAAGCGGAATTACGGATTGCAAATTCTATTATCATACGAAGATTAACGTGCGAGATGTTGACAGTTCCCGAAAATAATTTTTCACACGCAGTTACTCTGTTTTTATTGTCAAGAGAAGCTACAAAAACCGCTTCGTAAGAATATCCGAAGAATTTTGGAATGAAATAACTCTTCCTGGCTTCAACGTCAGACATATCTCTTTTAGTTTTATCTTCTTTAAATTTTTGCTCGGTATAGACAGAAAAAATCTGTGGCAACAGTTTCAAAAACACGGTAGTATTACTTCCGACACCTTCCACCGAAGACAAGGCATCGGTTGACGCATCGAGAACGCCTGCAAGTGAGCCGAATTTGTCGAGCAGTTTGTGTGCAGTTTCATTAGTATCAACCCTCGGAACAGAATAGAACAAAAGAAGTTCAAGAATATTATGTTCCTGCCACTTGTCTATGGAGTAATTATTGTTTTTAAATTGTTGTTTAAGTCGTTCTCTGTGCCCTTCATGCATATAGATTCACACCTCTCGCATTATTATACAACATTTTTTTAATAAGTCAAAATATATATTTAAAATCATAACAAAAAGTGGTATCATATGCTTATGAAAGAATTAACTATAAGCAAAAACGACGCAAATCAGCGTCTTGATAAATTTATTACCAAGGCAGTGCCCAAGCTGCCTTTATCTCTTATGCAAAAATATATCAGGACGAAACGTATTAAAGTAAACAACAAACGTGCCGAGAAAGATTACCGACTTATCGAAGGTGATTCTGTACAATTATACATCAACGATGAGTTTTTTGATGCACGGCACGAAAGTGATTTTACCAAGCTCAGAACATCACTTGATATAGTGTATGAGGATGAGAATATTATTCTCATTAACAAGCCTAAAGGTATGCTCTGCCATGATGATGATAAAGAATCCTTCAACACACTTGCAAATCACATCAAATCATATTTATACCATAAAAACGAATATAATCCTCAAAACGAAAACAGTTTTGTCCCCTCACTCTGTAACAGAATAGACAGAAACACTCAGGGCATCGTAATTGCCGCAAAAAACGCTGCTTCGCTGAGAATTATGAACGAAAAAATCAGAAACAGAGAAATTGATAAGTACTATATTTGTATCGCACACGGATATTTCAAGGATAAAAGCGGCATTTTGAGAGGATATCTTACAAAAGACTCGGTAAAAAAGGAAATTAAGGTTTATAAAAATAAAGTAGCGGGCGCTTTATCTATCGTCACAGGCTACAAGGTTCTTAAAGAAAAAGACGGTCTGTCACTTGTTGAAGTAAAACTTGAGACAGGACGTACACATCAAATAAGAGCGCATTTTGCCTCTGTAGGGCATCCGCTGCTCGGCGACGGCAAATATGGTACAAACGCAGCAAACAGGCAGTATGCTTTGAAATCACAGGCACTGTGTTCATATAAACTTAAATTCAACTTTACGTCGGAAAGTGACATACTTTCATATTTGGACGGTAAGGTTTTTGAAATTCAACTGCCGGAAATTTTCAAGTCATTTTAATGTTTGCAATGCAGGCTTTAATCTGCTAAAATAAATCTACTAAATTTATGGAGATATTATGTTTCAACAAGGAAGTATTACAGATGAAGAAAGATCCCGTTTACTAATTCTTTACGGGCTTAAAGCACTCGGTCAGCTCATACCCTACGACAGTCTGGTAGAGTTGATGATAGATAGCGATGAAATAAACTATTTCGACTTTGTCAACGATTTCGATTCACTTATGGCGACAGGCCACATTGACTCATTTGAAAACGATGGTACAAAAGTTGTATGCATAACACCAATCGGTGAAGAAACGCTGGAAACACTCGAAAAACGTATTCCCTATTCTATCAGGGAAAAAACCGCAAAAGGTGCTATGAAAATAACCTCAAAACTACGTTTTAAATCACAGGTATACGCCGAAACCGACAAAACAGAAAAAGGATATACGGTAACCTGCAATATTTTAGAAGAAGATGAGCCGATGCTTAAACTAACTTTAGGTGTTGCAAATAAAATGCAGGCACAGAGTATTGCCGAGAGTTTTGAGAAAGACCCTCAAAAATACTATGCCGCAATCGTTGATATGTTTATGAATGACTTAAAATAAAAAAGGACGAATTATCGTCCTTTTTTATTTTAATATTTCAGCAACAAAATCTTTTGCACCGTTAAATCTGTCAAGATTTTTACCGTCTTCCTTTTTTCCGCCACCTATCTGTGTCAAAACAACGTAATATTCATCAAAAAAGTCGAGACCTTCTTGATCGAACAGTTTTGTTTCGGATATGGGAATAGCATATTTTTTATAATTCTTATCAGTTATATCCGATAAATCAGTAAGAAAACCGTCAAACTGTTCATCGTTGAGCGCAGATTCATAGTGCGTCTTATCCATAATAAGTAGTTTCGGATCGCCTTCTCCGAGAAGTGCCATATACTTATTCATATGCATCATATTCTGCTCGTTTTTATGCTCAAGATTATATGCTATGTAATTGTACTCTACGTACTTTTTTTCGTCAGGTATAATATCGGCAATATTATCAGTGATATATTCAACAAGTGCCTCTTTGCTGTCATCTCCTGGGGGATACTCACCTACGGTGATAACGGAAATATCAGGCGGTATTTTCGATAAAACCTGATAAGCGTAAAATGCCACAAAAGCTATTACGGCAATAGCCGCTAACGTCCACGAAAAATAATACTGAAAATAGTAGTCTATTTTCTGTTTTCTGTTAAGTTGACTCCAATATTTGTTCTTCATCTTTCTTATCCTTAATAAAATATTCTTAGTCAATTATAAATCCGTGTAAATACATTGTCAACAAATCCAAAAATTGTTAACTAATTAGATACAATATTTAACTGTTGCAATAAAATCAAAAAAGTGCTAATATAGTTTCAATAACCACGTGAGGTGTTTTATGAAAAAGTCATTAAAAAACAAAATTCCTCTTCCCGATTACACTCTCGGTGAAGAAATCACCAATTCTGTTACACACGGTATTGGCACTATGTTAAGTATTACGGCACTTGTTCTGTGTATTGTCAGATCAGCAATCCATTATGACGCATGGGCAGTAGTTTCATCCGCGATATACGGTTCAACGCTCGTTGTGTTGTATCTGATGTCTACAATTTATCATTCACTTGCCCGAAACAAAGCAAAACGAGTTTTCAGAATTATCGATCATTGCAGTATATTTTTACTCATTGCCGGCACCTATACACCTTATACGTTAGTTTCAATCAGAGGGCCTCTCGGTTGGTCTATGTTTGGCGTAATTTGGGGAATGGCGATTGCAGGCATCGTATTTAACGCTATTGACCTTGAGAAATTCTCAAAAATTTCTTTCATCTGTTATCTTGTTATGGGATGGGCGGTCGTTATGGCTATTAAGCCGATAATAGCATCGGTTGCCAAAGGGGGTCTTATACTCCTTCTTGCAGGTGGTATCGCCTATTCGTTAGGTGCAGTATTTTATGCTGTAGGTGCAAAAAAGAAATACATCCATTCCGTATGGCATATTTTTGTCATTATCGGAAGTGTTCTGCATTTCTTCTCTGTATTTTTCTACGTTATTTGATTTTTTGCATTACCGGAAACATATACGGTATACGAGGTTGAATAAATCACGAATCCGGGTTTTGCACCGTTAGGTTTCTTTACAAACTTTGCAGGAGTATAGGTTACAGGTACCTTTTCTTCTCCCCTGCCGCTACTGAAATAAGCTGCATATTCCGCTGCTTCGACAATATCATCGTCAGGAACTTCTTTTCCGTTTGCAACGAGTATAACGTGAGAACCCGTCAAATTCAGTGCATGAAGCCAATAATCGTTTTTAGCCGCAAATTTATGTGTGAGATAATCATTTTGAAGATTATTTCGTCCAACGTAAATATCAAAACCGTTTTTAGAAACGAAATGATGAGGCTGTGACGGCTTTTGCTTTTTCTTAGCACCCGACGGACGCTTTAAATAACCAAGTTCAATAAGTTCATTTTTGATATCGTCAATTTCCTCAGGGCTTTGAACGAGTTCAAGCAAAGCAGAAAGTTTTTCAAAATACTCAAGTTCTGCCTTACCGTTTTTTATCTGACTGCCGAGCATTTCCTCGGCAGTTTTTAATTTCTGATATTTTTTGAAATATCTCTGCGCATTCTTTGCTGCGGAAATTTTAGGATCAAGCGGAACTTCAAGCTTTGCAAGATTTTCATCATAATAATTGACAAGACTACACTTTGAAGCCCCTTTTTCAATACTATTTATATTTGCCGTTATCAGTTCACCGTATATTCTGTACTTTTCTCTGTCTTTACTTTCGGCAAGTTCCTCGTGTTGATTTACGAGTTTTTTACTGATTTTTTCAACGGTAGAATTTATATATCTTGAAATCTCAGCACTCTTGGTTTTTAGTATTTCTCTTCTTTCATCCGCAGAAAAATACTCATCAAGCAAATTCGAAAAACTATCGTAAGTTCTGCATTGATATTTATTGCCGTACTGTTCTATATTACAAACAGAATAGTCTTTCGGACCCTTGTCACCAACCAACATATTGGCGCTTTTTTCAGAATTCAAAAAGGAAAACAACGTATCAAGAAGATTTTCTTTTTGTTCGCAGGATAATTCACATGCAGTAACATCCAAAACGTCAGCTTTAAAGGCAATTTCTCTTGAAATTAACGGCGAAAGGCCCATTACGTATGCCATCAGCAGTTTATCAGCAGTTAACGATGACTTGTCCGCAAAAATTTTTTCACGTATTGCATCTTCACACAGAAAAGGATTAAGTTTATTCATACTGTCAGGCAATTTATACTTTGCACCGGGCATAACCTGCCTTGAAGCATGCTCGTTAAAAGAAACCTTTTTCAGACTGTCAATTATTCTGTCTTCTGAGTCAAGTAAAATTATATTACTCTGACGTCCTAATATCTCAAGAACAAGAGATTTAGTTTCTTTCTCAAGAAACTCATTTGTGACAGAAAATGAGAATTTTATTGCCCTTTCAAATGAAAGTTGCGTAATGCTCATAATCTTACCACCTGATATATGCTTTCTAAGAAGCATACAAAACATTGGCGGCACATCAGGATTATCGTATACAACGTCTGTCATCTGCACACGCGGATGATTTGCATTTGCACACAACAAAAGTTTTACGTTTTTGCCAAGCGTTCTCACCGTGATTACAATTCTGTCACGTTCAGGCATATTAATTTTATCGACCTTGCCGCCAAGACAAACTTCGTTTATCTCGGTCAACATAGATTTTAAAAAAACAGCATCAAACGGCATTTATTTCTCCTAAATGAATTTATAAAGATTATCAAGGGATTTTGCATCAATCAGTTCAATTGAAGGGTAATTTTCTTTAATTATGGATTTGACCAGTTCAAGACCGCCCTTTTCAGTAAAATAATGACCTGCACAAACAAGATTGAGTCCCATTTCCTTAGCATCAATAAAGTTATTGTGCTTTAATTCGCCGGTAAGTACGGTATCACATCTCTCGACGTACGCATCGTGAATACAGCTTCCGCCGCTTCCTGTTACAACAGCAACTTTTTTTACTTTTTTGTCACTGTCAAAAAACATAACTCCGCTTGCTGATATACACTTTTTAACTCTATCTGCGAAATCTGGTACTGATAATTCATTCTCAATGTGTCCTACTCTAAGACAAGGTTTGCCCTCAACTTCAGCGACCTTATCTACAATTATGCCGCAAGCATCACAAAGTGAGTCAGACATACCGTTTTCAACATTATCAAGATTAGTGTGAAGACAAATTGCTGAAATTTTATTTTCAACAAGTGAGTATACTTTAGACGATGAATAGTCATCTTTTCTTACGTTTTTTATTCCGCCGAATATAACGGGATGATGGCTTATGATAAGAGAACAATTATTATTCACAGCTTCATCGATGACACTCTGCGTAATATCTACCGCAAACATAATGCCGGTAACTTCCGTATCAGGATCACCGACTAAAAAGCCCGTATTGTCCCATTCCCACGAGAGATCATGTGGTATCTTATCACCGAGCAGTTTATCTATTTCTTTTACCGTTACCATTAAAGTTCCTCCAACATTTCGATTACACTTTTTTCAAGTGCAATATCACAGGTATTCTGTTTTTTTGCTTTAATAAGCCCGTCGTAATGTTTCTTATGCTTGGTTTTTAAGTATTTTATATACTTTTCAATAAGTTCCGGAGAATTGATGTTCACCCCATAATAGACATCTTTAATTGACGGTTTATACAACTTTTCACTTTTGACCGCCACAAGTACGTTATAAATTTTCAAATCTTCACATACAATTCTCTCTTGAATAATATTATATCCGTTATCAAACAGATAACTTCTCACCTTCGGAACGTTTGTCATAGGTTGTAAAATGATTCTATGGCGTTCTGAAATATCCTTACAGGCATCAATTATGCCGATTATGGTATCGCCACCCATTCCGGCTATTATAATATCATCAATTTTATCCAGAGGAAAACCGTAAAGTCCGTCACACAACACAAGTTGAACCTTATCTTGTATACCGTGCTGAGACAAGTTGTTTTTCGCAACTGTGAGAGGACCTTGCTTGATATCCCCCGCGTAACCAGACGGTGAGATACCGTTTAAAATTAAATATGACGGGATATGTGCATGGTCAGTACCCACATCCGCAAAAATATGGTTCTGCTCCACAAGTGAAGCTATTATACTCAAACGTTCTGACTGTAATTTCATATACATATAACTTGAGCCGACGTATAGCCGGCTCATTCCTTATTTTTCTGCAAGATATTTATTGATAGTCTCAACGAGTGCGTCAGCATCAGCACCGTGTACTGCACATGCATCTTCTATAGTCTCCGCTCTTGAACAAGGGCAACCAAGACAGTGCATACCGATAGCAAAAAAGAACTGCGCCGTACCTTCATCAGCATCAAGAATATCGCCAACAATTGTTTCTTTTGTAATTTCTTTCATAATACATTACCTCCAGTTCATCGTTATTATAATATATATTGTGCTTTCTTTCAAGTACAAAATAAGAAAGAGCATATATAAATACGCTCTTTCTTACTGAATCTAATAAATAATTATTTATCTTCTTCTCTCATCTTTGCAAAACATTCGCTGCAATAAACGGGTCTGTCATTTCTGGGTTCAAAAGGAACCTTGGCAGGACCGCCGCATGATGCGCATACTGCATCATACATTTCTCTGTTTGCTCTCATAGCATTTTTCTTTGCATCTCTGCAAGCCTTGCATCTCTGAGGTTCATTCTGGAAACCTCTTTCAGCATAGAACTCCTGTTCACCTGCAGTGAATACAAATTCTGCTCCGCATTCCTTACAGGTTAATGTTTTGTCTTCGTACATGTCTTTCCCTCGCTTTTGGCTTTTTTTATGATATTTAAACGTCACCCTTAGGTGCATCGTTTTTCAATTTTTTCTTCACTCTGTAAATCATATTGTCAACGGTTTTCTTTGAAAGCCCAAGCTTCTGTGCAATAAATGCATACGAATAACCGGAAAGATAGTACGAAAGCACCGTCTTTTCTTTTTGTGTTAATTTGACACCGATTTGTTTTTTGTACTCTTCGAGAGTTTCAAAATCAATAACCTTCTGAGAAGGGTCATCAACCTCAATCTCCGCATCGTCCAAAGAAATGAAGTAGTTAAGCGGTTCATTCTTTTTTCTATTTGATGATTTAACACAGGACATAAGTCTGTTCTTCATACACATCGAAGCAAAAGCTTCAAAATTATCACTTTTGTTTTCGTCGTATGAATTTATAGCCGCAAACAGAGCTATCAACGCTTCCTGCAATAAATCATTGGTATCTGCACCCGAGATATAAAAACGTCTCGAAATGGCGGATGCCTTTTGATAATACCGCTTGATGAGTTGTGATACAGCATCACTGTCACCTTGTTTAGCTAATGATAGTAATGCTTTTTCATCTTCGTTTTTCAATTAGTCACACCTCAACACAATAGATTATAAACAAGTATTCATAATTTGTCAACATTTTATTGTACAATTTAAAAGAAAGTTATTTGCGAAGAGTCAGGTAAATCGTTCAAAATGCCCAATTTTTTCATATCTTCGACATTTGTAGAGTTCAAACTCGTGCGAGATAACAGTTCTTCAATCGATTCAAATTTACCTTTTTCACGCTCGGCAACAACCGATTCTGCCGCAGTATCTCCAAGATGTGCAATGGTATTGAACGGTGGGATAAGTTTATTTTCTTCCTCGCAGACTATAAATTCAGTAGAATGAGATTTTTCTATGTCCACGTTTGAAAAACTGTAACCTCTCAGATAATACTCATACACAACCTCAAAAATAGTAAGTTCGCTTTTCTCCCTTGCGTTCATTTTGGGAAGTGCCTCAAGTTCCTTTATCTTCTCCTCTACCCGCTCTATTCCGTATATCATGCTTTCTGCATTAAACAGATCAGCCCTGATAGAAAAGTATGCCGCATAGAATGCAAGAGGTTTATGAACCTTAAACCACGCTATTCTGAACGCCATCATAACGTAAGCGACAGCGTGTGCCTTCGGGAACATATAAGCTATTTTATTACACGACTCAATATACCATTCAGGTACTTCATGTGCACGCATCTCTACTTCCCATTCAGGTTTAAGATGCTTACCTTTTCTGACAGCTTCCATAATGGTAAAACTCAGTTTCTTATCCATGCCTTTACCTATCAGATACAACATGATATCGTCACGGGTACAAATAACTTCTTTAAGTGTTGCCGTCCCCTCATCAATCAGAGTTTCGGCATTACCAAGCCACACGTCAGTACCGTGTGAAAGACCTGATATTTTAACTAATTCGGAGAATGTAGTCGGTTTTGTTTTTTCAAGCATGCCTCTTACAAAACGTGTTCCGAATTCAGATATCGCTATCGTACCAACGTTAGAGTAAGGATTTTCTCTGGTAAGGTTAAGACTGTTATTAGACAAAAAGATTTCCATAACGTCTTTATCATCGAGAGGAATATCACGACCGTCTATCCCCGTAATATCCTGAAGCATTTTCAGCACAGTCGGGTCGTCATGTCCAAGCATATCGAGTTTAAGCAGATTATCGTGAATGTATTTATACTCAAAATGCGTAGTTACTGTACCTTTATCCGAATCGTCTGCAGGATGCTGAATAGGACAAAAATCATATATATCCATATCTTGAGGTACAACCATAACTCCGCCGGGATGCTGGCCGGTAGTCATCTTGACTCCAACTAATCCCTGCGCAAGTCTGAGCGTTTCGAGATTAGAGAGTTGAACCCCTATTCTTTCGGCATACTTCTTAACGTAGCCGATGGCATTCTTTTCCTGAAGACCATTAATAGTACCTGCTCTGAATATATTCCTGCTTCCAAGCAGCTGTTCAACATATTTGTGCATCTGTGACTGATAAGCACTTGCAAAATTCAAGTCAATATCAGGTACTTTATCTGCCTCAAATCCAAGGAAAGTCTGGAAAGGAATATCAAATCCTGCTTTGGTCAGTTGCTCTCCACATACGGGACAAATTTTATCAGGCATATCCACACCGCAATCAATTCCTGAAATTGTATTCTGTTCCAAATATTTACATTTCGGGCATATATAATGCGGTGGCAGTCCGTTAACTTCGGTAATGCCCGACATAAATGCTGCAATAGAAGAACCAACCGATCCTCTCGAACCAACAAGGTAACCGTTTCGATTCGACTCTTCAACAAGTCTTTTAGCAATTATATAAGTAACGGCATATCCATTTTCGATAATTGCGGTAAGTTCCGTTTTTAACCTATCAGATATCCAGTCAGGAAGTTCATCACCGTATATACTTTTTGCCTTTTCAAACGACTTATCGTAAAGTTCTTCTTCCGCACCCTCAATAGTAGGTTTAAACAGTTTATTGGGAGGCAACGGAGAAAAATTTTCACACATATCGGCAATAAGCCTTGTATTGTCAATTACAACTTTTCTTGCAAGTTCTTCACCGAGATACGAGAATTCGGCAAGCATTTCTTCTGTTGTACGCAGATAAAGAGGCATTGGTTTTCCGCCATCAGAAAACTCCTGAGCGATAAGAAGCACCTTTCTGAATTGTTCATCTTCAGGATCAAGAAAATGAACGTCGCAAGTCGCAACAACGGGCTTTCCAAGTTTATCTCCAAGCTCGCATATCTTTTTATTTATGTTCTTAAGTTCGTTTACATCCGGAATTTTGCCTTGCTCGACAAGAAACATATTGTTGCAAAGCGGCTGTATCTCAAGATAATCATAAAAAGATGCTATTTCTTCGATATCTTTTTGAGATCTTTTTTCAACAAAAGCAGTGTACAGTTCTCCAGCCTCACAGGCACTTCCTATAATAAGGCCTTCCCTGTACTGCATAAGAAGGCTTTTAGGAATTATCGGTCTTCTGTTGTAGTACTTTAGATGCGCCTCGGATATCATAATGAATAAATTCCTGAGACCTGCTCTGTTTTTAACAAGAATAGTCTGATGATTAGGCTTAAGTTTAGAAAGGTCGGTACCTTCATAACAGCGGTTAATTTCACTGTTGAAATTTTCAAAAGACGTAAGACCGTGATTCTCTTTTAGATCAGCAATCATACACAGCAGTATCTTAGCAAGTATAGCCGCATCGTCCGAAGCCCTGTGATGATTAAAGTCCCCAACCTTAAAATGCTCGGCAAGTGTGTTGAGTTTATAATTTTTAAGTCCCCTGTACATCTTACGGCTGAGTGCCAGAGTATCAAGATAAGCCGGTCTGTAAGGTATCTCATATCTTTCACAAGCTGCATTGATGAAAGACATATCAAACGATGCGTTGTGTGCAACAAGCATGGATTTACCTGCGAATTCAATAAATTGTCTTACCGCATCTTCTTGTGAGGGAGCACCCGAGACCATGGAATCATTTATTCCCGTAAGTTCTACTACCTTTGCAGGTATAGGCTTTTCAGGATATACAAACATATTGAACCTGTCCGTAATAATTCCATCAGTTATCTTAACTGCACCGATTTCAATAATTCGGTCATTAACGGAACTGAAACCGGTTGTTTCAAGGTCAAAACAAACGATCGTACCGTCAAAAGAATCATCACAGGTTCCAAACAAAACAGGGTGCGTGTCGTTGACGAAATAGTCTTCTACACCGTATATTATTTTCCCCTCATAACCAATTTTCTGAGCACTAAGATATGCACTCGGGAAAGCTTGAATTACACCGTGGTCTGTTATTGCGATCGCATCAAGCCCCCATTTTTTTGCTCTTTTTATGTATTTATCAGGTGTTGTAACAGCATCCTTCATACTCATGGTAGTATGAAGATGTAATTCCACACGCTTTACGGGAGCGTTATCCATTCTCTCTTCTTCTTTTTCGCTCACAATATTGCGCGGATTAAGGAATATATCCCTGTCGTATTTATCGTAACTTATTTCGCCCTGAATTGTGACGTATCCCGCTTTTTCAATCTTGTCCATAAGACGATTTCCGTCATCAACCGTCGGAAGCGGTACAAACTTAACTTTTATTGAAGAAGTACCATCAGAAATACCGAATGACGCTATCATCTTACTTCCGTCTTTTGTAATACGTCTGTCAAAGGCAAATACTCTTCCCTTGACGGCAGCACTACCCGTTTCTTCGGAAAGTGTACTAATGGGCGTTATCTGCTTTTTAACAGGTCTGCCGAAAATGACCTCATTTTCTTCACTCACCTGCTTTTTTATGACCGGACCTTCATCCGTATGGGAAGTTTTATATTCTTCGCTCTCAACATCTATTTCAGTAACACCTTTAAAAGTACATCTATACGGGACGGAAAACTCTTTTAACAGCGCATTCTGCAACTGTTTTGCCACATTCATATCCTCAAGAAAAGAAAGACCTCCATGCGCGAGCTCTATAAGGACTTCATCACCGTTGCACAATACGTTACAATCCGCTAAAAAACCACCTGCAATCGGTGAAATGCTCATACCAAGCCTCTCAATCAACTGCGATGTAATCTCTGTTGCCATTTCGTTTTTCTTAGGTTCAGTCTGTATAACAACATCAGAGGCGTTGTATTTACTTACAACTGCCTCTTTTATTATTTCTACTTCATCTTCATCAAACTGTCCGCATAATACAAAACCAATCTCACGGGTAGATTTTTTAGCATAAGCATTTTTAACTTCGATATTTGAGAGTTTTAATAGAAGTTTACCGTCTATATCAAGTTTTGGAAATAAATCTATAAGTGTTTTCATTATTTCTCCAGAATAATTTTGTTTATTTCTTTAGAAAGTTCGGAAAGCAGATCTTTTGACGGAACTTTTTTTACCACTTCACCGTGTCTGAAAAGAAGTCCTTCATCCTTACCACCTGCAATTCCCACGTCAGCCTCTCTTGCCTCACCCGGTCCGTTAACAACGCAACCCATAACGGCAATTTTTATAGGCTTGTCTATATTTTTTACAAGTTCATTAACCTGATCAACAAGTCCAATAAGATCAATTTGTGTTCTTCCGCAGGTCGGACATGAAACTATCTCAGGTCTGTTTTTATGTATACCTGCTGCAGCAAGTATGTCATACGCTGTTTTAACCTCATTCACCGGATCATCGGTTAGCGACACTCGCATAGTATCCCCTATACCTTCAAGAAGCAGTGTTCCGAGCCCTACGGCAGATTTAACTATCCCCATATCCCTGTGTCCCGTTTCAGTAATACCGATATGAAGCGGACAATCGTATTGCGAAGATATAAGTCTGTATGCATCAACACAAGTAGCAACGTCAGAAGACTTCATAGATACGGCAAAAGAGTCAAAATCATACCTATGAAGCAAATCAATATGATATTTTGCACTCTCCACAAGTGCTTCGGGTGTGGGATGTCCGTGTTTAGCAAGAATATGCTTTTCAAGCGAACCTCCGTTAACGCCTATTCTGATAGGAATACCTTTTTCTTTGCAGGCATTAACGACTGCTTTTACACCATCATCAGAGCCGATATTTCCCGGGTTGATTCTTATTTTGTCTGCACCTGCATATGCAACTTCAACTGCGAGTTTATAATCAAAATGAATATCAGCGACAAGAGGCATATCCGTCAACTCTTTGATTTTCGCAAAACAATCCACGGATTCTCTATCGATAACTGTAAGACGCACGATGTCGCACCCTGCGTTCATAAGTTGATTTATCTGTCTGACACAAGCATCAACATCGGTTGTTTTTGTATTGAGCATAGATTGAACGGAAATTCTGTTATTTCCGCCAACCAGAACATTTCCCACTTTAATTGTTTTTGTTAATTTTCTGTTCATTTAAACCTCATTACGTCATTAAAACTTACAAAAATCATTATAAACAATAATAATGCAATACTTATCAATGTTATTGCGTTTTCTATTTTAGGATTAATTTTTCTTCGTATAATTGCTTCAATAAGAGTTATAAGAATTTTTCCTCCGTCAAGTACAGGAAGCGGAAACAGATTGACAATGCCGAGATTAACGCCCAAAAGCATTGTAATATAAAGAGCAGATCGCATTCCGTATGACACCGCTGAAGATATTGCCGCCGTGGTACCAATCGGTCCCGACATTGCCTGCATACCAATCTCGCCACTAAAAAGCATTGAAAACGTATCCCAGACGCTTCTGCAGGCAGCATAACATTCAAATACACCTTGTTTTACCACTCCGTGAAAAGTTTTATTTACTGCAGTAAGATAAAAGTCAGGTGTATATCCTTTAATGCCCTCTTCCTCGAAGGTCATGAATGACACGTCAGTAATAGTAGTTGTTTCACCGTCACGTTTAATAGTAACATCCACCGGTTCACCTCCGCTGTAAGAAAGTGAATAAATAATATCCGAGGATGAATATATCTTTTTTCCGTCAATTTCAAGAATCTCATCACCGACTTTCAGTCCGTATGAAGAAGATACGTTAGTTTCATGAAAATCCGAAATTACATTTTTTACGAGATATGGTTCTGTAGAGGTCATAATTACAGATATAACGAGTGCAAACAAAACATTCATCAATGCACCCGATATAAGTATTACAATCCTTACCAGAGCATTTTTTTGTTCAAAAGCGTCACTTGCATCAGGATTTTCTTCAAGCGACTTTAATCTTACAAAACCACCTACAGGAAATGCTCTGAGTGAGTAAAGAGTATTTTTTCCTTGATAATACAGAATTTTGGGTCCCATACCTATCGAAAACTCATTCACACCGGTATGAGTAGCCTTAGCCGCAATAAAATGCCCTATTTCATGCACAAATATCAAAATGCCAAATATTAATACTGCCGCTATCAATGATAAGAATGTGCTGATACCAATCAACCTCCGTATTTAGAAAAAACGTTCTCTCTTACGGTTTTATCAACGTGCATAATATCCTCAAGAGATAAATTGTCAATAACACTGTGTTTGTCGAGTTCTTTACTTACTATGTATTCTATGTCGGTAAAACCAATTTTATTTTGTAGAAATAGTGCAACCGCCACTTCGTTGGCAGCATTTAATACAACAGGAGCACTTCCTCCAAGTTTAGCCGCTTCATACGCAAGTTTTAAGCAACCAAACGTATCTGTGTCGGGTTTGTGGAATGTAAGTGACGAAAGTTTTGTGAAATCAAGGCTTTCAACCGTCCCTTCAACACGTTTCGGGTACGTAAGTGCGTATTGGATAGGAAGACACATATCCGTTTTTGCAAGTTCCGCAATTACAGCACCGTCATTATATTCAACCATTGAATGAATCACACTTTCACGGTGCACGACAACGTCTATCATATCTGCAGGCACACCAAAAAGCCACATAGCTTCTATAACTTCAAGCCCTTTATTCATAAGTGTGGCACAGTCAATAGTAATTTTACTTCCCATAGACCACGTAGGATGCTTCAATGCATCAGCAGCGGTTACCTTACTGAGTTTTTCTCGATCATAGCCGAAAAAGGGACCACCGGAACACGTAAGCAAAAGCCTTTTTATTTCTCCGTGTTCCCCCGCCCTGAGACATTGCGATATCGCATTATGTTCACTGTCGACAGGTAAAAGTGCAACATCTTTTTTTAAAGCAAGTTCGGTTACGAGTGCACCTGCTGTAACAAGGGTTTCTTTGTTAGCAAGAGCAAAATCCTTACCTGCATTTATTGCTTCAAGTGTTGGTAAAAGGCCAATCATTCCGCTCATAGCACCAACGACGATATTTGCTTTTTCAGCTTTAGCACACTCACAAACACCGTCAATACCGGAAAGGACCTTGATTTTAGTATCAGACAACCTGTCTTTAAGCACTCCTGCCGCAGCTTCGTCAAACAAAGCGACAAGAGCAGGCGAGAATTCCCTCGCCTGCTTTTCAATTAAATCAATATTTGAATTTGCTGCAAGCGCTTCTACTTTATATCCGAATCGCTTTGCAACTTTAAGAGTCTGAGTTCCGATAGACCCCGTAGACCCGAGAAGTGATATTACTCTTTGCATATTACAATAACGTAGCAATCAAAAGTACGAGCGGCGCAGTCGTTACCCAACTGTCAAATCTGTCGTAAATACCGCCATGTCCCGGAATAAGATTGCCAGAATCCTTTACATTGTATTTTCTTTTTATTGCAGATTCTGTAAGATCACCAATCTGTGCGAAAACTGCAAATATTAAACCTGTCACAACTGCCTGTAAAACCGTGAAATCCGTAGCAAAATAACTGTTTGCAAAAAGTGCATAACCTACAAATACGGCAGCCGTAAACAAAGTACCTCCAACAGCACCCTCTACGCTTTTCTTGGGGCTTACTATCGGACTGAGTTTATGTTTACCCAGAAGTATTCCGGTAAGATATGCAAACACGTCTGTTACCGCAGAGCCAAAACACAGCGGAAGCAGATAATCTATACTGTCATAATTCTGAAGCATCGTTATACACGTCATAGAGAGTGTAAGCACTACCGATATAAATGCTACAAAAAACAGTTTGCTTATATCAACGTCAGAAAACTTAAATATAAGTATTGCAAACACACAGATTATAAACAAGACAGTTGATATAAACGGACAGTTAAATAACGGCGTAACAACTGCATATACACAAGCAAACGGCAAAACCATTTTTGATTCAACGTCAACCTTACCGGTAAACCTGCAAAATTCATAAACCGCACCAAATGTTATAAGTGAAACTATCAAGTTTAATACAGCGGTCATTCTGAACATATACATTAAAACGTATACCATCAGTATGACAATACCCGACAGTAAACGTACAAAAAATGACTTGAGCAAATTATACTCCTCCGTATCGTCTGTTTCTTTTGTTGAAATCTTCTATAGCTTTATCAATATCCGACGTTTTAAAATCCGGCCAGAGAGTAGGTGTGAAGTACCATTCAGAATATGCACCCTGCCACATAAGAAAATTTGACGTGCGGTATTCCCCGCCCGTTCTTATTATGAGGTCAGGTTCAGGCTGCCCTGAAGTGTATAGTGCATCTGATATCTCATCTTCGGTAACAGATTCTGCCCCGTTTTTGATAAGCTTGTTTACTGCATTGACTATTTCTGCCCTTCCGCCGTAATTAATTGCGATATTGCAGATAAGTTTACCGTGGTCGGTGTTCATCTTCGACGTTTCATCAATAAGCGCCTTAATGTCATCACCGTAAACCGATGTATCACCCAGAAAATTCAGAACAATATCCTCACTGACAAGCTTTTCTCTTGCTTCAAGAAGATATTTTTTCAAGAGGCCGTTAATTGCGTTAACCTCCTCAGCCGGTCTTTTCCAGTTTTCAGTAGAAAAGGCATAAACAGTAAGATATTTTATTCCAATATCCTTACAGTAGGTGGATATTGTACGAAAAGTTTCAGCACCTACAGGATGACCTGCCTGTCTCGGCAGACCCCTTTTCTTCGCCCACCTTCCGTTACCGTCCATAATAATTCCGATATGCATCGGAAGATGCACATCATTGTTGGAACGTTTCTTTTTGAAAATCATATTTCAAGGATTTCCTTTTCCTTAGCTTCAGCAACTTTATCAATGTTCTTTACAAACTTATCCGTAAGTTCCTGAACGTCACTTTCGGCAATCTTAAGATCATCCTCTGTGATTTCATTTGCCTTTTCTTTCTTTTTGAAATCTTCTATTGCATCACGTCTGATATTTCTGATAGCAACTTTTGAATTTTCAGCTAATTTCTTAACTTCTTTTACAAGTTCTTTTCTTCTCTCTTCAGTGAGCGGAGGGAAATTAAGACGAATGCACTTACCGTCATTTGTAGGTGTAATACCGACATCCGAGGCAAGTATAGCTTTTTCAATAGCCGTAAGAGTAGAAGGATCCCACGGTGTTATAGCAATAGTTCTTGCATCTGTAACAGAAACTGCTGCCATCTGCTGAACAGGTGTGGGAACACCGTAATAATCAACAGAAACCTTATTAAGAACAGACGGATTTGCTCTGCCCGCTCTTATTGTAGCATATTCGTTTTCAAGCGCTTTAATGGCCTTATCCATTTTTGTTTCAATTTCGGGTCTTGCGATTTTCATATTAAATCCTCCTTAATTATAGTTCCGATATGTTCGCCTTTTATAGCTTTGATTATGTTATACGGGTCATCCATTCCGAAAAGAAGAACGGGTATACCCTTATCCATACAAAATGTAGTTGCGGTATAGTCAATAACGGTAAGTTTTTTATTGAGCATTTCGCTGAAAGTTATTTCCTCATAAGGTACAGCCGCAGGATCCTTTTTAGGATCGGCAGAATATATGTATCCAACATTTTTAGCAAGTAAAAGTGCATCTGCTTCTATTTCAGAAGCTCTGAGTGCTGCCGCAGTATCAGTTGTAAAGAACGGTGAACCGATTCCGCCGCCGAATATAACAACCTGCCCCTCATTGAGATACTTATCAGCATCCCTTGCCGTAAACTGTTCGGCAACCGTTCTCATTTCAATTCCTGAAAGAACCTTTGCCTTTATTCCTGCTGATTCAAGTTCATCCTGTAATGCAAGAGAGTTTATCATCGTAGCAAGCATACCCATATGGTCCGCCCTTGAGCGATTCATATTTTTACCCTGTCTGCCACGCCAGAAATTGCCGCCACCGACAACTATCGCCACCTGAACGCCCATATCAACCGCTTCTTTTATAACTGATGTGACCTGAGCAAGTGCATCATCATCAAAACCCATTGATTTATCACCCGCAAGTGCTTCACCGCTGATCTTGATTAAGACTCTTTTATATTTGAAATTTTCCACAAAATTCACCTCCTAAATATTTTAACTTATATACAAAAAAAAAGCAACCATTCAATTTATTAAATTGACGAGTAATTCCACAAACAAAAATGCCCCGTATATCAATGTTATACGGGGCATTTAAATTTCAAATTACTTTATCATTGATGCAACTTCGTCAGCAAAATTATCTTCTTTCTTCTGAAGACCTTCGCCCTTTTCTAAGCGAACAAACTTAACTACTTCAATCTTAGCACCAAGTTCTTTAGCAACAGATTCAACGTACTGTGATACGTTCATCTTGTTGTCAATAACGTATTCCTGTTCAACAAGGCAGTTTTCCTTATAGAATTTCTGAATACGTCCCATAACCATCTTTTCAGCGATAGCTTCAGGCTTACCTTCTTCCATAGCCTGTGCCTTGAGAATTTTCTTTTCATTCTCGATAACTTCAGCAGGAACTTCATCCTTCTTGCAGTAACCGGGATTCATAGCTGCAATCTGCATGCAGACGTTCTTTGCCATAGCCTTGAATTCAGGCTTAGCAGCTGTAGCATCATCTGTATCAAGAAGAAGCATAACGCCAATCTTACCACCCATATGGATGTAAGTTTCAAGAACACCTTCAAAAATTACAAATCTTCTGATGTTGAGGTTTTCACCGATTGTAAGAACCTTTTCCTGACGAACAGCTTCTACAGTATCAGTAGTTCCTGCGAAATTCTTAGTAAGAAGTTCTTCAACATCTGCAGGCTTTGTTTCAGCAACTGTTTTAGCACATCCTAAAACGAATTCCTTGAACTTTTCGTTGTTTGCAACGAAGTCAGACTCTGAGTTAACTTCGATAACGACACCTGTTTTGCCGTCTACGTATGCTGAAACAACACCTTCTGCAGCAATACGTGATGATTTCTTCTGTGCAGCTGCAAGACCTTTTTCTCTGAGGTACTCTATAGCCTTCTCAGCGTCACCGTTTGTTTCTGTAAGAGCTTTCTTACAATCCATCATACCGCAGCCTGTTCTTTCACGAAGTGCGGCAACATCTTTAGCAGTAAATGCCATAACAAATTACCTCCGAAATATTATTCAGCATCTGAAGTTTCAACTTCAGCTTCTTCTTTCATTTCAAACTGTTCGCCCTGCTTACCTTCAAGAACAGCGTTAGCCATTGTTTCAGCAATAAGCTTTACAGCACGGATAGCATCATCGTTACCGGGGATAACGTAATCAACTTCATCAGGATCACAGTTTGTATCAACGATAGCAACTATCGGAATACCGAGCTTCTTAGCTTCAGCAACAGCAATCTTTTCCTTCTTGGGATCTACGATGAAAAGAGCTGAAGGAATCTTTGGCATATCTTCGATACCGCCAAGGAACTTTTCGAGCTTTTCGATCTCGCCGAGAAGCTTCATAACTTCCTTCTTGGGAAGTACTTCAAACGTACCGTCTTCCTGCATCTTGCGGAGCTGCTTGAGACGCTGAATTCTACCCTGGATAGTCTTGAAGTTTGTAAGCATACCGCCAAGCCATCTAGCATTAACGTAGTACATGCCTACTCTTTCAGCTTCTTCCTTGATTGAATCCTGAGCCTGCTTCTTTGTTCCTACGAAAAGGATATCGCCGCCGTTAGCTGCAACATCACGAACGAACATATAAGCTTCCTCAAGCTTCTTAACTGTTTTCTGAAGGTCGATGATATAAATACCATTTCTCTCCGTGTAGATGTACTCCGCCATTTTAGGATTCCATCTTCTTGTCTGATGTCCAAAATGAACACCTGCTTCAAGTAACTGCTTCATTGAAATAACTGACATTTTAAATTCCTCCTTTGGTTTTTTCCTCCACCGAGTTTTTCTTCAGGCTTACCGTGTAACAGCACCGACCTGAAATCGCACGGTGTGTGTATTTCAAATTTGCCTATAAATATTAACACAACGCGATAAAAAATGCAAGCATTTTATTTATAATATAAATACTTCTCTTCTTTTTTTACACAAAAAACCAAAAACGCGCTTCCTTAAGACTAATTTTATCAACTTTTGTCGCAAAATACTTAATTTGATTTAATATTTCGCTTGAAAATCCTACGTTTTTTAATTAGAATATAATTAGTAAAACATTAGGAGGAATGAAAATGTTTGAAAAAATAGCTCCATTTATTGTCTTACTTTGCGCTCTAAGCGCATTGATTTACTCGGCTTTTCTCTTTTTCTCGGTTAAGAAGAAGGATGAAGGTACCGAGCAAATGAAAAGTATAGGCAACAAAATAAGACAAGGGGCAATGGCATATTTGCTTCGACAGTACAAAACAGTAGGTATATTTTTTGCTGTTATGTTTGTACTTTTATTTACCCTTGCGTTTGCTTCAAATGGCAGATTGATATCAAAATTTGTCCCCTTTTCATTTATAACAGGAGGTTTCTTTTCCGCTCTTTCCGGTTTTATCGGTATGAAAATAGCAACGTATGCAAATACGAGAACTGCTAACGGTGCCAGAGACAGTCTTAACAAAGGTCTTAGGATTGCATTTGCATCCGGTTCAGTTATGGGGCTTACCGTAGTTGGACTTGGACTTCTTGACATAAGTCTGTGGTTTATAATTCTTAAGTTCATATTTAAACTTCCTATCGACTCGATGATGAGTTCTATGCTGACGTTTGGTATGGGCGCGAGCACAATGGCACTTTTTGCAAGAGTCGGTGGTGGTATTTTTACCAAAGCAGCAGACGTCGGTGCTGATCTTGTAGGTAAAGTTGAAGCAGGAATTCCCGAAGATGACCCGAGAAACCCTGCCTGCATTGCAGACAACGTCGGCGATAATGTTGGTGACGTTGCCGGAATGGGTGCCGACCTTTACGAGTCATATGTAGGTTCTATTCTATCTTGTGGTGCTCTTGCTATAGCTGCAGGTTTGAATTTCAAAGGTGTTATACTTCCTCTCCTGATAGCAGGAATTGGTATTATAGCTTCAATCGTAGGTACGTTTTTTGTCAGAACTAAAGAAGGGGCATCTCAAAAAAATCTTCTTGGTTCTCTCCGAAGAGGAACTTATATCAGTGCTGTGATATCAGCTATTGCATCTGCAATTCTTATTTATACATTAATTCCCGAAAACACGGGAGTTTTCGGTAGTGTACTTTCAGGCTTGCTGGCAGGTGTACTTATAGGTTTCTTTACCGAGTATTATACCTCGGACAACTATAAACCCACACAGAAACTTTCAGCCTCTGCTAAAACCGGAAGTGCGACTGTCATTATCGACGGTATGGCACTCGGTATGCTTTCAACCGCGGTTCCGGTAATTGTAATTGCAATATCCGTACTCATTAGTTTTTACATATCAGGTGGTGCTTCAAATGCTTCGCTCGGACTGTACGGTGTAGCAATATCTGCTGTAGGTATGCTTTCTACACTCGGTATCACTCTTGCCACTGATGCTTACGGACCCGTTGCAGACAATGCAGGAGGTATTGCAGAAATGGCAGGTCTCGAAAAGACAGTTCGTAGCAGAACAGATGCTCTCGACTCTCTTGGAAATACAACTGCCGCTACGGGTAAAGGTTTTGCAATAGGCTCAGCAGCACTTACTGCACTTGCACTTATAGTGTCATATACGGATAAGGTGGAATCTCTCGGTGCAACATTGAATATCAGCATAACAAATCCTCCCGTTCTGATAGGCTTATTTATAGGTTCAATGCTCCCCTTCCTGTTTTCAGCATTCACTATGCAGGCAGTCGGCCGTGCAGCACAGAAAGTCGTTTTCGAGGTCAGAAGACAGTTTAAAGAAATAACCGGACTTATGGATGGCACGGAAGAAGCAGATTATTCAACTTGCGTTGACATATGTGTACGTTCTTCACTGAAAGAAATGATAATTCCTTCCCTTCTCGCTGTAATCGTTCCCGTTATCACAGGGTTAGTTCTTGGTGTCAACGGTGTAGTAGGTATGCTTGCCGGAGCATTAGTATGCGGATTCGTACTAGCTGTAATGATGGCAAATTCAGGCGGTAGTTGGGACAATGCAAAGAAGTACATAGAATCTGGAAATCACGGTGGAAAATCCTCAGAAGCACATAAAGCAGCCGTTGTAGGTGACACCGTAGGTGATCCTTTCAAGGATACGGCAGGACCTTCCGTAAACATTCTGATAAAACTTATCAGTGTAGTATCAATAGTATTTGCAGGAATTATAGTTAATTTCTCGATATTCTGATTTGAACAACATCAAAAAACCGCAGTGTAAATTACACTGCGGTTTTTATTATTATCATTATCCTCAGATAAATAACTTTAACTTAGCATATAAACTATCGAAATAGTGATCAAAACCTTTATCATTCGGATGAAGTCGGAAGTCAGCATACAACTTCTCATCATGTGGTACAAAATCATAGCCCGTTATTACAGTAACGTTAGCAAAATCTTTTGTAACTTCTCTTATATATGCATCAACGTAAGAAAACTCACCAACTGCTTTTTCTGTATTTTCATCTTTTCTCCATATAGGAGTGATAGCAAATATTTTTGAATCAGGATAATTATTAACAATATTTGTATAGAAAGCCTTACAATCCCTTTCAAAAGTTTCCTTATCGGACACATTCCAGTCATTCGTACCGTATGCTACAGTTATATAATCAGGAACAAACGACTCCTTCGCAGCTGAAAGAGGCGGGAAAAACCTTTCTCCACCAATCGCTTTATTGAATTCTTCTGCTCCGAGTGCTTCAGCAATTCTCGTTATGTACTTATTATATGTACGAAGAGCATCGTATCCGTGTGTTATAGAATCGCCAAACGCAAGTAGCTTTTTTTCAGGCTTAATCGGTTCAATGAATGAGCTGTCATCAAGCGACATTTCTTTGAGTTGCGTGCAAACCGCCCACGGCAACATAACGCATACACTCTTCTCTCCATCGCCAAGGTCGAATTCCTTATCAAATTCACCTAACGGAAGAACTGTCTGCGGATATATTTCAGCTAATACAGCATCTGAAAAATTATCAAGACTTCCCACAACTTTACCGTTTACCAAAACGTCAACAGAAAAATACTTTCTTGACGCTCCGGGCGAGGTCATAACTTTTAAATAAAGTGTTTTGCTGTCCGTTTTAAATGACAGTTTTACACCCGACGTTGATAACGCCTTTGCATACAGTTTAGCAGTTCTTTCTTTATAAAGATTCTCCTGCTCCTCAGTAAATCTGTGAAAACTGATTAACCCATTATTTTCTTCAACACGTGTTGCACCTGTCGTAATCTCTTTAACCTGCTGAAAACTTAATTTCATTCGATTATCTCCCCTTTTTAAATCTCATTTAACGCTTAGTGTATATTATCACAACGATATAAACAATTCAACACAGAAGCCTGAAATTGCTCTATTTTTATAAATTCATTAAATATTTATGCGCTTTTGTCAGAATTTCTTTTGATTCCTCAAACTGCAACATACTCAATGCTTCATTGTAATCCATTAGATAAATATTTTTCAGTTCCGATTCTTGAACGGTCGGTACCTGATTACAATACTCTGCAAGAAAATATATCACGTCTTTCGTAATTTTTCTGCCGTCTCGTATAAAAGTGTAGTTTACTTCCAACCTGAATCCATCAAGAAGAGTTGTCGACAAACCTGTTTCTTCCGAAATTTCTCGTAACGCTGTTTCCGTCTCACTCTCACCTGTTTCCATATGTCCTTTTGGAAAGCCATAAATGCCTTCATTTGATTGAATGATTATATACTTAATTCTATCATTCTCTCTTGTAAAAAGCACGGCACCGCAGGATTTTTCGTTTATCTTTTCATTCTTTATTGAGAGGAACAAATATAATGCATACGTACCCGCAATTACCGAAAGCCATACACACGAAATGATTCTTTTTTGATTAGTGATAATCGCTTCATTTGAAAAAACACTCAATGCATTAAAAAGAGAATGAGTTACAATGCAAGGAATTAAACTCTTTGATTTAATATAAATCATTACAAAGGCAAAACCTACGGCTATTGCGTATATAACTTGAAGAATATTAGGTAATAGTTGTGCTCCCGAACCATTGATAAGATTTATAATATGTCCGATTCCAAAAGTTACACTCGAAACAACAACAGCTGATTTGACATCGTTTTCTGCCATAGCATTAAATAAAAGGCCACGGAATATCATTTCTTCAAGAAAACCTACGAGAACCATAGACAAAATATATAAGCAGGTGTCCAGAGGAGATACATTCAACGTAATACCATACCATAAATTCGTTGTTAAAAGTAGTATCAACGGAATGTAAAACAGCATATTCGATGCCGGTATTTGAGGTTTGCAAAGACCGTAGTTTCTTAACAAACCATTCTTTTTCAAAAAGACGAACAATACGATCGAAAGCCCCGTCAAAATCGGCAAAGTGACACACTTTAAAATGCCGATTTGTGCAGATAAATTATCACCCACAGATGCAAGTACGCAGTATACAATAATCCACGTTAAAGCAAAGAAAATCTTACTGTTTTTATATAATTTCTTTAACATTCTCAAAACCTCTATTCGACTATTTTTGTACAACACTATAACTACTGTTATTAACTCAATTCTTACCGTTCAAAATCCTGAAGGCACCGTGAATGTATTAACTTCAATCAAACACGATTCACCCAAGGCAGATTCTTAAAATACCAAAAATATAATAGTGTCCAATTTATAGAAGCGATTATATTCTTATCGGCAGACAAAAGATGTTTCTTAATTAGTATTTAGAACTTGTTTTTGTTAAAATTAAAACAGTTCTACAAATTGGAATTAGTCGTTATATTTTATTTAGAAATTCTTCTGCTTGGATTCGATTTGAAAATATATAAATATCTTTGTGAGAATATCTTTTCAATAGTTCTGTTACTTTTGGTCTGCTTTGTGAATTGTAGTCTTTTATAAACTCAATAAATTCTGCATCATCCTCAGCGCTTTCTATCCAAGGCATATCACTTCTTGGTTTACCTTTTCTCTCCTTAATACCATCAAGACAAACATCTAATGGATAGTCAAGAAAAATAACTGTATCACACTTTTGCATTCTTAATTCCATTGTGCAACCATAATTGCCATCAATTATCCACTCACTATTTTCGATTATTTTTGATAGTCTATCAAGAAAAACGGATTTTTCAACGGTTGTTTTATCTTCATTCCAAAACAACATATCTAAATGATACAATGGAATTTTTGTGATTTTGTGTAACGACTTGGAAAAGGTACTCTTACCACTTCCAGGACACCCGATTACAATAATTTTTTTCATATCTCACTTACCTACAAATTCTTATTTGTCGGGCTGATTATACCACACATAATATTACATTACAATCAGATGCTGATGCAAAAAATAAAGGACTTCTATTGAAGTCCTTTTCTTTTTTTGGAGGCGCCACCCGGATTTGAACCGGGGAATCAGAGTTTTGCAGACTCGTGCCTTACCACTTGGCTATAGCGCCGTATTCACTTTTTTAAACAGTATAGCAGGAGAATTTTTTTGCTCCTGCTATACATAGTTGGAGCGGATTACGAGGCTCGAACTCGCTACCTCAACCTTGGCAAGGTTGCGCTCTACCAGATGAGCTAAATCCGCATATATGGTGCCTCCGGGCGGAATCGAACCACCGACACGGGGATTTTCAGTCCCCTGCTCTACCTACTGAGCTACAGAGGCATAAAGAAAACGCCCTGTGAAAGCAGTTTTAAAAAAATATGTGGCGACCCGGATGGGGCTCGAACCCACGACCTCTAGCGTGACAGGCTAGCGTTCTAACCAACTGAACTACCGGGCCACATATTGGTGGGAGCTACAGGGATCGAACCTGTGACCCTCTGCTTGTAAGGCAGATGCTCTCCCAGCTGAGCTAAGCTCCCGTTAAGTGTCTTTCGTAAGACGCTTAATTATAATACTACATCACAATGGTATTGTCAATACTTTTTTTCAACTTTTTAAAAAATTTCTGATAATATTTTTTCAAGGTCTTTCGGAGTGAATATATACTTATTATCACAGAACTGACAGCATATCTCCGTATCCTTACCTTCATTCATCAATGAAGTCAGCTGTTCCTTTCCCAAAGACCTTATTGCCTTATCCATTCTCTCAAATGAACACGTACATTTATATTCTTTATTCGATTCTTCAAGAACATCGAATTCAAGCGGTCCCAGAACTTCCCTGATGATCTCTGTAAGGGTAAATCCTTCATCAAGCATTTTGGTTACAGGCCATATGCCATTTAACTGTGCTTCAATAATCTCAATGATTTCTTCAGTTGCGCCCGGTAAAAGCTGAACAATATAACCGCCCGCAGATTTAACAGTCCAATCCTTATCAACAAGAACCCCAAGAGCACAAACCGTAGGCGTCTGCTCACTCATAACGTAATAACTACTTATATCCTCTGCAATTTCGCCCGACACAAGCGGTATCTGACTCACGTAAGGTTCTTTCATACCCAAATCTTTAACTACGCCCAGATAGCCATTTCTACCGACAGCACCTCCAACGTCAAGTTTCCCTATATTATTAAGAGGTAACTCAACATTCGGATTTTCAACGTATCCCCTTACGTTACCCTGATAATTCGAAACCGCAATTATCATTCCCGCAGGACCGTCACCTTTAAACTGAAGAGTAAGCGTCTCATTTTCCGATTTGAGCATACTTCCCATAAGAGAGGTTGCTGTTATTACCCTGCCAAGTGCAGCAGTACACACCGGCGTAGTATTATGATATGCAACTGCTTTACTGACTATTTCTTTTGAATCTATTGCATAAGCACGGACAAGCCCGTCTTTTGTAACAGCCTTAATAAAATTTCCCATAATATTCCCTCATAAAAAAGGACGAACAAGTCGTCCTTTGATTATTTACCTTTTTTCTCAAGTCTTGCAAGTGCTTTAGAATAACCGTCTTTACCATATTCAAGGCATCTGTTAACCCTGCTGATAGTAGCTGTACTAGCACCCGTCTGTTCAACAATTTCACTATACACCATACCGCTTTTAAGCATAGTTGCTACCTGAAAACGCTGTGTCATAGCTTTAATTTCGGCAATCGTGCAAAGGTCATCAAAAAGTTCATAACATTCTTCTATTGATTCGAGCATTAATATTGCTTCGTATAATCTGTCTCTGTCTTTATTTCTTAACTTTTCTGACATAATACATCACCCGAAGTTAATTTTAACACACTAAATCGAAAAAGTAAAGTTATTTATATTCTTTTACCTAAAATTTCTCTCTGTTCTCTGTAGAACTTCTCATATCTGCCTTCATCAAGAGCAATTCTGATTTGCTCCATTAAATTATTATAGAAATACAGATTATGAATTACCGCGAGTCTCATACCAAGCATCTCACCCGCTTTGAGCAAATGTCTGACGTAACCCTTGCTGTACTTACGGCATACGGGACAGTCACAATTCTCATCAATCGGAGACGTATCCGTCATATATTTTGCATTATTTAGATTTATAATACCTTTAGACGTAAATAAGTGTCCGTGACGTGCGTTTCGACTCGGCATTACGCAATCAAAAAAGTCAACCCCTCTGTATACACCTTCAAGGATATTAACAGGCGTTCCAACACCCATAAGATACCTTGGTTTATTGTAAGGCATAACAGGGTCAAGTGCTTCGATTACGTCATACATAACTGCCGCTTCTTCACCTACAGCAAGACCGCCTATTGCATAACCGTCAAGATCAAAACCTTCAATCATCTTCATATGCTCAACACGAAGATCATTGTACGTTCCGCCCTGATTTATGCCAAAAAGCAACTGATTAGGATTTATAGTGCCGGGCATTGCATTTAATTTAGTCATTTCATTCTTGCAACGTTCAAGCCAACGCGTTGTACGTGCAATTGATTTTTTAACGTAATCGTAAGGTGCAGGATTCTCAATACACTCATCAAAAGCCATCGCAATAGTCGACGCAAGATTTGACTGTATTCGCATACTCTCTTCAGGACCCATAAATATCTTTCTTCCATCAATATGGGATGAAAAAGTTGCACCCTGCTCGTCAAGTTTACGAATTTTTGCAAGAGAATAAACCTGAAAACCACCGCTATCTGTAAGAATGGGCTTATCCCAGTCCATCATTTTGTGCAGACCGCCAAGCGCCTTTACAACTTCATCCCCCGGTCTGACGTGCAAATGGTATGTATTTGACAGTTCAACCTGACATTTTAGTTGTTTCAGGTCATTAGCAGATATACCGCCTTTAATAGCTGCTGACGTACCCACGTTCATAAACACGGGCGTTTCAATAACCCCGTGGACCGTTGTAAATCTGCCACGCCTTGCTCTTCCTTCGGTTTTTAATATTTCAAACATAATTACCTCAATAAAGAATCATAGCATCGCCGAAACTGAAAAATCTATATTTTTCTTTCACAGCTTCGTTATATGCCCTTAGAATATTCTCTCTTCCGGCAAGTGCACTAACAAGCATTATAAGCGTACTTTCGGGAAGATGAAAATTGGTTATAAGCCTGTCAACAGACTTAAACTTATATCCGGGATATATAAATATATTGGTAGATGCACTTCCGCTGCGAAGTATCCCATTATCATCTGTTGCAGCTTCAAGAGTTCTGCAGGAAGTGGTTCCTACAGATATAACCTTGTGACCGTTCATTTTTGCATCGTTGACGGTATCTGCTACGTCTTTTGACACAGAATACCATTCACTGTGCATAGGGTGTTCTTCAACGTTTTCTTCTTTTACAGGTCTGAACGTGCCAAGGCCCACGTGAAGCGTCACATAGCATATTTTTACGCCTTTTTTCTCCACTTTTTCAAGAAGTTCTTTTGTGAAATGAAGTCCCGCCGTAGGTGCAGCGGCACTTCCGGGATCAACTGCATAAACCGTCTGATAACGGTCTTTATCCTCAAGTTTTTCGTGTATATACGGAGGAAGGGGCATATTGCCTATTTCATCAAGAATTTCAAGAAAAACACCGTCATAGGTAAATTTTACAAGACGTATCCCTTCTTCAATTATATCGACTACCTCGCCCTTGAGCCTACCTTCGCCAAAAACAAATTTATCACCAATGCGAGCCTTCTTACCGGGTTTAACAAGGCTTTCCCACACATCGCCCTCTTTCTGCGAGAGAAGCATAAATTCTACAACGGCACCCGTATTTTCTTTGACACCAAATATTCTCGACGGAATTACCTTCGAATTATTGAGAACCAGAACGTCGCCCTCATCCATATAGTCGAGAATATCACAAAAAGTACCGTGTTCATATTCACCGGTCTGTTTGTTTAACTTAAGTAATCTTGACCTGTCTCTGTCCTTAATAGGTGTCTGCGCTATAAGTTCTTCAGGCAGATCATAATTAAAATCTGTAACTTTCATTTTCTATCCTTTTAATGAATTATTTACTACAACTTCAGTTTCCGTAAAATAGTATTGCACAATATCCTCACCGGTCCAACCTGCATTCGCTCTGCCTTTGGCACCAAGTTGACTCATTCCTACATTATGCCCCCATCCTGTACCGGAAAAAGTAAAGGTATCTCCCGAAGGCATAACCTCTTTGCCTGCCGATGTAATTACGTGAACGTCATTCCCCTGAACTTTTGAAATATTTCCGCCTGAGCCTATAACGTTCATATCGTAAACAGAATCACTCATCGCCGTTCCGTTTACGTATATCACGGCACTCGTAGATATTTTAAACCGTGCACTTTTTACGTATTTCGAAAGAGCAGTGCGCACTTTGTCACACTGTGATATTTTATGTGTTTTACCCGAACTGTCAACCATGGTTATCTCATAGACGTTTCCTGCTTCGGTATACTCCGAAACGTATATGTTTGCCATATCGGAGAGACCGTATTTTTGAGCAAGAGAATCAAGATTGCTTCTCGAAACGGTAGATGACCATTTACCGTAGTTTGCCACCGTGAGTTCTTCAAAATCATCCGGAACAGCTTTGTAGTAGGGATACTGTTTACCTCCCCACACATTTGAGTTGTCTTCACTTGAACCGCCGTTTGATGAATAAAAATAAGTAGTCACAAGTTCGTTTCCGTAGACAACTATCATTCCTTCCGTTGATTCAACAGCCTCACGTATTTTATCCGTAACACCGCCTATACCTTTATATACCTGACAATTAGTTGTTGCACAAACATTAAACCCGTATGATGCATGTTTATTTGAACTTCCGAGATAATAGCATCTCGCACATATAGCTTGTGCCCTCAACGCTTCAAGCGGATACGAAGACGACATCTCGTACGGAAGAACACCCATAATATAATCTTTCAAAGATACCACATTAATAAACGTTATGTTATCCCCCGAAAGAATTTTATATTCAAATCCGCCGGCATAATTTGTAGAACCGTTTCTGATGTATACGTTTTTTTCTTCTTCAAAATGCGGTAAAGCAGCCACCCATTTGTCCGAAAACTCAAATTCACAGATAATGTGCGGTGAATTCATATCGATAAAAGTAATTCCCCTCGACGAATTACCGACAGGTGTATATTCCGTATCAATTACCGCTTTGAATTTTTCAACGTCTGCCTGTGCATATTCACTTTTGCTGTAATGCTCAATACGCACGTAGTACGAGTCGTCATATACCGCAGGAAATACTTCAATATCATAGCCTGCTGCAAGCAATTTTTCCTTTACTTCAAGGGCATATACTTTAGCTTCATCATAAGTTGTAAATACATCACCAAGTTGAAGATGATAAGAACCAAATCTGAGAGCCGTGTCAGTTGCCGTTTCACTTACGACGTTACCGTCCACATAAACCGTTTTGTCTTTTGCTGCGGTTATAAAAGTATTTTCAAGTGTAGCCAATGCTACGAAAGTGCCGTCTTCTGCATAATAGCCGATATCATATCCCGTCGGTGAATATGCATTCGCCGCAACGAGTGCAGAATCACCGTAAGCAAGACCTACACGAACCGTGTTTTTTGATGAGTAATCCACCTCATCGTATGCTAAAACGGATGGCACGGAAAACAATATTGTAAAAATAAATAAAAATGCAAGTAAAATAAACCGTTTTTTCATATCTAATTAACCCGTAAAATATTTGACACAACTTTAATATAGTGATAATATAATAGAATGTTAGTACAATTATATATAAAAGTTGCCCTTATTTCAATAGTTAAGGGCAGAATCAAGGAGTAATTTATGGAAAAATACAAAGTAGGTATTATAGGTTGCACCGGAATGGTCGGTCAGCGTTTCATCACACTTCTTGCAGATCATCCGTGGTTTGACATCTCGGTTCTTGCTGCAAGCAGCCGTTCCGCAGGAAAATGTTATGAGGATGCTGTAGGTAGTCGTTGGGTAATGAAGACCGAACTTCCCGAAAAAGTTAAATCAATGCAAGTATATGATGCTACTGCAGATATGGAAAAGATCGCGTCTTCAGTTGACTTTGTATTCTGTGCAGTTGATATGCCTAAGGACGAAATAAGAGCACTTGAAGAAGCATATGCAAAACTTGAATGTCCCGTTGTTTCCAACAATTCGGCTCACAGATGGACAGATGACGTACCTATGGTAATCCCTGAGGTTAATAACGACCATATTGAGATTATTGCTTCACAAAGAAAACGTCTTGTAACAAAGAGAGGCTTTATAGCAGTAAAATCAAACTGTTCTATTCAGAGTTATGCTCCCCTTCTTGCACCATTACGTAAATTCGGCATTGAAAAAGTAGCTGTATGTACTTATCAGGCAATATCAGGTGCAGGTAAAACGTTTGAGAGATGGCCTGAAATGATAGACAACGTAATACCTTTCATTGGTGGCGAAGATGAAAAAAGCGAAAAAGAGCCCTTAAAGGTATTCGGTAAAATTGACGGTGACGTAATAGTAAATGCTGATGCTCCGGTTATTACCGCACAGTGTATACGCGTACCTGTAAGCGACGGTCATATGGCTGCTGTGTTTGTAAAATTCACTAACAAGCCCTCTGTTGACGAAATTAAAAAGATCTGGAAAGAATTTTCCGGCAGACCCCAGGAACTTGAACTTCCCTCTGCCCCAAAACAGTTTATAACTTATTTTGAAGAAGATAATCGCCCACAGACGAATCTCGACAGAAATCTTGAAAACGGTATGGGTATCTCAGCAGGCAGACTTCGTGAAGATAATCAGTATGATTACAAATTTGTAGGTCTTTCACACAACACACTTCGCGGTGCAGCAGGCGGTGCAGTTCTTCTTGCAGAACTTCTCTGTGCCGAGAACTATATCAACCATAGAGATTAATCGGAGGTAGACAGTATGAAAAAGACAATTTTTACAGGTGCCGGAGTTGCTATAGTCACTCCTTTCAACCCCGATATGTCTGTTAACTATAATAAGTTGGCAGAACTTATTGATTGGCAGATAGCCAATGAAACAGATGCAATCGTTATATGCGGAACAACGGGTGAATCCTCTGCTCTCAGCCTTGAAGAACATGAAGAAGTTGTAAAATTTGCGATTGACCACGTTGCAGGAAGAGTTCCTGTTGTAGCAAGTTCAGGTAGTAACGATACTGCAGCGGCAGTGCAGCTTTCAAAATCAGCAAAAGCAGCAGGTGCAGATGCACTTTTAATGGTAACACCTTATTATAACAAGACTACGCAGGTTGGTATTGTTAAGCATTATGAAAAAGTTGCTTCAGAAGTTGACCTTCCTATCATCGTATACAACGTTCCCGGCAGAACAGGTTTTGGTATCAAACCCGAGACGTATGTCGAACTTGCTAAAATTCCTACTGTAACGGCAGTTAAAGAAGCAAACGGTGATATTTCCGCAATTGCAAAAACTATTGCTCTTTGCGGTGATTCCCTCGACATCTATTCCGGTAACGATGATATGATTGTTCCTATGATGGCGCTCGGTGCTAAGGGTGTTATTTCCGTTCTTTCAAACGTTATGCCTAAAGAAACACACGATATCTGTCAGTTGTTCTTTGACGGCAAGTACAAGGAAAGCGCTGACCTTCAGCTCAAACTCATCCACTTATGTGATGCTCTCTTCTGTGAAGTTAATCCGATGCCCGTAAAAGCAGCAATGAATATGATGGGACTTGACGTTGGTATCCCCAGACTCCCGCTCTGCGACGTAACAGACGCCAGCAAAGCAAAGATAAAAGAAGCTCTTCTTAAAGAAGGTCTCATTAAGTAATCAAGTTAAGGAAGTTAAAAATGAAAGTAATTATTAGCGGTGCTTCGGGAAAAATGGGCAAAGTAGTTGCTTCCCTCATTGAAGCTGACAAAAATGCCGAAACCGTATGCGGTATAGATCTTTATTCTGACAATACCACACTCTTTCCCGTATATCAAAGTTTTAAACAAGCAGACGACGGTGACGTCATAATAGATTTTTCAAATCCGTCAGTCCTTCCCGCTCTTCTCAAATATGCAGTTGATACACATACTCCGGCTGTTATTGCAACAACAGGTCTGTCACCTGCAGAGATTAAAAGTATCGAAAAAGCTTCAAAGCATGTTCCGATATTCTTTACGGCTAATATGTCTCTTGGTGTAAATCTTCTTACAGCACTTTGCAAAAAAGCTGCTTCTGTTTTGGGTGACAATTTTGATATCGAAATTGTCGAATCCCATCACAATCAGAAAATAGATGCACCGAGCGGAACGGCACTTATGCTTGCTGATGCAATAAATAACACTCTTGATAATTCTTTAGACTATGTTTACGACAGACACAGCAAACGTGAAAAACGCACGAAAAACGAAATAGGTATTCACGCAGTACGCGGTGGAAATATCGTCGGTAAGCACGAAGTAATTTTTGCAGGAACAGATGAAATTATTGAATTAACTCACACTGCAACTTCCAAAGCAGTATTTGCAAACGGTGCTATTGCAGCAGCAAAATTTATTCTCAATAAAGAAAACGGTCTTTATTCGATGAACGATATGATATAACAATAAAAAACAGGCAATCTTTATGATTGCCTGTTTTTTTCAACTACATCGATTATTCTTATAATTTACTTGCTACTACTTATTAGCGTGCCTTAATAATAAGATTAATATCATATGCTGTGGCGTGTTTGTCGTGGTTTATATCAGCCTTTATGCATCCTGCCATTTCACGTGCATAAGAGTACACATCTCCTGTTACCACATTATATGCTGCTGTAACATCATTCCAATCCACTTTATTATTACCAGTAACGTCATAATTATTATAGTTGATTACTATTGCATAACCATCATCAGAAAGTGTTATTCTTTCTTCGTAGTCTTCTAAATCACCCGGTTGTGCATTTTCACCTTCGCCCAGATAAATTGCTTCCGTTATGATTGCGTATACATAGCTGTAAGATATTTCATCATTATATTTATAACCTGCACTGCTTACATCATACATTTGAACCCCGTCATACTTGAACGTTTGGTTTTCAAAATTAGTAAAAACAAGAACGAGTTTCTTACCTGCTATATAGTCAGAATCTTCTCCCAGCTGCACTTCAACTACATACTTAATTTTGAGGTTTGCTACCGCCTCTTCAATTGCTGTTGCATATCCGTTTATCTTCTCCTGATCATAACCCGTAAGATTATAGTCAACAGCATTTTTAGCATTATTCAATGCAGCAACAGACTCATCCGTGTAAACCGAAAGATCATCAGGAATAGATGAAATTGCCGTTTCCACTACAGAGTAATCAGCAGACGGTACATACAGTACACCATCAATATAAACCTGTGTATTCCTATCGGTATTAACATTTTCAACCACAGAAAGAAGTGATGCACTTGAAGCGTCAAGATTTACAACGAGATTTGAAGCACTACCCCTCGCAATTCTGTTAATAACCGAGCCTTCTTCGAGGTCATACACACTTACATATGCAGTTCCTCCAAGCGATTTGCCATTACCGTTGCTGCCACCGTATACGTTGTCGATTATTGCTTTACCCGAAATATCAATATGGGAATCTCCGGTCACATTACCGCTATTAGCACCACCAAATATATTCGGTATCTCCGACGTACCCGTTACATAGATGTATGTGTTTCCGTCAAGATCACTACTAAAGCCTCCACCATATATACCCGCAACTTTTTCATTTTTCTCAACAAAAGTCGTATTGTTTGCATATATGTACGTATTACCTTTATGTGCAATACCAAAGCTGCCACCGAATACTCGAGTCAGATTACCCGAACCATCTAGAAGCATCTTTGTATCCCCTACTGCACCAGTTGCAGGCTTTTTTCCTGTGCCTTCACTATTACTGATACCGGCAAAGAAATTAAAGTCAAGATAATCTTTGTCTTTGCTGTTAAGTGCAGAGTATATCACATTGCAACCCGTTGCATCATACAAAATCGTCTTAAGTCCGTCACCGTTTTTGACCACTGTCGGTATAATATCACCGGTTGAAGAAAATCCAAAAACTCTGTAAGGAATCACAGTGAGGCCTGCATCAACAACCTTCACCTTAATTTCCGGCACTTCACAATTCCACACATATCCCTCAGCCACAGCCCTGAAAGTAAAGGTTGTGCCTACCGCTTTACCGTCATAGGTTGATGTACATTCCCATGTAACAGGAAGTTTAATCTCTTTACCGTCTATCGTTACAGGTATCGCATCATAAAATATCGGAGATTCAATATGAGTCACATATTCAGACCAATAAGATGAATTAGCATTGTCATTATAAGGAAATACCGTATTGGTAACATAACCTGTAAGATTAGTCGCTGTAATAGTTCTTTCTTTAGCAATTCGGTTGTATATCTGACCAAGATGTTCAGCCATTCCATCGACGATATCCTGATCCTCATAAGGAAGATTATATTCAACAAGAGAGCATGCCTCTTCCCATTTTTCAATATCTTCCTGACTCAATACATCTGTATAAGTATCATATTCTGTTAACATACTCTCTACTTCACTATAGTCAGCATAATAAGGAAGTATTTTTGTATACTCAGTATCAACAGTCATACCTGAGTCAGTTCCGTCAAACGCAAATTTAAGAAGGCCATTCTTACCGGTAACATAAATATCATTTCTGTCAATCCCGTTACCATCAGTCAACTGGAAAATAGTAGCATCAATATATCCGCCATATTCTCTCGGGCTTGTGATAGCAACTTTATCGGGATTTACATGATTTATAAATTCATAGCCACTTGATGTGGGATAACCGTGATGTCCAAGTTTAATTAAATCACAGTCCTTTATCTTCGGTGCAATAATTTCATCATCAAGCCAATCTGTTTCCGATTCCAGATACGTGTCAGCCGCAAGAAGAATTTTTGCGTCACCGTATGTAAGAAGAGTCGCCATTGAAGCCGTATTCAGATGGTCCTGCATAGGAACTGCCGGATTAAGTGCATAGATTTCAACGTCACCTATTGTCATACTGTCATATCTGTTTGCACGCAGAATGGTAGAACCGTATTTTTCTACCGCATTATTGATTGCTGACAATACAGAAATCTGATCTTGTATGATAAACGTATCAATAGGAAATTGTGCCACAACTTTAGGAAGTCCGCCATAGTGGTCACTGTGCGAATGAGTAATAAGAACATAATCTAATTTAGTTACGCCAAGCTCCTTAAGAGTTTCAATTACAAGCGGAGCAGTATTTTCCTCACCTGCATCTACGAGCATATTCTGACCATTCGGGAAGGTTATGTACATACAGTCACCTATACTGTCATAGTATCTGTATTTGTACTTATCCTCACCGGGATACCTTGTTTCAAGAAATCTTATCACAAGTTTTCCTGCATCACCGTCAGAGGATATAACTGAATCTCTGTTTTGGGTATAGCGAACAAATTCAAAATTTTCTTCACCTCCAAAATAAGTGATAGTAACGTTATCACCCTCAATAAAAGGATATACTCTCTGATTGTGTCTTAAAAGACCTTTGTATAACCTTAACGTTGATTTTCCAGTAATATTCTGTGTTTCATACGTATATTCCCACACACCGCCATATACAGTAGCATCAATATTTCCGTGTACAGTACCTGCACCACTTGTTATGATATACATGAGTTTACCACCATGCTGAATCAGATTTATGTTTCCATAAACCGTACCCGATGCACCAAGATAAATATTCGTATATGCACCACCGTATACATGCATTTCAATCGAATACTCATCATCTGCATAGTTCTTCGACGAGTCACCGGTAGTACTTCCGGACGCACCTCCGCCCATAATGTACTCTTTATGTTGACCGCTTTCAAGAATCACCGTAGTGTGTAAAGTATTACTGCCCGATATGCCTGCTCCACGTAGATATGCTACGCAACCGCCATCAAGAACGACAGTCGCATCCTTTACAGTTCCTTCACCACCAGCATATAAATTGTTCAGATATCCCGACATAAACGCTATATTGGTAGAGGCAAGACTTGTCCCGGAACTGCCTCCTCCATATACACGTGTCCAACCCGTAATGTCACCACTGTACATAAGTGACATATCGTTTGCACGATATAGATATGTACCGTCATCAGCACCTTTGGCAATAACGGACGGCACTCCATTCGCATATAAATATTTCTTAGAAGTATTCACAGATGCTGTGATGCTATCGTACATATCCATACGCACACCGTTTATATATACGTATTCTGATATTGATGAAGCATACCTTACTCTTGTTACTAGTGCAACGGGTATATCAAGAGTTACTTTACCGGATGTTTCGTTTAAGTCAATTTTATTTTCAACACGAACAACATCACTGTCTACAGCAACTTCAACCCCGCTTCCCTTGACATACACAGCATTTATCAGATCTACGTTATCAAAATATGTGTATATACCTGCTATATCAGTTATTTTATAGTTCTTTCTTTCTTCCCCTGAAAATCTAACCGCTGCTGAATTGATCTCATAGACGTCACCCGATCTGTTAACCTTAGCATCTGTGCTTACTGTAACTTTCATTGAAGGAGAAGTGGTTACATTAAATACCTGATCAACTGACAATTCGAACGTGTATACGCCGGCTGTCGGTAAATAATTCTGTGTCGTAAAAGTAGCAGGTATGTCGTATGTATGAGTGTCGTTATTTAAGGTAAATGACGCCGATACAGTATCAGGCATATCAAGTTCATTAAGTGATATACCTTCAGGGATAACGGTCTCATTTACATATGAAATCGATTCAACAGTTACCTCACCCGAATTTGCAACAAGAACGTCTACTGTTGGTAACTCCACGCCATCAGCAAGAACATATTTTTCAGGCAAAACAGGCTTAAACTTGTAAACGCCAGTTTTTGTTGCAGAATAGTCTGCAGATTCCCATTTAATATCAGAAAGCACGGTTGCCTTTTCCTTTGCATAAACCGTGATACTATCTTTAATAACGTCTGTTTCTGCTGTTCCAAGATCAGTTACAACAAAATCTGCACCTTTATATTGAACGTCGCTGATAACATCATAGTTTACACCATCAATATAAACATTAACGTTCTCTTTGCTTATCTGGTATCTCGACAGGTCAAACTTTGCACCCGGAGAAATGTAGAAATTAATCTGTTCCGCATCAGCAGTGTCTATATTTGTGATTTTACCTGTAAAATCATCAGCAAGATATATGTTGACCGTTCCGTCATAACTTACGACGTTACTTCCTACCGTTGATCCGTTACCTGAGGTTTTTGCATTGACCTCATAATGACCGCCGCACGAAAGAGTCTTTATCACAGGTGCGCCTGAAAGATAGATATTTGTAGTACCTTCAAAAGTACCGTTAACGCTTCCTGCATAAAGGCCGGTATCAATAGTACCGCCATTAACGTAAACTGTACTTGTACCTTTGAAGTTCGTTCCGAAACTTCCGGCAAAGTAATAATTTATACCCGCATTATCAAGCCAGACGTTAGCAGTCGCAGGTTCTGTCATCGTCTTTTTGTATCCAACACCTGCTATAAGATTTAACGCATGGCCCGTACCTTCCGAAGTCGGCACCAGATTGTTGAAACCTGTACGGTCATAAAATTTACCGAGAGTATCGCTTGCTTTTCTGAAAGATATGTGCTGACCAACATAATCACGGGCCATAAAATAACTTGCACAATGATAGATGCCACCTGATTTGACATTGACAGTTATTGTCGGAGTATCGCAACCAAACGTATATCCTGATGGTGCAACTGCAGTAAATACATATGAACCAACCGTATCATAACTATAATTGTCACATTTCCATGTAAACCCATCTACCGTGGTCACTTTGCCCCCGACTACACATTCGAGTGACGAATAGAACGTAGGAGTGGTTATCTCTGCTCCTGACCATAAATCCGTTTCACTGACAGGCAGATTTACGCTTGTAATCGTTCCGCCCACTGCCATTGCAGTAATACCTGTTGGTATCATCAGTAGCAAAGCAAGTATTATAGCAATTATTCTTTTCATATTTCTCACCTCTTATAAAATCCATATACAATATTATTGTAATGAACATTACACACATTTGCAACATTTTTTTAAATAAATACTTACACCTCGTAAAATCCATATAACTATACTAAGTATACAAAAAAGAGACATTCGGTAAACGGATGTCTCTTTTTTATAATATTATTCTATGACGATCTTCACAACCGTCTTTTTACCCTTCTTCAGCACAATGTAACCCTTATCAAACGCCGATTTTTCAACCGTTGCTTTAACATCAGTAATCTTAACGTCATCAATCAAGATGCCACCCTGCTCAACAAGTGTTCTTGCATCTCTCTTCGACGGACAAACACCGGATGCTACAGCAATGTCAAGTACACCACAAGTACCTTCAGCCAAAAGTTCTGCGGAAACTGTCTTTTCAGGCATATTTTCGGACACACCGCCTGCACCGAAAAGTTTCTTTGCCGCTTCCTGTGCCTTATCAGCCTCTTCAACGCCGTGTACCTGCTTTGTTATCTCGTAAGCAAGCACTTCTTTTGCTGCATTGAGCTGACTTCCTTCAAGTGAACCGTACTTTTCATCAATTTCCGCAACCGAGAGGAAAGTAAGCATTTTCAAGAAACGAACAACGTCAGCATCGTCAACGTTTCTCCAGTACTGGTAGAAATCATAAGGACTTGTCTTTTCAGGATCAAGCCATACTGCACCCTTCTGCGTTTTACCCATCTTCTTGCCCTCACTGTTGGTAAGAAGTGTAAAAGTCATACCGTATGCACTCTTCTGGCTTCTCTTTCTTATAAGTTCAATACCGCCAAGAATATTTGACCACTGATCGTCACCGCCGAGCTGAAGATTACAGCCGTAATCTTCATTAAGCTTATAGAAATCGTAACCCTGCATCAACATATAGTTAAATTCAAGGAACGAAAGGCCTCTTTCAAGGCGCTGTTTAAAGCACTCTGCCGACAACATTCTGTTAACCGAATAATGTACTCCGTTATCACGGATAAAGTCGATATAGTTAAGATTTCTCAGCCAGTCGGCATTATTTACCATCATAGCCTTATTTTCGCCAAATTCAATAATCTTCGACATCTGCTTTTTAAAGCATTCGCAGTTATGATTGATAGTTTCAATCGTCATCATCTGACCCATATCACTTCTGCCTGAAGGATCGCCTATCATTGCTGTACCGCCACCTATCAGAGCAATCGGTTTATTTCCCGCACGCTGCATTCTTGCCATAATCATCATCTGCATATAATGCCCTACGTGAAGGCTGTCAGCAGTGGGGTCAAAACCAATGTAAAACGTACATTTACCGCTGTTAAGCAGTTCCCTTACCTCATCTTCGTGTGTTACCTGAGCAAGCAGACCTCGCTCCTGAAGTTCTTCGTAAATTCCCATAATTTATCTCTCCATTTCATTAATAAGCATTTCTTTTGCGGCTATAAGTGCGGATTCTGTTATATCCGAACCGCTCATAAGACGTGCTACTTCTTTTGCACGTTCATCTATTGTCAGTTTAGACAAATGCGTATACGTTTTGTCAGCATCCGAATCTTTGTAGATCAAATAGTGAATGTCCGCCTTTGATGCAATCTGAGGCAGATGTGTAATACATATTACCTGAACTTTTTTTGAAAGTTCATGCATTTTAACACCTATTTTATCTGCAGCGCTTCCCGAGACGCCCGTATCTATTTCATCGAATATCAAAGTTTTTACCTTATCAACATCAGCAAATATGCTCTTTATAGCAAGCATTATACGTGACAGTTCACCGCCCGATGCAACTTTTGACAACGGTTTAGGCGTTTCACCTTTATTTGCCGATATGTAAAACTCAAGTTTTTCACCACCGTTTATATTAAACTTACACGGTTCTGTCACAACGCTGAATTTCACGTTCGACATATTAAGAAAACTAAGTTCTTTTACAACCTCTTCTTCAAGTTTTACACAAGCCTTTCTTCTCTTTTCCGAGAGAATATCAGCCTTCTCTTTCAATTTAAGTAAAAGTATATCATATTCTTTCGAAAGTTGCTCTATTTTTTCAGAAGAAAATGTAATTCTTTCCAATTCTTTTTTACAATCAGAGCAAAATTCAAGAATTCGTTCTTCATCCGCGCCGTATTTCTGCTTGAGACGGTATATCAAATCAAGTCTGTCTTCAATTTCCGCAAGTTCATTCTTGTCACAGTCTATAGTGCCGATATAATCTGCCATTTCGTTACGTACGTCGGAAATTGTTTCTTTTGCATCCTCCAATGCCTCCGACATCTTACTTATTTTCTGTGATAAATCGCAGTACTGCGACATCAGTTTAATTGCCTGTGAAACGCCTGTCAACGCCCCGTCGTCATCGGAACCTTCAATATAACCGAATGCACCATTGAGTGCTTCAAGCAGTTTAGCACCGCTTCTTATAACGTTTTTCTTTTCTATCAGCAGTGCTTCTTCCCCTATTTTAAGAGAAGCTGCTTCAATTTCATTTATCTGATAAGACAATAAATCCGTTTTTCTTTCTTTTTCCGCCTTATCAAGTGATAGATTTTTTATTTCTTCTCGTACAGAACTTATTTCTCTGTATATCTCACGATATTCATCAAGTTCTCTCTCACATTTGCCAAACGTATCAACAAATTCAAAATGTTTTTCGGGCAGCATCAAGAACTGTGTATCATTCTGTCCATGAATATTCACAAGCAGTTTTCCTATTTCTTTCAGAAGAGAGGCTGTCACCGGTCTTCCGTCAATTCTTGCAACACTCTTTCCGTCAAGCGAGAGTTCTCGTGATATCATCAGACTTCGTGTATTGCTGTCAAAGCCAAGTTCATTAAGTTTAGCTACCACAGTTTCATCAACGTCACGGAACAGAGCCGAAACGTACGCATTGTTTTCACCGGTACGGATAAGTTCTTTGCTCGTTCGTTCACCGAGAACCATATTTATCGCATCAATAATTATTGACTTTCCCGCACCCGTCTCACCTGTGAGCACCGAGAAACCGTTTTCAAAAGTGACGGTTAATTTTGATATTACCGCAACATTTTCTATGTGTAATTCAGTAAGCATTTACGCTCTCCACAACATTATTTTACAGACAGTCTTTTACTTCTTCAACAAAGGCTTCAGCACTTTTTATGTCTTTAAAAGCCACAAATATAGTATCATCACCGGCAATATTACCGACACCCGTATTTGTTATAACGTAGTCTATGGCAACACACGCCGCATTAGCCATACCCGTATGACACTTTATAACCGCAATATTCATTGCAGCTTCTACGGACAAAACGGCATCGGCAAGAATATTTTTGTACTTTCCTGTACCCATTTCTCGTTTATCACTATCCACAACGGCATAGCAGTACTTATCACCTTTTCTCGTTTTGACGAGTTTAAGTTCTTTAATATCTCTTGATATGGTTGCCTGCGTTACTTTAAACCCGTGTTCCGATAGAAGATATGCCAACTCCTCCTGCGTTTCAACAGGAGTATCATTTATAAGTTTTAATATAGTATAATGTCGATTATTCTTCATATCTTCACCTAAAAATCAAGTTTTTTACTAAGCAATTCATAGTATGACATATCATCAAGTCTAAGTATCTTGAGTTTTTTATCAGACGTGACAACCTTGACATTGTCTTCAACAGAAATATTATATTCACCGGCACCGTCAAGCGATAAATAAACGTCATATTCAGTATCATCACACAGTGAGAGTGTTATTTCTGCACCCGCTTCGAAAACAATAGGTCGGGACGAGAACGAATGTGCGCATATTGGAGTAGCGAGGATGCACTCAACTGCAGGAGATACTATAGGACCACCGCAGGAAAGAGAATATGCCGAAGAACCCGTAGGAGTAGACAGAACAATTCCGTCTGCCATATACTTATTCACAAATTGCCCGTTACAGAAAAGTTTCAACTCAAGTGTATGGGGATTATTCATTTTCAGTATTGCGTCGTTTAGACATATACCGCAAAAAGTATTCTTTTCGTTTGAACAAATTTCAACGTTGAGAACGTTTCTTTCCTCCACCTTGAAATCACCGTTAAGAATTTTTTCAAGCTTTGTAAGATCGTTAATTTCAAGCGACGGCATAAACCCAAGTCTGCCGAGATTTACTCCAACTATCGGAATATCATACTCGTATGCAATTTTTGATGCCTGCAAAAAAGTTCCGTCACCGCCTACCGAAATGACAAAATCACACTTATCATTACCGTTAAACTCGGAAAAACCTTCGAGCTTTCCACCGCTTAAAATAACCTGCACACCCATTTTATTAAGGTGCCTTGCAATTTTGGCAGAATGTTGCAAAAAAGGGTCTTTTTTCTGATTAACGTATAAAAGCACTCTCATATATCTCACCCCAATCTATGAGCATTTTCAACAATTGCATTTACATCGGGCACAGTATTCTTCCCGTCTCTGCTTATGCAAAGTAAAAATTCTATATTCCCCTCTCCGCCTCTTATCGGAGAAAAATCAAGCCCGCAGATATTAAAACCTGCATCTTGAAAACAACGGATAACATCTTTTATAATCGCGGAATGAACTTTTTTGTCCTTCACCACACCGCTTTTTGATATGCCGACTCCTCCGCACTCAAACTGTGGCTTTATGAGCATGACAATCTGTGTTTTTTCCGACGAGAGTCTGCATATTGCGTCTTTAATATGTTTTAATGAAATAAAACTGACGTCAACCGAAATAAAATCAAAAGAAGTCTCCGGTTTAAAGTTTCTTATATCACAATTCTCCAAAGAACAGACTCTATCATTTTCCAAAAGCAAAGAATCAAGTTGTGACGTTCCGACATCGACTGCATACACTTTGCTGGCACCGTGTTCAAGCATACAATGCGTAAAACCACCCGTTGATGCACCTACGTCAAGACAAACCTTATCAAGAACGGATATATCAAAGCTATGCAAGGCTTTTTCAAGTTTTTCCCCTGCCCTGCTGACATACTTGTACGGCTGAGCAAGAAGTTCAATTTCACATGAATTATCAAATTTTTCAGAAACTTTTTTAACAGTCTTACCGTTAACTTTTACAAGACCCATTTCAATTGCAGACTGCGCTTTTGACCTGCTTTTTAAAATTTGTTTTTCTACTAAAAGCGTATCAATTCTGATTTTATTTTCCATCAAATATCTCCAGAACGGAACGTGCATCAAGTCCTGTCATACGATACTGTTCTTCGACAGTTCCCTGCTTTACAAAACTGTTTACCGCATAGACACTGCAATTCATATGTTTAGCAAAAGAAAGGGCAACACCACCGTTTTCCATTCCTTCTTCAAAAAACATAGTTTTTTCACACGGACCAATAATGGACTTTATTGCAGAAAAATCAATATCGGTGAGTTTATAAAGTGCTATAATTCCTATTTTTTTATCAGTAAGTTTTTTAGCTTCAAACAGATTGATAACCTGTCTGCCATAGCTTATTGCTATTATATCGGCACCTTCACAGTCAAATGCTTTATAGTCTTCAGTAAAGGAAAGCAACTCGGCATAATCTTCATTCTGACTGCCCTTAGGATATCTGACACACGTTAGACCGCCTGCTTTAAGACCTTCCGAAACTGCATACTCCTGCTGTTTGTACGTAATAGGCGAATACATTGTAACACCCGGTATCTCAAGAAGCATAGACACGTCAAAGAGTCCCTGATGCGTCTCCCCGTCATCGCCTACAAAACCCGCTCTGTCAACAGCAAGTATTACAGGCAAATTCTGAAGTGCAACGTCGTGCAGTATCTGGTCAAAACTGCGTTGCAAAAACGAAGAATAGCAGGCAAAAACAGGCTTATAGCCATTTATAGCAAGTCCTGCAGCAAAAGTAACTGCATGCGCCTCAGCTATTCCTACGTCAAAAAATCTTTCAGGAAAGTGCTTTTCAAAACAGTCGAATCCAACACCGTCACACATAGCAGCGGTTATTGCGCAAATGGTTTCATCACTCTTTGCACATTCAGTTAAATATTTTCCAAAGTTGCTCGAAAAAGTTTCGCTGGTATTAAGCTTGACACCATAATCGGCATCAAAACCCGATACACCGTGATAAAGCGTAGGGTTGTCCTCTGCCTTGTCATAGCCGTGTCCTTTAATTGTTTTCAAGTGTACGACACACGGATATTCAAGTTCCTTAACACGTTCAAACACCATTTCAATCTTGTTTTCATCATGTCCGTCAATAGGCCCGAAATACCGAAAGCCCATATTTTCAAAATAGTTCCCCTGTCCTTTTGTAAGAAGGTTTTTAAAACCGTTTTTAATCTTTCTTACAGTATTATACAGGACGTTACCTATAAGTGGCACAGAATTCAAATGCTTAGTAACGTTATCTTTAAAATTGAAATATTTTCTGGTCGAAGTGTAGGACGACAAATATTTTGAAAGAGCACCCACGTTTTTAGAAATCGACTGACCGTTGTCATTTATAACAATAAGAAGTTTCGTTTTACTTCTGCCTGCGTTATTGATACCCTCAAACGCAAGACCTCCCGTCATAGCACCGTCGCCGATAACAGCAATTGTAAAAGAATCATCTTTTTTCAGTTTGTTTGCCGTTGCAATTCCAAGAGCGGCTGATACAGACGTACTGCTATGTCCTGCCAAAAAGGCGTCGTGAACACTTTCATCGGGACGCGGAAAACCCGACAACCCGTCTTTTTTCCTGAGTTTCGAGAAATCCTTCGCTCTTCCCGTAAGGATCTTATGTACGTAACTCTGGTGACCGACATCAAAAACTATTTTATCGGTCGGCGTATCAAAGACTCTGTGCAGTGCAACCGTGAGCTCAACAACACCGAGATTTGAAGCAAGATGCCCACCCGTCTTAGAAACGTTTTCCATAAGAAAATCTCTGATATCCTTACAAAGACACGGAACATTTTCAGGCGAGACGTCTTTTATTGATTTGCCGTCTAAAATATCCGAAAGAACATTATATTCCATAATCAATACTCCCTGCAGAGCAAGTAATCTGCAAGTAATTTAACCTCATCAGTATTATAAAATTCAGAAAGATATGTTATGCATTTATCCGTATATTCTTTTGCCGCAGTGCGTGCACCTTCAAGTCCGAGAAGTGTAACAAACGTTGTCTTGTCAAGTTTCTCATCACTGCCGGTCTTTTTACCCAAAACCTTTTCATCGCCTACAGCATCAAGAATATCATCTATTATCTGGAATGCTATTCCAAGATTAATGCCGAATGCATCTGCCGCATTTACCTGCTCATCCGTACCTCCGCCTAAAATAACACCGATACGGCAAGCACACGACAGAAGAGCACCTGTTTTAAGAGCATACATTGAAGTAAGCGAAGTTACATCGTCAAGTTTTTGCGTAACGTCAACAACCTGACCTCCAAGCATACCGTAAGTTCCCGAACAGTTAGCAAGCACGAGTGCCGCTTTTTTGACTTTATCTGCCGGAAAAGAATTTGACGTAAGCACGGTTTCAAATGCTGTATTCAGAAGTGCATCACCCGAAAGTACCGCAATATTTTCACCAAAAACCTTATGATTAGAAGGCTTTCCCCTTCTCATATCATCGTCATCCATACAGGGCAAATCATCATGTATAAGCGAATAAGTATGTATCATTTCAAGGGCAGCAGCAAAATCAACCGCCCTCTGCCATGCAGGGTCAAACATTCTGTAAAACATAAACAAAAGAGCCGGCCTTATCCTTTTACCGCCGTTACGTACGGAATAAAGCATCGCCTCAAATATTGTTTTTTGTTTTGTTTGCACACCCCTTGAAAGAATACTTTCTATTCTCTCTTCACAGCATTTTGCATACAAAGCCAAATTATCTTTAATATCCATTATTCCTCCGACGCAGTGAAATCCTGCTTCGCTTTACCGCCTACACCGTCATCTACAAGAATTTTAATTTTTTTCTCCGCTTCCGTTATGAGTTTGTTGCAGACTTTAGTAAGTTTTACTGCTTCTTCGTATAAATTCATAAGCTCATCAAGCGGAGCATCACCGTTTTCAAGCAATCTTACTATTTCTTCAAGACGCTTAACGGAGCTTTCGAAATTCATATTATTTTCCATAATTAATTCCTTTTTTCTATTTCATCAACTGTTGCAATTACCTTGCCGTTTTTAAAAATGACGTCAATTCTGTCACCGCATCCAACGTCATCAACTGAACGTATTATCTTTTCACCCGAAGTTGCATAAGCATAACCCCTTGATAATACCCCAAGCGGACTAAGTGCCTCGAGTTTTGATACAGTCTGCAGAAACGCATTCTTTCTTCGTTCTACCGAATGATTTATTAACGTATCAATTTTTTCGGTAAAACTCAAAATCAACGTTTTCTTATCGTCAACAAGTATGGCAGGGTCATTTAAAATACGATGCCCTGACAGTGTATCAAGTTTTACTTTCTTTTCTCTTATCGTCCTTCTCGTATAAGCAAGAACGGCATTTTTAAGATTTGAAAATTTTTCAATAAGTTCATTACTGTCCGGCACGCAGAGTTCAGCCGCTGCAGACGGTGTAGGTGCACGAAGATCGCTCACAAAATCACATATGGTAAAATCCGTTTCATGACCGACTGCTGATATAACGGGAATTGTGCAGTCATAAACGGTACGGGCAAGCGTTTCATCGTTGAATGCCCATAAATCTTCTATGGAACCTCCGCCTCTGCCAATAATAATTACGTTGACTGACTTTGTCGCATCAAAATACTTTACCGCTTCCACAAGTGACGACGCCGCATTTTCACCCTGAACAAGCGCAGGATACAGCACGATTTCAGCAAGAGGAAATCGTCTTGTTATAACGTTTATTATATCTCTTACAGCCGCACCGGTAGGAGAAGTAATTACACCGACTCTATAAGGAATCTTGGGTAATTTTTTCTTGTGTTCAGGAGCAAACAGTCCCTCAGCTTCAAGTTTCTTTTTAAGCTGCTCGTATGCTATATATAGAGTGCCTACCCCATCAGGAATCATTTCATCGATATAAAGTTGGTAAGAACCGCCCTGCTCATATACCGAGACACGACCTTTACACAAAACCTTCATACCGTCTTCAGGCACAAACGCAAGTTTTGACGCCTTACCCGAAAACATTATGGCTTTGATAACGCCACCATCATCCTTGAGAGACATATATAGATGCCCCGTTCTTATGTGGTTGATAAAATTTGATATTTCACCCTTAATCCATATACCAAATAAATTTGCATCCGAGTCAAATTTCTGTTTTAAGTATCTGTTAAGCTGCGATACAGAAACAGCATTAGCCTGTTCCATATTACTTTGCAACCGCGCCAAGTATTCCGTTGACAAACGACGCCGCCTCAGGCATATCGTATTTCTTTGTCAATTCAACGGCTTCGTTAATGGCAACTGCAGATGATATATCAGTATATTTTAATTCATATACTGCCATTCTCAATGCCGCAAGTGCAGCCTTACTTATCCTTGCTGACGACCAGTTACTGCTGTTTGCAGATATTACTGAATCTATATCTTCAATATTATTCGCAACGCCTTCAAGCAAATCTCTGCCAAAGTCATCAAGCATTAACCCTCTTTCTTCCAATGCAAGCGCCTGCATCTCGTCGAGAGAGTCAAATTTACCGTAACCGTATTCAAATATAAGAAGATATGCATTTTCTCTTGATGTATGTCTGTTCATAATCCACCTCGTTTCAAAATATTATATCACTATACAAATATTTATGCAATAATATGAGTAATACTTATATAAATAAAAGTGCGTTCATAAACTGAACGCACTTTAAAAATTATTCTTCTTCTTTTTTCTGGTCAATATTTATGCCTGAAACAACAATATCAACTTTAGAAACAGACATACCGCACATATCCTGCACGTTTTTAACAACACTTTCCTGTATCTGAGAAGTAATATCAACGATTTTTACACCGTAGTCAATAACAACCGAAGCTTCAATCGAAACGGTATTATCCTTAATTTCAACCTTGATTCCTTTATAGGGAGTTTTATTCTTTATAATCCCCATAAGTTCACTGCCTGTAGCCGCCGAAACGCCGTTTATCTCGTTGATTGATTTTCCGACTATTTTCATTATTACTTCTTCTGATATTTTAAGATTGCCTATTGTATCCATAACAAACCTCCGCATGCTTTTTTTATATTATACACCACAGAGGCATAAAAATCAATTGATTTCGACTACTGTTATATTTTTTGCTCCGATACCCGTCTCTCTCGTGACTATTTCACTGATCTGTGCCACTTCTTTTCCGAGTAATCCTTCACTCTGAACCATTACGGTAACGCTGTCTTCATCGCATACCGCCAGTGCACCCGCAAAGCCTTTAGCGGTTATCATATTTTCAATGTTTCCCTCGTTTACGGTCTGCTGAGCTATTTTTTCCTTCTTCTCATTAGCAGAATTTTTATCATCCTGAGAACTGTTTTCATCGCTGATTATTTCGTCGAGTATTTCAAGAGCCTCGTCTCTCGAAGTTGTTCTTGTCAATCGTGCAGATGCAAAATATGCATTTTCATCAATTTCAGCATTTACAAGTTTTGCTTCTCCGAGAACTTTATCTGCCTCGTATTCTATATCATCGCTTAAAATATCAACGTCTGTTACTGCTGTGTCATTACCACCCAATTGTCTATTTAGAAAAACCGACATACATACTACAAGTACCATACCAAATAAAACAAACTGCTTTTTCTTTAAAATTTTCATAATACCCTCCGCTATGATATTTTTTTACTCACACTTATTCTTGACGACGAAACGTCTGTCAGGGACTTGATTGTAGCAATCACCTGATTTTGAACCGAAACATCGTCTGCACCGTCAATCACAACGGCAACACCTCTGATTTTAGGCTGATTTGTTTTAATAAGCGTCGGAGATGATGAATAACCAACACTTGCATACACCGCTTCACCGCTATTTTCGAGCGTAACGGCAACACTGCATTCCCCAACTCCGTCTATACTTTTCAATACATTCTCAAGTTTATTTTCAATTTCCTCTACGTATACCCGTTCGTCATATATATCTTTCGTCGCCCCGTTGCTGCTGCCAAAGAGCATAAGCACTACACCTGCAACAACAGCAACGATAAGTATTAGTATTCTTTTATAGTCCTGATTTTTTACGTCAAATTTAAATACACCCGATTTTTTATCCACTGTACAACACCCTGTCCTGCGGTATACCGACAATTTCGGACAAATAAACCCCTGCCGATAAATCTCCGCTGTAGTCAAGTCCAAGCACCATGATTTCACCGTCCTTACACTCACAATATATATTCTTAACTTCTGCATTATATTCGTTTTCTGAAAGTAATGTATTCAACCTGCTTTTTAGTTCATCAGAATAGATAACAGAAAGCGTTTCTTCCGTTTGGTAATCAATTTTATTAAATTCAAATGATATTCCCTTTGTATTCACAAACGGCTGAAGAATCGCCGTTATAACAATTAAGCAACAGACAAAATTTATTATTTCACGATATTTTTCACCGGTAAGCCTTTTAACAATACCACACACGATACCGCTCACGCATATTGAATAAAAATAGTTTCCCATACAAATCCTCACGCAACCGATATAAGAAGCGAAATTGACATTATTATATACATCATTTCGCATACGTAAAGTGCTGTAATTATCTCAAAAACACCCGTGTATCCCTTTAAAAGTGCTTTTACCGACGACTGACCGATACCTTCAGACACAACCAACCCTATCCGCAATATCAGTAGAGTTGCAATCAACGTAAGCAGATACGGTAACAGCATAATAACAACCGAAATGATGCCGAAAATACCGCTTGTAGATACGATCATTTTAGAGGATGCGGCTATTGTCCCGAAAGCATCTTTAACAACACCGCCCACAATAGGCATACTTCCTGAAATTATAAACTTTGCTGCAGACATACCTATGGAATCACCTGCAGATGCTATATACTTCTGCAAAGCGGTAACACCGGAAAAAACTATACCGATAATGCCTATAAGAGTTATGCATAGTTTTTTCAGCATATCAAGCAAATTATTCAATACGCCGTTCTCTATTGCTGATGCATAAGTAAGACTTACGATTCCACTTAAAAGCGGAAAAAATATCACGGATATACAATTTGATATAATTGACAGAATGCCCACTATCGTAGACGGCATCAATCCGGCGGATACACTCTTTCCCCCTACCGCAAGTCCTGCAGCCATATAAGAATATGTAAGCGACAGAAAACCGTTGAGTGAGGCAAGTTTTACGAACACTCCCGACAACAAAGGATATATGCTACCATGCAAAAGACATATAGAAACAATGCACGTTACAGTATCAAAGAGCTGAATATAATTTTTATCTGTTATGAGAAGCACCAGTGAACTTCCCAAAACGATAAATAACGTTCTCTCTACAAGTGGTTTTAACGAAGGAAAAACGTTTCTTACAGCCTTCTTTATGAAACCATATATTTTCCTCGGGGAGAGATGCTCTGTAAGTCGCAAACCATCATCAAGTTCTTCCTGTGAAACGTATTCTTTTACGTCCTCATCCGCACTTTCATAAATACGACTGTAGTCAACCGCAGTAACTGATATTTCAAACGAAAATATCAAAATAACCACCGACAACACACATAATATTTTTCTCATCCTGTTAAACCTTTAATTATGTCAATAACGTTTGACAGCATTTTCAATGAAGCTGCTATAACTGCCGTTTTAGTGAAAACAGATATTGCTTCAGCAAGCGATTTTTCACCTATATCCTGGCAAATACTGCAAAGATATTCGCAAGCAACTATTATGAGCGGTATATACAAAAAAGTATTTATACCTTTCACGTCACTTCCCACGTATTTAAGGGTAGAAATGATCTTTTCAAAAAACGACAAAGCGGCTATCAGTATAGAGATTGAGCATACCGCTGATACAGAAAACGTCATTTTACTCTTAGACGTTCTTAACAGTAGAATAACGCATATAGCTATAAATGCACATATATAAACCTTTACAATCATATCGTAAACGTTGTAATAATATAGTCGTAAAGTTCTTTTGCTTTAGCAAGCACGATCAACAGACCCATAATGATTCCCGCCATATTTACAAGTGACGAATATTCATCTTTACCGTTTTTTGAAAGTATAAGATTTATTGCCATCACGAGAAGTGCGAGTGCAAAGAGTTTAAGAATTATTTGAATTTCCATAATTACCTCAATACAGAAGTGTTATTATTGCTATTCCTGTAAGAATACACAGAGCAACACCGTTTTTTTGAAGCCACTGATTTTTTTCTTTAACTGATGAGTAGTGCTCCTGCGTTTTTGATATAAGTTCATTAAGTGTATCAATATCCCTTATCTGATGAGCACTATCAAAAAGTTTTATATCCTCTCTGTTAAGATATTTATATTTTTCGGGAGTACAGTTTATATTCATCCCGAAGACCTCGTAATCCGATACACACTTTTTGAGTTTATCAAGATTATATTTCAGTTCCTCAATTCTGTTCCCGACCGAGTTACTGATGATTTTACCGATAACAGCCATAGCCGTAATTATTATAAGACAGCCTATATATTTGAGCATATTTCACCACTTGATACTATTCTTTCTATTTTCCCGGGCATTTCACCCAGAAAAACAACGTAATCAAATATTCCTTTACAGATACATTTTTTCATATCTTCACGTAATAAAAGCTGTTTTTCGTCATCAGAATGGCAAGTTGCTATCACAGGCACTCCCATAGATGAAATATACTCAAGTGAAGCAACGTCCTGTACCGACGTTACTTCATCAAAAACAAGAACGTCGGGAGACAGATTTTTAATAGCACATACAGCACCGTCAAGCTTCTCATATCCTTTAAGTATGGTGGTATTCGCACCAAGATTTATCCCCGACATACTAAGTTCGAGAGTTGTGTCAATAACACAGCATTTATATCTGTCGAAAGATAATTTTTGCGTTAAATCCCTTAACATAGTTGTCTTGCCCATATACGGCTTAGATACTATTAAAACGGAAGGTAACCGTTCTTCTTTTTTTATGACCTCGTAAATACCTTGAGAGCAATCCTTATGCGCTTCGAAAAAGCGGAAAACCAGCGTTCTGACTTCCGTTATTTTAGGACGGTTATCTTTCCCCATAACTCTGTGTCCTGCTATTCCCACTCTGATTCCGTTATCAAGCATTATGAATCCGTTTACCACATTTTCACTTTGATCGTATCTCGTGGAAGATTTCAGCCTTTCAAACGTATATTCAGTCTCATTCTCTGTAACAACCGGACAATCCGTCATCCATTTGCTCAAATCACCGTGTTTATTAAGATAAAACAGCTCACTCCCGCGCATCACCTGTACGGGTGATGCGGCTGATAATCTTATTTCATTACAGTCAATATTCAGAGGTAGAAATTTTACTATTCTGTACGGTAAATACACCGCTATATTTTCAAGCGTCATCATTTTTTCACTCCGTGTTTTTAACTTCAATACATCATATGCCTGTCCTTTCCGTTTATGAATAAAAAATGCACCCACAATTCGGGTGCTGTTTGATCTTTAAAAATATATGTCAGTCTTTTTCATTTTCCTGCTCCTTTTAACGCCATTCAACAATCTTACTATGCTTTAGTCATCTTAAAGAGATTAATTAACACCTATTTTAAATTGATAATTTACGTTAACAGTATAATCCTTATTTATCACATTATCAAAATTTGCTTATAACCTAACGTTTTAATACAAAAATAGTTCTTTACTGTTCTCCTTGCGGTTGTCATACTCTGTTGGGAACTTTTTTAATTTGCCGGTAAAAAAAAGAGACGTTGAAAAATCAACATCTCTTTTAATTTATAAACGTTTATTCGTTTTCGCAGTCACATTCTTCGCAGTCACAGCAATCGCAAATATCATCAAGTTCAATTTCGAAGTGCTCACCGCATTCAGGACATACGATCTCATCATCATTTTCTACGTCTTCGGGAAGAACAAGTTCTTCACCGCAGCCGGGGCAAATTGCTTCGTAGTAAATACCGTCGCAATCATCACCGCAACAGTCACAATCGTCATCATCGCAGTCACAACCGCATTCATCGTCACCGTAGAATTCTTCTTCCAGTAAACCGAGATCTTCATCAATCTCATCAACACGTGCATCAACAGCGTCAATATTGTCAACAACATCTTCAAAAGAAGCCGCAACTTCATCGAGAACTTCAACTATCGCTGCAAATATTTTACCTTCCTTAGAATCCTCGTCAACGCCGAGACCGTCAATAAGACCTTTGAGATATGAAACCTTTTCAGTAATTTCCATTTTAAACTCCTTTAAAACTTATGCTCTTTCCATATATTCGCCTGTTCTTGTATCAACACGGATCATATCACCCTCGTTGATGAACATGGGAACACGGATTTCAGCGCCTGTTTCAAGTGTAGCAGGCTTTAATGAATTAGTTGCTGTGTTACCCTTAACACCGGGTTCTGAATGAGTAACCTGAAGTTCAATAAAGAACGGAGGTTCAACACCAAAAACGTTACCCTTGTATGAGAGAACCTTACATACAAGATTTTCCTTAACAAACTTGAAGTTGTCTGAAAGAACTTCCTTGTTAATCGGAACCTGTTCATATGTCTCTACGTCCATGAAGTAATAGAGGTCTCCGTCATTGTAGAGATATTCCATATCCTTTCTTTCAATGAAAGCTGTAGGGAACTTATCTGTGGGGTTGAAAGAGCGCTCAACAACGCTTCCTGTAATAACGTTTTTGTACTTTGTTCTTACAAAAGCTGCGCCCTTACCCGGCTTAACGTGCTGGAATTCGACAACCTGAACAACGTTTCCGTCAAGTTCAAATGTTGCACCGTTTCTAAAATCGCCTGCTGTAATCATAATATCATCCTTCTTTGTTTAGTTTAATCTATAGAAATATAATACAATATGTGGTGCATTATTTCAAGAGTTATTTATTAAAAAGTAGTTTCAATGCTTCAAGTGCCACAAGATAACTGTTTTCACCAAGTCCCGAAACGCTTCCTGAACATACGGGACCTATCATTGAAACGTGCCTGAAATCCTCTCTCTGAAATACGTTAGAGAGATGCGTTTCAATAACGGGTATTTTTACTGCACTTATGGAATCCCTTATCGCAATACTGTAATGAGTATAGGCACCTGCATTCAAAATAATACCGTCAGCTTTGCCGAAAGCATTTTGAATTGCCGAAACTATCTCACCTTCAACGTTCGACTGAAAAAATTCGCATTTTATATCAGATTCTTTAGCTTTTTCTTCTATTTTTTTACAAATAGCATCAAGCGAACTGTCCCCGTATATCCCCGGCTCTCTTACACCGAGCATATTGAGATTGGGGCCGTTTATAACAAGTATGTTTTTCATATTTTACCTCAAACACTTTTTATACATATTCATCATTGCAAGTGCATCCTCTGTCTGTGTTCCTGCACTCTCACAAATTATAGTCGGTGAAAGGTCTCTCTCAGCAATAAGTTCTGCAAGAGGCATAAAATCAGGACCAAATACATCATCTTCAAACGTAAGATGCTTTTTTTCACCGCCGTCGGTATATTCAATCTTGGAAAAATGGGCGTGGAAAACCTTTGCCCTGTCACTTCCGAGCCTGTTTTCCAACGTATCAAGAATAAAGGCATAGTCTTCTTTTGTTTTTATACTTCCCCTATCCCTTGCATTGAGATGACCGAAATCAATCGTCGGCAAAAGCCAGTCATCAAGTTCGCATAACGCCATAACTTCATCAAGATTACCAAGTTGATTTACTTTTCCCATGGTTTCAAGACACATATGAACATCAGAGAGGCCCTCAGCCTTTAACGCCTCTATTGCAGATTTTACGGTTTCTTTCGCATATCCGAGAGCTACTTTTCTTGAAAGTTTTCCGCATGAACCGCTGTGTACAACAATGCGGTCACCGCCAAGTTTTTTTACAAGTTCTGCACTCTGCAAAATATAGCGTATGCTTCCCTGTCTTTTACTCTCTTCAACGCTTGAAAGAGATATGAAATACGGGGCGTGTACCGAAATTTTAATATTGTGCTTCACGCACTCTTCGGCAACTTTTTTTGCAGTTTCATCAGAAGTTGAAACACCACGACCACACTGATATTCATAGGCATTAAGGCCCATATTTTCAAGATACGCCATCATCTGCCACGTGCTTTTATTACCGTCATCATAAAAACGCTGACTGTTACCTGCCGGACCAAAAAATGCACTCATTTTATAACACCTTTCTTTTTAAGTGAACGTATTATCGGTACTTCAAGAATCCTTTTCAGTTTAATCGCAAACTGTTCGTGATTATCAATAGGTCTGACAAGCATAGACTTTATTCCTGCCCTGTTTGCCCCCCATATATCCGTATATATCTGGTCTCCGATGCCGACTGTTTCTTCTTTTTTCGCATCCATTATTTTCAGCGCCTCAACATATCCTTTTTGAGTAGGCTTGAGAGCTTCAAACACAGTCGGAAGTCCGATATTTTCATTAAATTTCTTTACGCGTGCACCCTTACCGTTTGACACAATGCAGAGTTTTATCCCTGCATTTATAAGTTCATCAATCCAACCGTAGAGTTTTTCATCACCAACTTCTACCGTATTGGAAATAAGTGTGTTATCTATATCAAGGATAATGTTTTTAATACCTTCACTTATAAAAAAAGTGCTGTCCGTCATATAAACATTATCAAAATAATATGTCGGTTTAAATTTTTTCAAAAAAGCACCTCCAATAACAAAAATAGGTGTGTAACCGCAAGGTCACACACCCGTTTTGTGAATTACTTATACTTACGCTTTCTTGCAGCCTCGGATTTTTTCTTACGTTTAACGCTTGGCTTCTCGTAATGTTCTCTCTTGCGGAGCTCTGAAAGCACGCCGGACTTTGCACACTGTCTCTTGAAACGACGAAGTGCACTGTCAAGTGATTCATTCTCTTTTACTCTGATTTCTGCCATTTAAATTTCCCTCCCTCCGCACTAAGCCAGGGTAATAATTATTTCTAAAACATAATATATTATAAGTTAAACAACACGAATTGTCAATAGATAATTATTTTACAACAATATTTGCTAATTTATTCTTGACATATATCGTTTTAATTACCGTCTTTCCTTCAAGATGAACTGCAAGTTCGGGATTGTTTTTTATCATTTCGATAACTGCATCCTGCTCTGAATCTGCAGGAATAAGAAGTCTGCCTTTGAGTTTACCATTTACCTGTACTGCAATCTCGGCTTCACTGTCAATACATTTCGCCTCGTCATATGACGGCCATTCAGCAAGTGAACAAAGTCCCTTTTCTCCAAGCATATGCCACATTTCTTCACAGAGATGCGGTGCAAAAGGACAAAGGAGTTTAACAAAAGTCTTAAGTTCATCTTTTGTAAGTTTTTTAACGTCGTATATTGTATTTATAAGTGTCATCATACTTGCAATAGCTGTATTGAACTTCATTTCTTCAATGTCGCTTGACACTTTCTTTATCGTCTTATGGAATGCACTTTCAAGTTCGGGGGTAACACCGTTTCCCGAAGCGATATCATACAAATCTGCCACACGGTCAAGAAATCTCTTACAACCCTTAACACTGCTCTCACTCCACGGTGCTGCAGATGTGTAGTCACCCATAAAGAGAATATACGTACGCAGTACGTCAGCACCGAATTCATCTACAACGTCGTTGGGGTCAACAACGTTGCCCTTCGACTTACTCATCTTTTCACCGTCAGGTCCGAGAATAAGTCCCTGAGCCGTTCTCTTTGCATAAGGTTCCTTAGTCGGAACTTCGCCTATATCGTAAAGGAATCTGTGCCAGAAACGTGAGTAAATAAGGTGTCTTGTAACGTGCTCCATACCGCCGTTATACCAGTCAACAGGTAACCAGTAGTTCATCTTTTCCTTATCAGCAAAAACTTTATCGTTTTTAGGATCAATGTACCTGAGGAAGTACCATGATGAACCTGCCCACTGAGGCATAGTATCGGTTTCTCTCTGTGCATCGGCACCGCACTTGGGACACTTGCACTTTACGTATGACTCAATTTTAGCAAGCGGACTTTCGCCACCTTCACCCGGTTCAAAGTTTTCAACTTCAGGAAGTCTTAAAGGCAGTTCTTCATAAGGTACGCCTACAATTCCGCAATGAGGACAGTGAACTATCGGGATAGGCTCACCCCAATATCTCTGACGGTTGAATGCCCAGTCTTTCATTTTAAACTGAACACCTTTTTCGCAAATACCGTTCTGAGTGAGATACTCAAGCATTTTTTCAATAGATGAAGCCTTATCCGTAAGACCGTTTAAGAAATCGGAATTTATCATTTCACCGTCTTCGGCATACGCTTCTTTAGTAACGTCTCCACCCTTGATAACGGGGATTATATCTATACCGAACTTTGTTGCAAATTCCCAGTCACGCTGATCGTGTGCAGGAACAGCCATTATTGCACCTGTACCGTAACCCATCATTACATAATCTGATATGTAAATCGGTATCTCTTTTCCGCTTACGGGATTTATTGCAGTAAAGCCCTCAAGTCTAACACCCGTTTTTTCCTTTACAAGCTGAGTTCTTTCAAATTCAGTCTTCTTACTGCATTCATCACGGTACGCAGTAACAGCGTCCATATTTGCAATTTTAGAAGCATACTTGTCTATTATCGGATGTTCAGGTGCAATTACCATAAACGTTACACCGAAAAGTGTATCGGGACGAGTGGTATAAATACGCAGTTTTTCATCCGTATCTTTTATGCCGAAATTGACAAATGCGCCTGTTGACTTACCAATCCAGTTGACCTGCTGCATCTTGATATTTCCAAGATAATCAACGTCTTCAAGACCTTCAAGAAGTTTATCCGCATATTCGGTAATACGCAGATACCATACGTCCTTTGATTTCTGAACAATATCGCTGTGACAAATATCACATTTACCGCCCTGAGAGTCCTCATTAGAGAGAACGACCTTACAACTCGGACAATAGTTTACAAGAGCCTTATCCCTGAACACAAGACCGTGGTCAAGCATTTTTCTGAATATCCATTGAGTCCACTTATAGTAATCTTCCTGTGTGGTATCTATCGTTTTCGTCCAGTCGAATGAAAAACCTACTCTCTTAAGCTGTGACGTAAAACGTTCAATATTTGTATCCGTAACTTTTCTCGGATGTATTCCCGTCTTTATTGCATAGTTTTCCGTAGGAAGTCCGTATGCATCAAATCCGAGCGGGAAAAGAACGTTATAACCCTGCATTCTTCTTTTTCTTGATATAACTTCAAGACCCGAATATGCCTTTATGTGACCTACGTGCATTCCCGCACCACTCGGATACGGAAATTCTACGAGGCCGTAAAACTTAGGCTTGTCTGTATTTTCACTTGCAACAAACGTCTGCTCTTTTTCCCAGACATCCTGCCATTTCTTTTCGATTTCTTTAAAATCGTATCTCATTTATGGTCTTCCCCTTCTGCTTCGATTATTTTAGAAATATCAACCGTTACGGCATCACGCCACAAACGCTCGATATTGTAATACTCTCTCGTGTCACGAAACATAACGTGAACAATAACACTGCCGTAATCAAGCAATATCCACGTTCCGCTTCTCTGACCCTCAATATGATGCGGTTCAACACCGCCTTCGGACAGTTTTTCATCTATGGCATCCGCAATAGCATTAACCTGCGTACTGCTGTTTCCGCTGCACAGAACGAAACAATCTGTCATCGGTGTAACTTCGCTTACGTCAAGCGCAGTAATATCACTGCCTTTTTTAGAATCAATTATCTTTACTATTTTTTCAGTTAATTCATATGCCTGTTTGTCCACTTTGTGCCTCCGTATCTATTACTATTTCTTCTGTTGGAACTTCTGTCTGCGGTATATCATCTTCACCTTCTGTTGATACATCCGGTACTTCTGTTATTTCTTCAGTTCCTGTCTTTTCGGTATCTGTAACCACATCTTCTGTTTCCGGGGTTACAACTTCCTCCTGCGGTATATCAGCAATATCTTCAATGGGTTGTTCCTCCCGAGGAACATCTTCCTCCGGTATATCTTGAGCAACCTCTTCCTTCTTGTTTGAAGAAAAACCGCTGGTCTTTTTCGGCGGTGTGCTGTCAGCTACCTCAGAAAGACTTTTTCCGTCTTCATAGACGTATCCTTCAGGCGGTGCCTTTAGTTCTATCATAGCACACTGGCTTGGTTTTATGTCTTTTTTGTACGTGTTGAAATATTCGTTTATTATCCTTAAAGTCTCGTCTTTATAGAGAGAATAATAGGATGCACCGTTTCTCGAAGCAGACGTTCCGGGTAAAGTAAACATCCTTATTTCCGAAAAATCCATATCAAGAGCCGACGTAACTATCTTTAAGGCGTTATTCTGTTTAATATTGGTTTTAATTCCGTCAAAAGCAGTCATTATAACCTTCGGTATCAGCATCGGGTTATCTTTAAGTTTATTAACCGCAGATGCTAAGAATATCTGCTGAGCATCTATTCTCGCAATATCCGCAGCCGCATAACCTTTTCTGTATCTTACGAAACCTTCGGCATCCTTACCCATAAGCGTCTGTTTGCCTTTTTTAATATGAATACTCAGATTCTGTGCAGGATCTTCGTAATTCATATCAAATTGAACGTCAACCTCAACACCACCCATTGCATCAACAACGTTTCTGAAGGTGTCAACGTCAACTATAACGTAATAGTCAACGTCTATTCCGAAAGTTTCTTCGGTCTTTGCCACAAACTCATCCGACTTACCGTATGCATAAGCGGCATTGATTTTTTTACTGCCGCGATCAGTTGCAATATAGGTATCTCTCGGTATAGACATACATGCTATTTGGTCTTCCACCGTGTCGTAGTGGATAAGCATAATGCTGTCCGTCCTTGTTCCACCCTTGTCAGTTGACCCAAGGAGGATGTTGTATGCCCCGGGCTTCTTTTTGAAATTCTTAGTTTCAAGCACTATGTTATTTCCGAATTCATCAACAAGAGCACTGTTTTTCCATCCAAACACACTCTCATCCTCATTGAGAAGTGAGCCGAAAAACAAATAAATTGAAACGTATACCGCAAGCAGTATAAATACAACTATTCCAATTCCTATATATATTTTTTTCTTTTTATTTTTCATTACAACATACTCCCGTCGGCATAATATTTATATGCCTCAATCGTCTGTCTGTTAACCGTTTCGCCTTCGTTTTCAAGAGTTCTGATTGTAAAATCCAAAGCAATACGGCAAGTTGTATCAATGTCATCATAAGCATACTTTCTTATGTTTTCCACACCTTGATAGTCTCTTGTAGGCTCAATAAAATCAGCAACAAAGATGATTTTTTCAAGTAGTGACATTCCTGCCCTGCCTGTTGTGTGATATCTTACTGCATTGATAACGTCACAATCGGTAACACCAAACTTTTCTGCTGCATATATTGCCCCGGTTATCTGGTGTAACAACTTTGATACTTCTTTCTCGTTGTCATATACCTTTGCATTATATTTTTCAATCAGTTCAAGATGAGATTTGTCATCAAGTTCTTTAGTGGTATCGTGCAACAATGCCGCAAGTATTGCTTTATTGACATCCGCATTGTATCGTACAGCCAGTTTAGCGGCTTCTTCAACCGTTGAATATATGTGTTTTTTTCTGTATTCAGAAATATTGTTTTCAATATAAGCCTTAATATCTTTCATCAAAGGCGTATAAGGATTATTATACAACCCATGCTCAACAATATACCGCGCTACGTTATGTTGAATACGAGAACTCATATCTTCAAAATCCGCTCTTATTTCGCTTGATGCGGCTTCATAAACAATATTTTTTACAAATGCGGTTTTTGCATTATATTTGAGTTTTAAATCTATCGCTTTTTCAAGAACTTCATTTCCCTTGCCTCTGTCACGTAAAAACACGGTGAGTGTCGCAAGTGCTGAAATCACCTCAGGCTCATGCCACGTGTCAAAAGAGAGAAACATATCGTCACCCATCAAAAACATCAGTTCATCATCAGGATACTGACCTTTAAGGATTTTAAGTGTATCCGACGTATAACTGACTCCACCCCTTTTTAGTTCCATATCCGAAACTTCAGCATTTGGTATATCGGAAAAGGCAATACGGCACATTTCAAGCCTGTCCTGTGCAGGCGTAACCGTATCCGTTTCTTTATGCGGTGATATCAGTGACGGGATTATTATGAGCTTATCAAGCGATAATTTTGACACTGCCTGCTTAGCAAGCAAATGATGTCCTTTATGTGGCGGATTGAAAGCCCCGCCGTACACGCCGATTTTTGCCATTTACAGTTCAATCCTTCTGTTCGTCTTTGACGGTCTGTACAAAATAACCTTTGAGCCTATGGCACCGACAATATCACAATTGCAGTGATTTGCTATTTCCACAGCCGCTTCTTTAGCTGATACCATAGCAGTTTCAAGAACTCTGATTTTTATAAGTTCTCTCGCTTCAAGAGCCTCATCAATCTGCGTATAAACGTTATCTGTAAGACCCGCTTTTCCTACCTGAAAAAGAGTCTCATAATTATTTGCCATACTGCGAAGTTTTGCACGCTGTTTACTGTTTAACATAATTTAGTCCTTTACGTATTTTTTTATCGTTTTTATGAATTTTTCCATTGCTTTTGCTCTGTGACTCACTGAATTCTTCGCTTCTTCATCAGCCTCACCAAAAGTAACACCAAGTTCGGGACTGAAGAAAACAGGGTCGTATCCGAAACCGTTATTACCCTGAGGTGAACGTGTAATCTCACCGTCACACCTGCCACTGACAGTAAATTTTCTTCCGTCAGGTGCACAGAATGATATTGCTGAAGCAAAATGAGCTTTTCGGTCTGATGCATCTATCATATTTTTGAGAAGGTACGCCACTCTGTCAGCATCCGTTGCATTATCACCGCAGTATCTCGCAGAATACACACCGGGTCCGCCGTCAAGTGCATCTACACAAAGACCTGAATCATCGGCAACCGCCGCAAGTCCGCTTGCTTTCATGTAACCTTCTGCTTTTATCATTGAATTCTCTTCAAAGGTCGTTCCCGTTTCTTCAACGTCAATATCAAGTCCGATATCCTTAGGAGAAACAACTTCAATATTCAGCGGAGCAAGCAGATCACGAAGTTCTCTTATCTTACCCTTATTACCTGATGCAATAAGTATCTTCGTTATTTTTTCAAAATGAGGTAATTCTTGAATATTGCCTATAACTTCTCTCTCGGCAGCAATAAGTTCGTCATTACCTTTTTTGGCAAGATCAAGCAAAATCGTAAGTTCATCAGCCGTAAACGTTCTTCCTTCACCCGTTCCCTGAATTTCTGCAAAACCGCCGTTTGAATCCATAATCACGTTCATATCGACATCTGCACTACTGTCCTCTGTGTAGCAGAGATCAAGCATAGGTTCGTCATCCACTATCCCCACGCTGATTGCCGCAAGATATCTCTTTATCGGAAAATATTTTATTTTCTTTTCTTCATACAATTTTTTCATTGCAAGAGCCATTGCAATGAAACCGCCTGTAATAGAAGCCGTTCTTGTACCGCCGTCTGCCTGAAGAACGTCGCAGTCAACTGTTATGCAACGTTCACCAAGTGCTTCCATATCGACAACGCTACGCAAACTTCTGCCTATAAGGCGCTGTATTTCAACGCTTCTTGCCGCCTGCTTGAGTTTTGATATATCTCTCTTATTCCTCTGGGCAGTCGCCGAAGGAAGCATTGAATATTCAGCAGTTACCCATCCACAATTCTTACCCTTGAGAAACGGAGGTACGCTTTCATCAATACTTGCCGTACACAACACTTTTGTATCACCAGTTTCAATAAGAACGCTTCCTGCAGCATATTTAGTATATCCTGCAGTTATTTTAAGTGGCCTTTTTTCATCATTTTTTCTGTTATCTGTTCTCATCATCTCATCCTATTCAAAAAGTGCATTTACAAAATCTCTGCTGTCAAATTTCTGCAAATCATCCATCTTTTCGCCCACACCTATAAATCTGACAGGCACGTGAAGTTCATTTTTGATAGCGACTATTATACCGCCTTTTGCCGTACCATCAAGTTTTGTAAGGACTACACCGTTTATCTGTGTTGCTTTCTGGAACTCAATAGCCTGAATAAGACCGTTCTGTCCCGTAGTCGCATCGCAAACAAGAAGCACTTGTTTGTCACAACCCTCAAGTTCTCTGTCGATAACACGGTTTATCTTAGCAAGTTCATCCATAAGATTCTTCTTATTTTGGAGTCTGCCGCCAGTGTCACAGATAATAATATCTGCCCCCCTGCTTTTACCTGCTGCTATCGTATCAAATATAACTGAAGCGGGATCTGCACCCTCATGCTGTCTTACAATGTCTACATCTGCACGGTTTGCCCATATTTCAAGCTGATCGGCCGCAGCAGCCCTGAAAGTGTCAGCCGCCGCAAGAATAACTTTTTTCCCGCTCTCCTTGTACATATGCGCAAGTTTCGCAATTGTTGTCGTCTTACCGACACCGTTTACACCGACAACGAGAATTACCGAAGGCTTGGTCTCGAGAGTCATCGGTTCGACGTCTTCATCCATTATATCGCAAGTAATATCCTTGAGAGCTTCTTTAACCTCAGACGGCTCTTTCAATCTTCCGTCACGTATTCTTTCTCTGAGACCGTCCATTATCTTGTCTGTCGTTTCAAGTCCCACGTCAGCAAGAATAAGTATCTCTTCAAGTTCCTCAAGAAGTTCTTCGTCTATCTTGACAAAACTCTTGAGAAGACCGTCTATCTGACCGAATATACCGTCTTTGGTTTTTTTCAGTCCTTGTTTTATTTTTTCAAAAAATCCCAAATTTGAATTCTCCTAACTGATTATCTTTGCAAACTTCTTTTCAACTTCCGAAACGTTGATGGTAAGCAGTTTTGTAACACCGCTTTCCTGCATTGTAACACCGTAAAGAATGTCAGCCTTTTCCATCGTACCACGTTTATGGGTAATCGTTATAAACTGACTCGTCTTAGAAAGGCTCACAAGATAGTTTGCAAGTCTTGCAACGTTAACGTCATCGAGCGGTGCATCAATTTCGTCGAGTATACAGAACGGTGCAGGTCGTACCGCCATTATCGCAAAATAAAGCGAAACGGCTGTAAATGCCTGCTCACCGCCTGAGAGTGCAGACAAGTTCTTGATTATCTTTCCCGGAGGGCTGACAATAATCTCAATACCCGAGCCGAGAATATCACTCGGATCAGTAAGTTCAAGCTTTGCACTACCTCCGCCAAAAAGTTCGGTAAATACCTTACTGAAATTCTCATTTATAACCTTAAACTGTTCTGAGAATATCTTTTTCATCTCAGCAGTAAGTTCACCGATAAGATTCTGAAGTTCGTCTTTCGACTTTTCAAGATCCTCAACCTGCTTACTTAAGAAGTCATATCTCTCTTTAACCTGTACGTATTCATCAATAGCGCCAAGGTTCACGTCGCCAAGCGCACGCATTTTTTGTTTAAGCTCTGCTATACGTTTTGTTGCCGCCTTGACATCCTCACACTCAGTACGTATTTCATACGCCTCATTAAGTGTAAGTTCATATTCTTCCCAGAGACTTGAGATAATATTGTCATACTCCGTATCGACGGAGATTTTCCTTGCCTCTAAACGTTCAACCTCTTTAATGAGATTTTCTTTTTTCATTATAAGGTCTTTTGAATTTCTGCGAAGTTCAACAACCTTCTTTTCAGCATCATTACGTGAACTTTCAGCTGCCTTTATGAGTGAATGTTTCTCGTTGACATCATTCTTATACGATTCACTTATTGCATCAAGTTCAACAAGTTTTGCCTCATATTCGGCAATATTAGCCTCGACAGCCTTTATCTCGTCGCCGTGTGAAGAAAGTTCGGCTTCATAATCAATCTTAGATTGTTTTATCTGTGCTATTGCAATATCGGCAAGTTCAATATCCTTTTCAAGAGAAGCTACGAGATATTTCTTTTCGGATATGTCTGAGGCGAGTTTTTCTCTAAACTTAGTAGTCTCACTCTGTCCGTCAGCAAGTTTGGCGTACTCTTTTTCCATATCAGAAAGTTCCGCCTCATTATCTGCTATCTGCTTTTCAAGTTCCTTAATGCGCAGTTTTGCACCGGAGCTTTCTCTGTAAAGCCTGTCTTTTTCATCTGAAAGTTCGTCAATAGATGCATTAAGTGCATTAATGAGTGCTTTATACTGATTAAGTACGCCTTCGGCACGAAGCATTTTTTCTTTTGCAGTATCAAGTTCTGCCTGAGTGCCATCCATAACTGCAACTATTTCAGAACATTCACTGCTTACTGCCTCAAGTTTATTTTCAAGTTCTTCTGCTCTTTTTTCAAGTGTTGCAAGTTCTTTTTCAAGTTCTTTTATTTCATTCTTCCTTGAGAGTACACCTGCACCCTTTATCTGTGAACCGCCTGTAAATGAACCGCCTGCGTTAACCTGCTGACCGTCAAGTGTGACTATCCTGAAACGGTATCCCGTCTTCTTTGCAAGATCAATGGCGTTGTCTATTGTTTCAACAACAACCGTTCTTCCGAGAAGATTTCCAAATATTGCCTCGTATCTTTTATCAAAAGTAACGAGCTGACTTGCAATTCCTACGTATCCTTCAGCATTCTTAGCGTCTTTTGCATCAAACGGAGTGTGTTTTACAGACGTGAGCGGTAAAAAGGTCGCTCTACCCTTCTTTTCGTTTTTAAGAAGCATTATTGCCGCTTTGGCATCGTTTTCGTTTTCTACAACGATATTCTGAATATTACCGCCAAGCGCAGTTTCAACTGCAAGTGCATACTTATCCTCGATTTTGATAAGACTGCTTATCGGACCGACAATATTCTTAAGTATTCCTCTCGACGCTTCCTGCATAACAGTCCTTACACTGTTGGCAAAACCGTCAAGTTGTTCTTCCATCTGTGAAAGAAGATTCTTCTTGTGCGTTTTCTCAATTATCGAGGATTTCACAGTTGCAAGTTGTCTTTCAACTTCATTCTTCTGTTCTTCCTTTGCCTGAAGTTTTCTGTTGTAGCCCTCTATAATGTTTCTGTTTGAAGAAAGTGCATCCGACGCTCTTTCAAATTCATCGTCAGCATCCTTCATATCACTGATAATTACTTTTAATTCTTCATTCTTCTTTTCGACAGACGTATCAATTTCATCCGTTTTCCCTGATACGTCAGTTTTTGCAGAAAGTGAGGCAAGCAGAATTTTAGCGTCAGTAAGTTCACCCGTCTTGACTGTCATTCGTGCACGAAGCGAATCAATACTGTCATTAACACCACTTTGTGTTTTTATCTGTTCTTCATTTTTCCTGATAAACTCGGCAAGTTCACCGTTTACAAATTCAAGACGCGCAGCAAGCTCTTTCTTTTCAGCATTCTTCAGTGCAATATCTTCGTCAAATTTGTTGTAGCGTCCACGACCTTCACTTACCTGTTCTTCAATTCTCGAAATGAGTTCTTTTGCATGTTCGATATCGTTAACCGTAACCGCCCTCTGACTCGTCAACTGTGAAGCAAGTTCCTCAATTTCGCGTATTTCTCTGTTTAACAAGTCAATTTCAGCATTTTTAGTTGATGCAAGTTCAGTAAGTGCATCTATCTCATTCTCATCCGACTCAAACGTCTTGTTAACCATTTCAAGATCTGTCTTGGATATATTGAGTTTAGCATCTATATCGTTTTTGACTTCATTGGTCTTATCAATGCTGTCAAGCCATACGTTTATCTGCAACTGCTTTCTTTCATCACGGAAAGCAAGATACTTCTTTGCCTTCTCGCTCTGCTTTTCAAGAGGACCTATTCTGTCAGTAAGTTCAGCAAGAATGTCGTTAATTCTGAGAAGATTATCATTTGTAGCCGCAAGTTTTCTTTCGGTTTCAATTTTTCTGTATCTGTATTTCGATATACCTGCAGCCTCTTCAAATATCTGTCTTCTGTCTTCGCTCTTTGACGAAAGAACGTCGGCAATCTTCCCCTGTCCTATTACGGAATAACCGTCTTTTCCGACACCCGTATTCATAAAGAGTTCAACAATATCACGGAGTCGCGAAGGCTTACCGTTTACTGCATACTCACTTTCACCACTTCTGTAAAGCCTTCTTGTAACGCTTACTTCGGTAAAATCAACGTCAAGTGCCTTATCGGCATTATCCATTATAAGAGTAACCTCAGCAAAACCCGTAGGTTTTCTCGCCGACGTACCGTTAAAAATAACGTCTTCCATCTTGCTGCCACGCAAGGTCTTAGAACTCTGCTCACCGAGAACCCACCTGATAGCATCAACAATATTGCTTTTTCCGCTTCCGTTAGGACCGACGATAGCAGTTATGCCACTTGTAAAGTTAATTACGGTCCTGTCCGGGAAAGATTTAAAACCCTCAATTATAAGGCTGCGTAAATACATATTTCACCTCAAAAAAAGTTGCATAGATGATAATATTTTACCACCTATGCAATCACATTGTAAATAGTATTTATTAAATTATATATATTATTTTATTAAAATCTGACCGACAGCAAGATTTTCATCACACTCAAACATAACGTTATCTGTCCCGAACAGTTCTGCCAGTTTTAATTTGTTTGACTTTTTGTGACCGATAACACGAGACGTATCAGATTTCGAATAACAAACAGTACCCTTTCCGCCACGCTCTTTGAGCATATTTACAATTCTTTCAAAGAATATTTCACCCTCAACAAGTTCCCTGAATGCAGGATGATAAGGTCCCGCAACCATAGTGCCGTCAAAATCCTTTTCAGCATTGAGTCCGAGTTTAATTACAGATATACCTTTGCTCGCAAAGAAAAGATATAAGCGTTTACAAAGACTTATTGCCTCATCAAGCGTCTGAGGTATGTATTCACCTTTTTGATAAGCATCGTTCATCCTCGTATTGTCAAAAACTATGGCGGGATATATCCTGACCGCATCAGGATTCAGTGATGCTATCATTTCGGCACTTTTTATATCCTTTTCAGGTGTTGATCCGGGTAAACCCGTCATCATCTGCAAAACGAGTTCTATGCCCTTATCTTTAATAAGACGGGCAGATTTGCAGGTAACTTCCGCCTTGTGTCCTCGTTCACATTTATCAAGAACGGTATCATCCATCGACTGTGCCCCGAGCTCTATTGCCGTAACGGAATACTGAGAAATAACACCCATTATATTATCGTCAATACCGTCGGGTCTCGTTGAAAAACGAATGCCGTGAAGACCGTATCTGTCAACAAGTTTCTGAGCACAATCAAGATAACTTCTCATAAGTTTTTCACCTATGCAGGTGAAACTGCCCCCGAAAAATGCAATTTCAAGTTCATGTGACGGGCGTGACGCCAATGCTTCTTCCACAGCATTTTCAATTTCTTCCGCCGTAGGCATTTTTGAAGATGCCGCTATTGCGTTCTGATTACAGAACGTGCATTTATGCGGACAACCGAGATGAGGTATAAAAAGAGCTATACTTTTAAAACTCTTCTCAGACATTGCTTTCACCCATAAGTGTAAGTGCAGCTTTTGCAGCATGCTGTTCTGCATCTTTTTTACTGTGTCCTACACCTCTTGCTATAGGATTCGAATCAAGGAGTACCCGTGCTTCAAACCTTTTATCGTGATCAGGTCCGCTTTCTCCTATAATTTCGTAAGCAAGTGTCACAGATCTGTTTTTCTGTACTATTTCCTGAAGTCTTGTCTTATAGTCATCGTTTGAACAATGTACTATTGCCTCATCAACCGCTTTGATTATTCTTGCTTGGTATACTTTTTTTACCGCTTCAAAGCCACCGTCAAGATATACTGCAGCCATAACCGCCTCGTAGGCATCCGACAAAATCGAATCACGGAAATTACCGTGTTGACCAAGTTCACCTTTTCCACATTTAATGCTGGTACCTAAGTCTATTTCCCTTGCAAAGACAGCAAGCGACTTTTCGCAAACGACAGACGCCCTCGTCTTCGTAAGTACACCTTCAGGATACTGCACGTATTGTTTGTAAAGATATTCAGCGGTGATAAGTGAAAGAACCGAATCACCGAGAAACTCAAGACGTTCGTTACTCTGCACACCGCTTTTCTTACACTCATTCACGTACGAAGAATGTGATAAAGCCATATCAAGAAGTGCTTTATTATTGAATTCATATCCAAGTCTCTCTTCAAAAGACGCCATTTTTTCACCTCATTAAAAAACAAGACCGCTTAAAGCGGTCTCTGTTGTCAGTTTTTATTGGAAATATATTCAGCAACATCACCGAGTGTAGTGAATTTTTCAACATCCTCGTCATCTACAGTGATATCAAATTCATCTTCGATGCCCATAAGAAGTTCAACCATATCAAGTGAGTCGATATTCAATTCTTCAAATGTTGTATTTGCAGAAAGGTCCATCTTTTCCATGCCGAATCTTTCAGCGGCCATAGAAATAAGCTTTTCCAGTACCATTTACGTCACCTCGTCTCTTTGTATTTACTAAAAGAATAATATCTGTATTGAGGCATTATGTCAAGAGTCAATTTCAGTTTTGGGCATACTTTTTTCAATAGTCTCCACAATTCCCGCATTGACAAAATTCATCGCCTGTCTTACAGCACTTTCAAATCCCTTGGCGTCGGAGTTACCGTGAGCCTTTATTACAGGCTTACAAATGCCAAGTAAAGGCGCTCCGCCGTATTCAGAAGCGTCCATTTTCTTTTTGAGGTCATTGACGCTTCCTTTAACTACAAGTGCTGCAAGTTTATTTTTTAATGACGAAAGAAAAATCCCTTTTATTTCTTTCATTATCATCTTTGCGGTGCCTTCCATTGTCTTCAAGAAGATATTACCGCTGAATCCGTCGGCAACAAGAACGTCACAGCCACCCATAACGTATTCTTTACCTTCAATATTGCCTATATAGTTTATGTGCTCTGTGGTTTTAAGAAGTTCATTTGCATGCTTATGTACGTCTGTTCCCTTTGAATCTTCCGTACCGTTATTGAGAAGTCCTACAGTAGGGTTTGTAATACCCAGCATAGGTGCAGCATACACACTTCCCATAACCGCAAACTGCTGTAAATACTCAGGTTTGCAGTCAACGTTTGCACCACAGTCAAGCAAAAGAGATGCACCTTTAGCCGTAGGTATTACCGTTGCAAGAGCAGGTCTTTTTATACCATTTATTCTTCCGACTACAAGCGTTGCGGCAGTGAGAAGGGCACCCGTACTTCCTGCAGAAACATAAGCATCACCTCTACCCTCTTTAAGAAGTTTTGCACCCACAACAAGCGACGAATCCTTTTTGCTTCTTACCGCTTTTACAGGCTCATCATGCATCGTAATGAGTTCCGTAGTATTTACAATTTCCACTCTTTTATCGTTTAACGAATACTCGCTTATTACATCTTTAATTTTCTGTTCGTCACCCGTAAATAATATGTCAAGATTATACTTTTCAGATGCCGAAATTGCCCCTTTAATTATTTCAACGGGAGCATTATCCCCTCCAAATGCATCTACAATGATTTTCATATTGTTTCCTCCGTCGCGGACAGAACCTCATCAAGCTTTGAAAGTGCCCTTTCCGCAAGTTTTGTATTTTTATCTTTTTTGCCCTTGAATTTAAAATCCGGCGACTTCATTATACCGAAATTTACGTTCATAGGTTGAAAATCGCCGACAGAACCACCGCTTATATAGTGCGGTAATGCACCTATTGCTGTTTCATCAGTAAAATCAAGCATTTCCTTACCCATGGCATATCTGTAAGCATTTATACCGCAAACAAGACCCGATGAAGCCGATTCGATATAGCCTTCAACACCCGTCATCTGTCCTGCAAAAAACAAGTCAGGATACGTCATTGACTGGTAAAACTCATTGAGTTTGCCGGGAGAATTGATATACGTATTTCTGTGCATTACACCGTATCTGAGAAACTCTGCATTTTCAAGACCGGGTATCATTGAAAATACCCTTTTTTGTTCACCGAATTTAAGATGCGTCTGAAATCCCACTATATTGTACAGTGTACCCTCACGGTTATCTTTCCTGAGCTGAACGACAGCATAGGGATCTTTACCCGTTTTCGGGTCACGAAGACCGACAGGTTTTAGCGGACCGTATCTCATGGTATCCTCACCGCGTTTTGCCATAACTTCAATAGGCATACATCCTTCAAAAACCTTGCTTTTTTCAAAACCGTGAAGTTCTGCAGTTTCCGCAGAAATGAGTGCATTATAGAATGCGATATACTGTTCTCTGTCCATAGGACAGTTGATATAATCAGGCGTACCTTTACCGTAACGCGATGCAAAATATGTAATATCCGTATCAATGCTGTCAAAAGACACTATGGGTGCTGCCGCATCAAAAAAATGCATATTCTCCTGACCGAGCAGTTCGGATATTCTGTCAAAAAGTCCGCCCGAAGTAAGCGGTCCCGTTGCAACAACAGTCAGTTCTTCGGGATTTAACGAAGATATTTCTCCAGAAATAAATTCTATATTAGGATCATTTTTTATTGTCTGTGTAACGTAATCAGAAAATGCCTTTCTGTCTACAGCAAGTGCACCGCCTGCCTCAACTTTTGTTGCATCGGCAGCCTTCATTATTAGAGAATCAAGCCTTCTCATTTCCTCTTTGAGCAGACCTACTGCATTTTCGATATTACCTGCACGTAAACTATTAGAACATACAAGTTCAGCAAAACCTTCATAACTGTGTGCAGATGTAAATTTAGAAGGTTTCATATCATACAGTTTTACCTTCATTCCCCGTTTAGAGAGTTGGTATGCCGCCTCACATCCCGCAAGACCTGCACCGATAACTTTAACCGTATCAGTCATTTTTGCCTCCTGTACAGGAATCATTCGAGCAAATAAGTGTAAATTTACCCTTAAATCCCATTTTTTTCAGCAATACGCTTCCGCAGGATTCACAGAATTTATCCGTAGGTTCATGCCACGTCATAAAATCGCATTGAGGTGCGTTACTGCATCCGTAATATTTGTTTCCGTTTTTCGAGAACTTAAGAAGTATTTCGCTACCACACTTAGGACATTTTGCACCCGTAGGATACGTTATTGCTTTCGTGTTTTTACATTCAGGATAATTGGGACACGCAAGGAACTTTCCGAAACGGCCTGTTTTTACAACCATATTTGCACCGCAAAGTTCACATACGACGTCACTTTCTTCATCAGGGATTTTAATTCTGCCCGATTCTTTATCTTCCTCTATCTTCTTTTTGGACACTTCAAGATCATCATTAAAGCCTCTTACAACTTTAATCCAATCCTCACTGCCCTCTTCGATCTTGTCAAGTGCAAGTTCCATATTTGCTGTAAATTCCGTGTCCACGATATTGGCAAATTTATCACACATATATTCAGTGGTAATAGTACCAAGTTGTGTAGGTTTAAAGAGTTTACCGTCTTTAACAACGTACTCTCTCTGCAAAATAGTTGAGATTGTAGGAGCATAAGTGCTCGGTCTGCCTATTCCGTTTTCTTCGAGTGTTTTAATAAGTGATGCTTCGGTATATCTTGAAGGCGGAGGCGTAAATTTCTGCTCATTTGAGACCTTTTTCAATACAAGACTGTCGTTGTCAGCAAGTGCAGGTAAATCGGTTACGTGTTCTTCTTCAGGCTTGTCGGCTCTTTCGTAAACCGCAGCATAACCTTTGAATATTATTCTCTTTCCGTTAGCTTTGAAAAGATATTTGCCGTCTGCAGTTATATCAACGCTGATTGTATCAAATACTTCCGATGCCATCTGGCAGGCAATATATCTGTCCCATATAAGTTTATACAGTCTGAACTGGTCGTGATTTAAATTTTTTCTTACGTTTTCAGGGCTGTATTTGGTAGATGTAGGTCTTATCGCTTCATGTGCATCCTGGGCGCCGTTTTTGGTCTTGTAATGCCTTGAACTCTTGGGAAGATAGTCGTTTCCATACTTCTGAACAATATATTCTCTCGCCTCTTTTATGGCATCTTCGGAAAGACGCAAAGAGTCCGTTCTCATATACGTGATAAGACCTGTAAGTCCCGCACCGGGAATATCTATACCTTCGTAGAGCTGCTGTGCAATCTGCATAGTACGTTTTGATGACATATTAAGAAGTCTCGATGCATCCTGCTGCAACGTTGAAGTCGTGAAAGGAGGTGCCGGATTTTTAGACTTTTTCTCATTTTTCACTTTTTCGACTTTCCACAGAGCATTCTTAACAGCATCCGTTATTTCTGCTGCACGCTCACCCTTTTTAACGGTTTCCTTCTTGCCGTTTGAACCGTGATATCTTGCTGTAAATTCACTTCCCGATTTATCAACAAGTGCTTCGATATGCCAGTATTCCTGAGGTACAAACGCATTTATTTCATTTTCCCTGTCAACAATGAGCTTTGTAGCTACAGACTGCACTCTTCCTGCCGAAAGACCTTTTCTTATCTTACGCCATAAAATAGGGCTGATACCGTAACCCACAAGTCTGTCAAGAACACGTCTCGCCTGCTGTGCATTCACGAGATTCATATTTATCTTTCTCGGATTTGCCACACCTGCAACAACGGCACTTTTCGTAATTTCATTAAACGTAACTCTGACCTCTTCATCAAGATCTATTCCAAGCAGGTTCGCAAGATGCCACGAAATAGCCTCACCCTCTCGGTCAGGGTCAGTTGCGAGATATATCTTTTTTGCAGATTTCGCTTCTTTTTTAAGGTCACTTATAAGTGAAGACTTACCTCTTATTGAGATGTACTGAGGCTTGAAATCATTTTCAATATCAATACCCAGTTTACTTTTAGGCAGGTCTCTTATATGTCCCATAGATGCGACAACTTTGAAATTGGATCCGAGATATTTTTTTATAGTCTTGGCTTTCGCCGGTGACTCAACAATCAAAAGATTCGACATTAGGTAACTTCCTCTTTAACAAATTATTTTACACGGTAATTCCCGTTAGTTTTTATTATGTAACCCTTCATCTCGAGTAACGACAACGCACTCATAAGAATATGTGCAGGATACCCGAGTTTTTTGACAAGGTTTTCAAATGAAATTTCTGTGTCTTTCTCAATTGCAGTATAGACGCTTTTTTCATTTTCAGTCATAACAAAATCGCTTGCCTTAACAACGTTCTCACGTTTCAAAGGCTTTTTTGTTTTTTCTATTATCGGCTTTTCCATTTGCCTTACCTGTTTTATCATTTTATCAGGGTATATACCCAAGTATTCCTCAATTATATCAAGAGCACAGGTTACAGGTTTTGCCCCGTTCTTGATAAGATTATTTGACAGTGTAAACAAATAGACGTCACCGGGAACTACAAACATATCTTTATTCTGGGATATAGCATGCGAAACGGTAAGTGACGTACCTGTATGTTCTGCCGCCTGCACCACAAGAACTCCGTCTGCAATTCCGCTTATAAGTCTGTTTCTGGGATTAAAATTTTCTCTGTTTGCAGAAACACCGGGAGGATATTCGCTGATTATTCCGCCACTGCTCATTACAAAATCCGCAAGTTCGGTATGCTGTACAGGATATATTTTATCAAGTCCCCTTGCCAGAAATCCCGTAGTTATGCCATCAGACATAAGTGCCGCCTTATGTGCTACGGAATCAATACCGTAAGCAAGCCCACTGACAATGATAAATCCGTTATCCGCAAGACCTCTTACTATCTCGTCAGTAACACGTCGTGACGAATCAACAGGTTCTCTCGTGCCCACTACCGATATGACAATATTATTATCGAAATCAGGAAGTTTACCCTTCGTGTATAAAACCATTGGCGGCTGATAAAGTTGTCTGAATTTGGAAGGATAATTTTCATCCTCATAACTGATTATATCAATACTCAGCCCTTTGCACTCTTCAAGCACTTTTTCGGCAGTTCTGAGCGATTTATCGGAAAGAAGTTTTTTGTCATTACCTCTCAGATAAGAAAACTCACTGTAATCATCTCTTTCATAGACGTCGGATATCGTACCGCAATCCTCAATGAGTTTTGCAAAGAAAGGCATATTTTGTCTGTATTTAAGCGTAAGCCATAAATACAGTAACGTATTTTCTGTCATTTACACATCTCCCAAATCAAAACCGAAGCTGCCGCAGAAGCGTTCAGCGACTCAGTAACACCTTTCATGGGAATGTAAACGGTTTTTTTACATTTTGCAACGAATTCTCTGCTGAGTCCGTTTCCCTCATTACCTACGGCAACAGCAGATTTAACGTCAAAATCCACTGTGTTTACCGGTTGTGCCGCATCATCAAGAACAGCGGCATATACTGATATTCTTTCACTATCAAAAAATCCAAACGCATCATCTGTATTTTTGAACTTGATTACGGGCATACGAAGTGCAGCGCCCATTGCCGAACGCATAACCTTGCCCGAATATCTGTCAGGTGCACTTCCGACGACACATACGGCGTCAACCCCCATTGCTTCGGCTGTTCTTATAACGGTTCCAAAATTACCGGGGTCCTGTATATTTTCAAGAACCACCAATTTATCAAATTTGTCTGCTTTAATCTCCAGAACCTCAAAAACCGCCACTATGCCCTGTGGATTATCCGTTTCAGTAATCTTGCCAAACACCCGTTCATCAACCGTATGCGCCCCATTTTGAATGTATGACATATATTCCGTGCTTTTACTTTCAAGAACAAAACAGTCCTTCATCTTATATCCGCATTTCAATGCTTCTTCTATGAGTTTTTTTCCTTCAAGTAAAAAAGCATTCTGCTTTTTTCTGCCAGACACGTTCTTAAGTGAAGAAGCAAATTTTACCCTTGAATTTTCAAGACTAGTGATTAACATATCACACAACCTTTAACCGATAATTTTTTCTATATGTTCGTCATCTCCGACTATTGCAAGTATACAATCTTTATCAAGCGGCTGCTTTGGATCAACGTTGACCTGCGCATTATCACCGTTAATTATTGCAATAACGTTCACGTTATACTTTACTCTTACATTAAGTTCAGCAAGCGACTTGCCTGCCCACTTTTCAGGGCATTTTATTTCTACCACCGCAGCATTTCCCGAAAGTTCTATATAATCGTGAACTTTGTTCATTGAAAGAAGTTTTGCCATTCTTATTCCCATATCTTCTTCGGGAAAAACCACTTTGTCGGCACCTATCTGTTTTAAAAGTTTTGCGTGTGTCGCACTCTTCGCTTTAGAAATTATCTCTTTAACTCCAAGTTCCTTTAATGCCATCGTAATCATTGCACTGTCTTCCACGTTTGAAGCTGCCGCAACTATAACTGCATCACAATCTGCAACACCCAGACTATTTAAAACTTCAACATTTTTAGCATCACAGCAATATATTTTTTCAACGTATGAATCCAAAGGTTCAAGCACTTTTTTATCTCTATCAATAAGTATAACACTTTTACCCATACTGCCGAGTGCTTTTGCAAGTGCAGTTCCGAATTTACCTGCACCTATTATTGCGAAATTATTCATATCAATCACCTATCCTACCAACATTTTTGCATCAAGATACTCTACAAGATTTTCCTCATTCTTGAGTTGACTTGCTATTGAACAACTCAGCGTCAATATTCCAAGCCTACCCATAAACATAAGCAAAATTAACAGTATCTTTCCGATTGCCGAAAGCGCAGTCGTAATTCCCATTGTTACGCCGACCGTGCCGAAAGCCGAAACACATTCAAACATAATACACGATAACGGTGCATCTTCCGTATATGAAAGAAGTACAACCGACAAAATGAGTATCAATATTCCGACCACTACAATGGTAAATGCCCTGTATATCGTGTTACGGTTTATTCTTCTGTTAAAAATAACAATTTCACTTCTACCCCTGAGTATATTCCTTACCGTCAGCATAACGATTGCAAACGTACCCGTCTTTATACCGCCTGCTGTCGAGCCGGACGAGCCACCAACAAACATCAGCAGACATGACATAAGTACCGTAAGCCTAGTAATCGCCGAAAGGTCCACAGTATTGAAGCCGGCAGTCCTAAACGTAACCGACTGGAAAAACGAAGCTAATATTTTATCTCCGACCGTCATTTTCCCGATTGTTGCCGGATTATTCCATTCAAACAATGCAAATAGAAGTGCTCCGCCTACAAGAAGTACAGCTGAAGTTATAAGCACCATTTTCGTATAAGGTGAAATCTTTTTATTTTTCTTGTGTTCAAGCAGTTCCATCCACACAAGGTATCCGAGACCGCCCATAGTAATGAGAGCCATTATGATAATATTCACATAAAGGTCGTCCGCATAGGAAGTCAGACTTGAAAAGTTTCCCATTATATCAAAGCCTGCATTACAAAAAGCTGATACAGCATGAAATACCGATGCATACACCGCTTTACCCACACTCATCTGCGTTACAAATCTGAAAAACAGAAGTAATGCGGCAACACCTTCGCACCCAAAAGTAACTTTGGCAACAAAACGAAGCATATGTTTAATATCGCTTATGTAATCAATGTTAAGCCCCTGCAGGACCGCCTCTCTATCAGAAAATTTATTACCTTTAAAAAGCAGAATTCGCAGAAAACCGGCAACCGTCATAAATCCAAGACCGCCTATCTGAATCATAAGTAATATAACCGTCTGTCCAAAGACCGACCATCCGGTACCCGTATCCCTGACAATAAGACCAGTTACACAGGTGGCGCTGGTTGCGGTAAAAAGGCTATCCAAAAACGATGCCGATTTTCCGTCAGCAGAAGAAACGGGTAACATCAGCAATAACGCACCCACTAATATCACAGCAACAAAGCCTAATATAATCATACGACCCGGCGTTGATTTATTAATCACTCTTTGTTTTGCCATACACGCCTCCAAAATCTTACTATTATATATATTATAGGAAAAAACATTTTACTGTCAACAAATTTTATCAGAGAGATAAAAAAATAGGAATGGTATATCCTACCATTCCTATTGCTTTAATCAAATTAAAGGGCTGCCTTTGCCTTTGCAACGAGTTCAGCAAATGCCTTTTCGTCAGTAATAGCAATTTCAGCGAGAACCTTTCTGTTAAGTTCGATTTCAGCCTTCTTAAGACCGTTGATAAACTGTGAATAGTTTATACCGTTGTTCTTGCAAGCTGCAGAAATTCTTGTAATCCAGAGAGCTCTGAAATCTCTTTTCTTAAGCTTTCTGCTGACGTAAGCGTACTGACCTGACTTGGTAACAGCCTGCTTAGCCATCTTAAAGTTTTTGCTCTTAGCGCCAAAATATCCCTTGGCAAGCTTTAAAACCTTTTTTCTTCTTTTGCGAGTCATCATCGCACCTTTAACACGTGCCATATATCATTAACCTCCGTAAATTTCTAATCAATTAAAGATAAGGGATAAGCTTCTTAACATTTGCAACGTTTGTCTTGTCTGCATATGTTCCCTGACGAAGACCTCTTTTTCTCTTTGACGTCTTCTTGTTAAGAATGTGGCTCTTAAAAGCCTTTGCGCGCTTAATTTTGCCGTTCTTAGTAACGGAAAATCTTTTTTTAGCACCTGAATGTGTCTTGATCTTAGGCATTTTCATTCTCCTTTATTTAAAAATAATAATTTACTTTGCAGGTTTCGCTGCCATAAATAAGAACAGATTTCTACCCTCTTGCTTTGCCGACTTTTCGACAACGCCGAATTCCTCACAAGCTTCTGCGAAATTAGCAAGCATTTCTCTACCGTATTCCATATGCGCCATTTCTCTGCCGCGGAAACGAACGGAAACCTTTACCTTGTCGCCGCCCTTAAGGAATTTCTGGGCTGCTTTAACCTTGGTATTAAAGTCATTAGTATCGATATTAACGGACAGTCTAATCTCTTTAACGTCGACAACATGCTGATTCTTTCTGGCTTCTTTTTCCTTCTTAGCCTGTTCATAGACATACTTGCCGTAGTCAAGGACCTTACATACGGGAGGATTTGCCGTAGGCGCTATTTTTGCAAGGTCAAGATTTGCATCATATGCAATCTTGAGTGCTGCTTCTGCAGACATAACACCAAGCTGTTCTCCGTTTGCTCCGATAAGACGAACTTCTTTGTCTCTAATTTCCTCGTTAATTGAGAGTTCTTTTTTACTGATGACAGGACACCTCCATAAATTTCCTTAACAAAAAAGCGGGCAGAAAACTGCCCGCAACAATACCCAATTATGCTATACATATAGCGAGTATTGACCGTATAAGTTCAATTACCATACGGTGAGAAGGCAGAACCATCTACTTCTTTGTACTTTATTAGTATACCACGTTTTTTCCCCGTGTCAACTATTATTTTAAATATTCAAAGCGAAGATTGTATATATCAATAGTATCGCCCTCTTTTACGCCGAATTCCTCGAGTTTATCGTAAACACCCGTCGTTTTGAGGACCTTATTCATATAACTGATATCTTCATAATCAGACGGATCAATATGGTGCAGTTTTTCAAAAATCCAATCTGCACGTACATAGTATATGCCGCTTTCAAATTTAATATCAATATCTCTGCTTGTTCTCTTTTCTGCTACGATATCATCGATATTTATTTCTTCTTCATACACCTTAAGGGGCGGAAGTTCACCAAGCGACGAATATACGTATCTTACAACTTCATCAAGACCCTGCTTTGATGCCGCTGATATTCTGAAATATTTATACCCTTTTTCCTGAATATATTTTTCAAATTCTGCTGCAACAGCTTCATCAAAAATTATATCCGATTTATTTCCGCACACAACCTGAGGCAATTTTGCAAGTTCAGGAGAAAAACGTTCAAGTTCAAGATTTATCTTTTCAAAATCACTTATCGGCTCTCTACCTTCGCTACCGCTTATATCAACGACGTGAACAAGCATTCTGCATCTTTCAACGTGACGCAAAAACTCATGACCGAGACCTTCACCTTCACTTGCACCTTCAATAAGGCCGGGAATATCTGCCATAACGAAAGTTGCGCCGTCAAACGGTGCTACAACACCAAGTTGAGGTGTGAGCGTAGTAAAATGGTAATTTGCAATTTTGGGACGTGCCGCACTTACCATCGAAAGAAAAGTTGATTTTCCAACGTTAGGAAAACCTATAAGACCAACGTCAGCAAGAAGCTTAAGTTCAAGCACAACCATTCTCTCTCCGCCCTTTTCGCCGTTTTTGGCAAAACGGGGACACTGACGCGTCGGCGTTGCAAAATGGGTGTTTCCCCAGCCGCCTTTACCGCCTTTTATCATTTTGAAGGGCTTACCGTCAGACATATCGTGTATAACTTTACCCGTTTCAAAATCTTTTATTACCGTGCCGACAGGTACTTTGATCTCAAGGTCCTTACCGCTTTTACCGAAGCATCTTGCGCCCTTGCCATTTTCACCGCTTTCAGCAACGTATTTTTTCTTGTATTTGAAGTCAAGAAGCGTATTCATATGATTATCAACCACGAAAACTACGCTTCCGCCATTACCGCCGTCACCACCGTCGGGACCGCCGTTTGCAACATACTTTTCTCTGTGAAATGCAACCGCGCCGTTGCCACCGTCGCCCGCCTTGACAAAAATCTTCGCTACATCTATAAACATCGGTTATCTCCCTAAAAATAACGGGAAAGGCACATACCTTTCCCGTAATAAGTCAATCTGAATTACTGTTCAACAGCATAAACGCTGACTTTCTTTCTGTCCTTGCCGACTCTTTCGAAAGCTACCTTTCCGTCGATAAGTGCAAAAAGTGAGTCATCAGAACCTCTGCCGACATTGTTGCCGGGATGTATTTTAGTACCTCTCTGCTTTACGAGAATGTTGCCGGCAAGTACAAACTGACCGTCAGCTCTCTTTACACCGAGTCTCTTTGATTCTGAATCTCTACCGTTCTTGGTAGAACCCATACCTTTTTTATGTGCAAAAAACTGTATGCTTATTCTTAACATAGTGTTACACCTCCGATTTTTTAATAGTCAGATACTCCGGATAACTCTCAGCTATTCCCTCTATCTGCAGTTCAAATGCTTTTATAAACATCCTGCAAAGTTCAGCTTTATCATCATTTTTAACTTCTACCGACAAAAGCGGTTTATCTGCATCAACCTCAATATCGCACTGCACACCGACTATCTCTGTGAGAGCGTTAGCCGTAAGTTCAGCTGCACTTGAGACCGCAGCACAGACTATATCCTGTCCCGCATCTGCATATCCACTGTGTCCGGTTACCGTAAAACCTTTATCCGAAATATTTACGAAAATCATCTTACTTTGAAATCTTTTCAATCTGTACCTTAGTATAAGGCTGTCTGTGACCCTGAGTTCTTCTGTAGTTCTTCTTAGCCTTGAACTTAACTACACGGATCTTCTTACCCTTACCGTTCTTGATTACCTTACCGGTAACAACAGCACCTTCTACCATAGGTGAACCAACTGTGAAATTATCACCGTCAGCAACTGCGAGGACGTTAGTGAACTTAACTTCAGCTTCAGCTTCAACCTCGAGCTTTTCGATGTAAATTACATCGCCTTCCTGTACTTTGTACTGCTTACCGCCTGTTACGATTATTGCGTACACACAAAGCACCTCTCTTTCTCATAATAAGACTCGCTACTGTCAGGCCGACACAACGGTCAGTTAACGCCTGCAATATGCGGCTTAAATAGTATAACAACTTTATTATGCGTTGTCAACATTTTTTTACATTGTCGACTTCAATTTATTATATAGAAGAAAACGGCACAGTTTCCCATGCCGTTTTTAATCAAATTAAGCCTCAATTAACTTCTCAAGAGTTGCCATTTTAGCGCACAGACAGAAAATATCCATCGCCTGTGAAAGTTCCTCTGTCGTCGGGAAAGACGGTGCAAGCCTGATATTGCTGTCATCGGGGTCCTTACCGTACGGGAAAGTTGCACCTGCACCTGTGAGTACTATACCTGCCTCTTTGCAAAGAGCAACGATACGCTTTGCACAACCTTTATATGCGTTATAACTTATAAAATAGCCACCTTTGGGATCTATCCAGTTACCGCAACCCGTTCCACCAAGCTGAGTTTCAAGTTTATCTATTACCATTCTGAACTTCGGACGAAGCATATCTGCATGCTTTTTCATATGTTCAAGTATACCCTCGGTATTCTTAAAGAAAGCAAGATGTCTTACCTGGTTAAGTTTATCGTACGATATCGTCTGGTAGAAAAGAAGCTTCTTTATATAATCTACGTTCGCCTTACTTGATGCCACGACTGATACACCGCTTCCGGGGAACGTTACTTTTGACGTGGATACGAAAGTATATACCATATCCTGCGTGCCGCACTTTTCAGCCTCTTCCATAAGATTGAGAAGTTCATCTTTATCTTCATACAAGTCGTGAATCACGTATGCATTATCCCACATTATTGCAAAATCGGGTGCCGCAGGCTTGAGTGAAGCAAATCTTTTTACGGTTTCATCAGAATAAGTAATTCCATCGGGATTAGAATACTTGGGAACACACCATATACCCTTAATATCGGGGTCTTTGCTTACAAGCTCTTCTACCATATCCATATCTGGACCCGTAGGTGTCATAGGTATCGTTATAAGTTCAAAACCGAAAGTTTCAGTTATAGCAAAATGTCTGTCATATCCCGGTGCAGGACACAAAAACTTTCTGCCGGGTACCTGTGACCACGGAACAGGACTGTCTTTAAGGCCGTGTGTCATACCCTTGGCAATAAGGTCATACATAAGCGTAAGACTTGAGTTACCGCCAATTATAAGATTTTCCGCTGATGTACCCACTATAGGTGCAAACAGTTCTTTAACCGCAGGAATACCGTCAAGAACACCGTAATTTCTGCAATCAATACCGTTAACCACACAATCCTCTGTAGATGAGAGTACATCAAGCATTTTATTGCTTATATCAATCTGTAACGCAGCCGGTTTACCCCTTGACATATCGAGTTTAAGTCCACGAGCCTTGTATTCTTCATATTCCTTACAGAGTCCGTCATAAAGACTCTTTGCTTCTTCTTTAGTAAGTTCCAAATAGTTTGCCATTAGTTTGTACCTGCCTTATCTATATATGAAATAGCTGCCCCGATCGCCGTAGCATATTCTGCCGTATCGGGTATGATAAATTCCGTTCCGTGAAGTTTTGTGATTGACGCAAAAATATCTTTTGCCTGCGGTACAGTCGCAAGATAACCCGTAACAACCGCTTTCGTATCACCTGTCGTTCGTGCTGCAAAGACGCCGAGCATACCTGCCGTTTGAAAAATCGCATTAATAATTCCAAGCGCTATATCCGCTTTAGTCGCAAGGTCGTTTACCTTGCCGAAATTCGAAGCGGTTATATCAGGAAGCAATGTCGGTCCCGACTCTGCCGTAATATCCGATATAAGAAGGTCAATCATCTTGAGATCACCGTCTTTCGCAAGATCAACGATATCTTCCATATGAGAAATGCCAATCAGTTTCTTGGAAAGACCCGTAAGTGTGCCGCCGCCTACACCGCTACCGCCGAGATGCTTAACTTTTCCTCCGTCAGCAGCGATAAAAGCAGTACCTGTTCCCATACTTATTATCACAGCCTTCGAGAGACCGGACAGGAAAAGACCACCCAAACCGCAAGCAACAAATTCATCAACTTTAACAGTTTCGACACCAAAAATATCACCTTTAATAAACGATGAGCCTACACCCGTTATCATAACCTTTTCTATATCACTAAGTCCGATATTGTTGTCTGTCGTAAATTTACCGAATGCACCGTAAAGCGACGAAACCGGATCGGTTGCCCTGACATGAACGGGCGAAAAGACCTTACCGTCACGAAGACCAACGATTTTCGTATTTGTTCCGCCTATGTCAATACCAATAATAACTCCCATAGCATTCTCCGAGCAATTTAATTATTTTAACATTATACACTAATGTTTTTGTTATTACAACTAATTTCCCCTAAACATTTTAAAAAAAGAGGGGTAGCCCCCTCTTTTTATTAAATTCGGTGCAGTATCTTAATTTACTACGGAATTGTCCGAATTTTTCTAAGTTTTATGATATTTTATAGTCGCCTCTTACCATTATCCAGCAATAATCTGCATCTGCAAGAATAGCTCTGCCATCAGGTCTTGCAATAACGTAAAGATTCTGCAGGGTAAGCGTCTGCCCTTCACCCGCTTCTGTTCCGTCCGTCATATTGATAATGTGATCACCCAGCGGATCTACCGCTTTAAAAGTACCTCGTCTGAGAAGCACCTCAATTGAACCTGACACAGCCTCAACTTTCTGACCTTTGTTCATCTGTAATGGTACGTACGAAAGATCAGTACTCTGAGTCTGAACTTCCTGAGTAGGTAAATCTTTGATTTTTTCATCAATTTTTTCATCCACTTTACCGTAAATTTCAGGAAGCAGTGTATCCGTGATATAGCTCAGTGACACAAGCGGATCGTCTGCCGAACCGTACTCAGCATTTACCGCTGCACACATTGATATCACAAGTGCCGATGACAGTATAACGGACAATATTCTTTTTTTCATGGTTGTTTCTCCTTTTTACTGCTCTCCTCCAAGCCCGAAACTGATAGAAATTGCTCTGTCTATTCTGTCCATCTGCTCGTTGTCGAGATGACCCATCTTTTCTTTCAGTCTCTGCTTGTCAAGCGTCCTTATTTGTTCGAGAAGCACCACCGACTCTTTTTGCAGTCCAATTTCACCGGGACTGATTTCTATATGTGTCGGCAGTCTCGTCTTTCCGAGTCTGCTGGTTATTGCCGCCGCTATAACCGTAGGACTGTACCTGTTACCCACGTCATTCTGTACTATGAGTACGGGTCTGATACCTCCCTGTTCACTTCCCACTACGGGGCTAAGATCAGCATAATAAATGTCGCCTCTTTTTATTGTCACAGTATTCACTCTCCGATGATTAGCAAAAAATATGTGTTAATCATATTCTTGCCGAGTAAATACCCTTTTTAACCGTAATTTGCAAAAAAATTAAGTCAGATGTCTCCGCCAAGACCTCATAATCATAATACGCAACAACTTATCTTTTGTAGACACGATGAACTCTGTGACCGACCTCACAGATAACCTCGTAGTTTATCTTTCCTTCTTCTGCCGCAAGGTCTTCAGCAGTAAGAACACATTCTCCGTCCGCTCCCATAACGGTTGCGATATCACCTTCGCTGACCCCGGGTATATCAGTAACGTCAACGACAGTCTGATCCATACACACCCTGCCTACAACGGGGGCATAGCGACCGTTTATAATCACTCTGCCCTTATTGGTATGAAGTGTTGAATATCCGTCTGCATAGCCTATGGCAATTGAAGCGTACTTTCTCTCTGAAAAAGACTCTGCTTTTCTTCCGTAGGATATCGTTCCGCCATCCGTACCTTTTTTCACGAGTGTTACCCTAGTTTTCAGGGACATAACAGGTTTCAAGCCGTTATCACACGGTATACCGTCAGGCTGAAGTCCATATAAAACTATGCCAAGTCTTACCATATCAAAAGTTGCTTCGGGATAACGAAGTGCCGCCGCACTGTTTGCACAGTGTTTTAATTCAAATTTGAGATTACTGCTTTCAAGCATATCAACAACAATTTTGAAATTCTCTATCTGCATGTGGGTAAACTCTTCCTGCCCTACCGTGTCGCTAACAGCAAAATGAGTAAATATACCCTCAAGATAAAGATTTTCCAGAGATGCAACCTTTTTGATTTCTTCGACGGAAGTCCTTTTTTCATCATCCGTCTGCACGGGAAAACCGATTCTGCCCATGCCCGTATCAAGTTTAATATGACAACGTACAGTTCCCGAAACCGCAGAGTTTAATTTGGTTGCATACGACAACGACATAACCGTCTGTGTAAGTTTGTACTTAACAAGCAATTCAGCACAGTCGGGTGCCGTATAGCCGAGGATAAGAATAGGTTTGTCAATACCGCCCTCACGAAGTTCTATCGCTTCGCCAAGAGTTGCTGTCGCAAACCAATCGGCATCCAGACATTTTGCAACTGCCAGCGCACCGTGACCGTATGCATTTGCTTTGACCACAGCACAAATCTTACAGTCCTGCGGTACGCTCTGTTTTACAACATTATAATTGTCCGTAAGAGCAGATAAATCAACCTCTGCCCACGTTCTCGATGTATTTAGCAAAACAATTACCTCTGTTAAAATTCAAATTTTGCAAAAAGGCTCGGCTTTATCTGACGCATAGCCTTAAGCATCTTTTTATTGGGATCAAACATAATACAGACTTTACCTTGCTTCGTTACAGCAATCAAATAACACGTAAATGCGGATGCATCGTTTGCCGTACAATCATACTGGTCAGCATTTCCAAGCCTTTTCATATCTTCTGTAAAGCAAGATGCATTTACAGGTGCTATCACCTCAACGTTTTCTAGATCGATTGACACAATTCTCTTTCTCGAACGTTTTGCGTATACTTTGTCGATATCAAGCACACCGTTTGTAAAAATATATTCGTATTCCCTGTGAAAACGCTTCCAAAAAACAAATATGCAGACCCATATCGTCAGAACAACGTAACCGTAAAATCCCATTACGTACATCTGATCGATAAAAAACAACGGCACAAGCACGGTAAACGCTACCGCAAAGAGAATAATTGCTATTTTAAGCAAGGTAACTCCAATACCGTTTTTTATTTTAACAAGTTGTTCGTTAAACACGTCCATCGTGTAATCGGAATTAAAATCCATATTATCACCTCATATTTTAAATCATTTATAAAGTCCTGTTCTTTCCCACTCGTCTTCGGGTACCAGACTTCCACCTGTAAGCCACACGAGGTGCGTTGCATTTTCTAAATGCGAAAACTTACCTACCCCGCCTAACGCGACGCAGGAAGACGGCTCAGCTTTTATATCAGCGGTTCTGTATAACAGCCTTGATAAATCCAGGCTATGTTCATCTTCAATGGTAAAACAACCGTCAAGCATACCTTTCATAACTTCATATGCCAAAACGGAAGGACTTGAACACGCAAGCCCATCTGCAACGGTTTTCCCCCCAAGACCGATGTCGTATACACTGACGTCACCTCGTGACTGTGCCATTGCAAGTGACATACAAGGCATTTGTGTCGGTTCACCGAAATAGCAATATACGTTATCTCCAAAAACTTTTTTCAAACCGAAAGTTATACCTCCCGGCCCACCACCGACACCGCAGGGCAGATATACAACGAGAGGGTGCGTTTCATCCACTGTTATACCATTTTCTTCCAGTTGCTTAAGCAAGGTTTTGTAAGCTGCCGAATATCCCAAAAACAACTCTTTGGAATCTTCATCGTCAATAAAGTAAGTATTGGTATCCTTCTTAGCTTCATTTCTTGCAAGTTTTAACGCAGACGTATAATCGCCCTTGAACTCTATTACGTTCACGCCCGCTTTGCGAAGCATATCCTTCTTCCAAAGTTTTGCTTCTTCCGACATATACACCGTTACGTCAAAACCAAGTTTTTTGCCTGATAAACCTATGCTCATACCCAAATTTCCCGTTGAACCAACGGAAATTTTGTATTTTGAAAACAAATTTTTAAACTCTTCGTTATTCAATACCGAATAGTCATCGGTAATTTTAAGCATACCGCTTTTAAGTGCTATATCCTCGGCATACTTAAAAACGGTGTATATCCCACCTCTTGCCTTGAGCGAACCGCAGACGGCAAGCGAATCATCCCTTTTAACATACAAATCGCCGTTGATTGTAACGTTTTCCGCTTTTTCAAGTTCAGTTTTCGTTTCATTAATCAACTGTATGGGTGAATCGATGATTCCGTCTGTTTTTTCAGTTTCAGGGAAAGCAACTTTAACGTATTTCGAGAATCGCTTTAATCTCTGCCATGCATCTTCAACATCCTGTTCGGTAAGAATATTTTCTTCAACCTGTTTATCACAGAAAAAAAAGACTTCCTCCCCGTCACTCATTTCTCTTATAATCGTTTCATTCATAATTATACCTCTGCAATCGCTTCAACCTCGATAAGTACACCCTTGGGAAGTTTTGCAACTTCAACGCAAGAACGTGCAGGATACGGTTCGCTAAAATAGCTCTGATAAATTTCGTTAATAACTGAAAAATCACTCATATTCTGAATGAAAACCGTAGTTTTTATAACCTTATCAATACTTGTTCCTGCTGCTTCAAGCAAATTTTTAACGTTTGTAAGTGCCTGATTGGTCTGTGCTTCTATGCCTTCGGGAATATCCCCCGTCGCAGGATCTACCGGAATCTGACCCGACGTAAAGACCATATTATTTATCACCATCGCCTGTGAATAAGGGCCTATTGCAGCGGGTGCTTTATCTGTAGAAATCTTTTTCATTTATCATTACCTTCTCTCATTTATTTGTCTAACACTAGAATTATAACATACTTCAGCAGTTCTTACAATTACAAGTTTGTTAATATTTGACTTGAAAAGAGAAAATATATATGTTAATATATAAAAAGCGTTGATGAAGAGAGTAGCGGATCACCGTACCTTTAAGAGAGAGATTGCCTCAGGCTGTAAGCAGTCTTACCGTACGATTCGTGAAGTTCACTTCGGAGCAGCGGGCTGAAAAGTCACAGTAGGTTCGCCGTATGACTGCGTTAAAGTCGTTAAAGTGCCCGATAGTAATCGGGAATCTGGGTGGTACCGCGAGGCTTTATGCCCCGTCCCTTTGTGGACGGGGTTTTTATTTTATAAAAATATTTTAATTATAGAGGTGCACTATGAAAGACAAGATTAAGGCTATATCCGAACTTGTTGAGCAGAAGCTTTCCGAGGCAAACGACGCTGCCTCACTCGAAAACATCCGCATCAACTATCTCGGAAAAAAAGGTGAACTTACAAGCCTTCTCCGTGAACTGGGTAAACTTTCTCCCGAAGAAAGACCTGCTATGGGTCAGCTTGTAAACGAAGTTAAACAGCGTCTTGAAGCTGAACTTGACCAGAGAAAAGCTTCAATATCAAAACTTGAACTCGAAAACAAACTGAAAAACGAAAAGATTGACGTTACACTTCCCGCAAAGGAAAAGAAACTCGGTCATATACATCCTATGAATATCGTTCTTCGTGAAATCGAAGATATATTCAAGGAAATGGGCTTTACTATTGCTGACGGTCCCGAAGTAGAACTTGATTATTACAACTTCGAAGCACTTAACGTGCCCAAAGACCATCCTGCCCGTGACACACAGGACACGTTCTATATTAGCGACAACGTCGTTTTAAGAACGCAGACCTCACCTATGCAGATTCGTGTCATGGAAAACAACAAGCCCCCCATTAAAATCATAGCACCCGGTACTGTTTACAGAAGTGATGCTATGGATGCAACACATTCACCCGTTTTCCACCAGATAGAAGGTCTTGTAGTTGACAAGGGCGTTACGTTTGCTGACCTCAAGGGTACGCTTGAAACATTTGCACGTAAACTTTACGGTACCGATACAGGCTTCCGCTACCGTCCCCACCACTTCCCTTTTACAGAGCCGTCAGCCGAAATGGATATCACCTGCTTTAACTGTCACGGTGAAGGTTGCCGTCTTTGCAAGGGCGAGGGTTATATCGAAATCCTCGGTGCAGGTATGGTACACCCCAAGGTGCTTGAAACATGCGGTATAGACCCGAACGAATACAGTGGTTTCGCCTTCGGTCTCGGACTCGAACGTGTGGTTATGCGCAGATACAATATTGACGACCTTCGTCTTTTCACAGAAAACGACGTTCGTTTCTTAAAACAGTTTTAATGGAGGTGTAAGAATATGAAATTACCAAAAACATGGCTTGACGAATATGTAGAACTTGATGTTTCACCTCGTCAGTTTGCCGCTGATATGACAATGTCAGGCTCAAAAGTTGAGGAATATTATAATGACGGCGATAAAATCAAAAACGTGGTTATCGGCCGTGTAGACAGCATAGAAGACCATCCCGATTCAGACCACCTCGTCGTATGTCAGATAGACGTTGCAGGTGAAAGAAAACTCCAGATAGTTACAGGTGCGTCAAATTTAAAAGTCGGTGACATCGTTCCCGTCTGTCTTGACGGTGCACACCTTCCCGACGGCAAGGTAATAAAAAAAGGCAAGCTTCGCGGTGTTCTCTCCGAGGGTATGCTCTGTTCACTTTCCGAACTCGGTCTTACACTCGGTGACTTCCCCTATGCCATTGAAGACGGTATATTCGTTATTGAAGAACCCTGCAACCTCGGTGACGATGCTACTAAGGTGCTCGGCATAGACAACGTTGTTACTGATTTTGAAATCACATCAAACAGAACTGACTGTTATTCTATTATCGGTCTTGCAAGAGAAGCTGCGGCAACATACGACAAGAAGGCAAATATCAAAACTCCCGTAGTAAAGGGATGCGGCGGAAATGCGGCAGATCACATAAGTGTTACAGTAGAAGCACCCGACCTCTGTCCCAGATACATTGCACGCGTTGTAAAGAACGTTAAAATCGGTCCTTCTCCCAGATGGATGAGAGAAAGGCTTCGTCTTTGCGGTGTACGTCCCATAAGCAATATCGTTGATATTACAAACTATGTAATGCTCGAATACGGTCAGCCCCTTCACGCATTCGATGCAAGATTTTTGCCCGACCGCAAAATTCTTGTCCGCAGAGCAAACGAGGGCGAAACTATAACAACTCTTGACGGAACAGACAGAGTTCTTGACCCCTCTATTCTTGTTATTACTGACGGCAAACAGCCCGTTGCAGTTGCAGGTGTTATGGGTGGTCTCGACAGTGAGATAAAAGAAGATACAACGGAAGTTATATTTGAAAGTGCTAACTTCAACGGTCCCTGTGTAAGAAAAGGTGCAAGAAAACTCGGTATGCGTACGGATGCATCAAACCTCTATGAAAAAGGTCTTCCCGCTTATCAGACTAAGCTTGCAATTGACAGAGTGTGTGAACTTGTTGAACTTCTCGGTTGCGGCGAAGTTGTTGACGGTTGTGTCGACGTTGATAATTCAACCGAAAAAAAGACAGACTTAAAACTCGACGTTGAACGTACAAACAAATTCCTTGCAACGTCACTTTCAAGGGGCGAAATGATTGCTATACTCCGCCGTCTTGAATTTGACGTTCTTGACGATGATACAATTATCGTTCCCGCATACAGACAAGATATCGAATGTTTTGCAGACGTTGCTGAGGAAATCGTAAGAATATACGGTTATAATAAGGTAGAGCCTTCACTTTTCAAAGGCAGTGCTACTACAACCGTAACTGCAAAGTACCACGACTTCAAGCAGAAGGTTTCAGATGCACTTGCATCACTTGGATTTTTTGAAATTAAAACTTATACTTTCATCAGTCCCAAACTGTATGACAAGGCTCTCCTTGCAGACGACAGTTCACTGAGAAATTCAGTAACGATTTTAAATCCGCTTGGAGAAGACTCAAGCATTATGAGAACGCTTACAATGCCCTCAATGCTTTCTATCCTCTCAAAGAACTACAACAACAGAAATACTGACGTTGCTCTCTTTGAAATAGGTAAAACGTTTACCCCCACGGGTGATGCAAACACGCTTCCCAATGAAAAAAGCGTTATTACTCTCGGCGCATACGGCAGCCTTGATTTCTACGATATGAAGGGTTACGTTTGTGCACTTCTGGATAACTTAAAAATTAAAGACGTATCATTTGAAAGCGGTACTGATTTACCCTACTATCATCCCGGTCGCTGTGCAACACTTAAAGTCGGCGATACTGTTATAGGCAGAATGGGACAGATACACCCCGTATGTGCTGATAATTTCGACATAGGTTCAGACGTATATGCTGCTGAACTCTCACTTGAAACGCTGTACGACCTTGTTGATACGGATATCACCTACATTCCGCTTCCGAAGTTCCCTGCAGTTACGAGAGACCTTGCTCTTCTTTGCGACGATGAACTTGAGGCTGCAAAAATTGAAAACGTTATCAGGACGGAATCAAAGAAGCTCTTTGAAGACTGCAAGCTTTTCGACATTTACAAGGGTTCACAGATACCCGAAGGTAAAAAGAGTATTGCCTTCACTATCACGCTTCGTGCCTCTGACAGAACGCTTGTTGACGAAGAAGTTGACGCCGTTATGAAGCGTATTGTCAAAAAACTTGTTGCAGACTTAGGATGCGAACAGAGATAATTTGTTGAAATTTCTTTTCAAATGGTTTATAATAATTAAAAGTCTTTATAGGGAGGGCAAAATATGACTTCAAAAGATACAATCACATTTCCGATACACGACGATCATGAGGCTGAAATCAAGGCTACTCTTACTGCTGTCTATGATGCATTGAGAGAGAAAGGATACAATCCTATAAATCAGATCGTAGGGTATATTCTGTCTGAAGACCCGACCTATATAACCAACCACAACGGTGCAAGAGCTCGCATTGCGAAAATTGACCGTGATGAACTTTTGCAAACACTTGTTAAATCATACCTTGACAATTAGGAGGATATATGGCAGACGGAATTTACAAAGACTTTCTCACGTATAAGGGCAGGCCTCTCGTGAGAAACGGTAATCTTATGTATTACGGCAGCCTCGCCGATAAATACGTTGTATTTATGATGATTCACGACAGCAGAGAGGTTGACGGAAAAGAAGTTTCGGGAAAAATACAGATAGAACTTCAGTATACGGACCCTTCTGTTAAGGACAGAGTGGTAAAGACAAGTACGAAAACAGGTCTTTACGCTGCACTTGACCTTGCAAGTGTCTGGCTTGATATGGCAAAGTAATAAAAAAGAACTTATGAGCAACTCATAAGTTCTTTTCTTTTATCATATTTTCAAGTTCTTCTTTCGTTATACGGTAAGATAATGCTTTTAAGAGCAATTTATTATTCATTGCTTTAGGCAGTGATAACTGCTTTTTTATCTTATTTCTCTTCTCCTCACTGTCAGGTGCACCAACGAGTCCGAACTCGTATAAATCAGACGTTTCAAATTTATACAAAACTTCCCTTTTCTCTTCAAAAGCACCACATTCGTCCAGTGCTTTTTTTATCACCGAAACATCGACACCCTCAACGCCGAGTGTACCCTCTGCAGAGGGTTTATCTTTTCTTGCCTCTTTACCGCGAATTTCGGGGATATAGCAGTTAATCACGTTCTCGTCACCCGCTACGTCCCTTATAAAATTTCTTATCTTAAAACCGGCATTATCACTGTCTGTGACGATAAGTATACCCCGACTGTCTGCACAGTCTTTAATATACTTTCTCTTCTCTCTGTCTTTAAAAAGAGAAAAGCCGCCCGTTATAAGTATCTCTGCATCTATTACAGATTCGAGTTTTATTCTGTCATATTTGCCCTCAACGATAACAAGACGGTCTATTTTAATCCGTTTATCTTTATGAGTGCAAGTTCTATCGCCTGCCACTTATCGCACCCGCTTCCCTTAAGTAATTGCTCACACTGCGCAAGTTCGAGATTTGCCTTGACAAAAAACGAAAGTGTACGTTTTGAACAAAGACGCTCATAATCCTTTATGAGCCACGACCTTGCGGGTGACAAATTCAGTGCCTTTAACGTATCAGCCTGTGAAAGCCTCTTGTCCTTCGCTGCAGAAACAATAAGAAGTTCCCTGAAGGTATTGCCTATAATACTGATTAGAACGGTGGGCTGTTCTTTGACTGAACGGCACGTATCAACCGTTTTAAGTGCCGATGAAATTCTGCCGCATACCACGTCTTCGGCAATTGAAAAAACGTTTCTCTCCAGACTCCGCGTTATAAGTCTGTCAAGCGTTTCCTTGGTTATTTCTTCACCCTTAGCATAAAGTGCAATTTTAGTTATCTCATTCTTGAGATTGAACATATCCGCACCACAGACTGATAAAAGATATTTTGCAACGTCATACGTCACAGACATTCCCTGCGAAGCAAAACCTTTAGTTATCCAGTTTACAAGAACGTTTACGGAAAGTCTTTTAAATTCAACTGAAAAACCGTGCTTTGAAAGCGTATCTATCATCTTTTTACGACGTTTTATCTTATCGTATTCTCCGTCTGCAAGAAACATATTGTCATAATAAAACAGAATACATATACCCTGCAAATCATCATCAAGAGCCGAAAAAAGAGCCTTTCTGTCACCCTCGGACATTACGTCGGTATCAAGATTGCGAAGAACGATAAATTTATCCGAAGCACCAAACGAAATATTCTGTACTTCGTCCAGAAATACGTCAATTTCAAAATCAAGTGCATCAAAAGTAATCTCGGCAAAACCGTCATCAGAACCTGCAGTAACAGACTTTTTAAGCATTTCATAATAGTGCTGTTTCAAGTATTCTTCTTCACCGAAAAATACGTATACCCCGTCTTTGTGACCGCTTTTTATTAACTTTTTCAGTTCCTCTACTCTGTCCGGTTTATTTATGGGCATAGTTGTTCCTTTCGGTTTTAATGTCATACTCACCGTTTCCGGTTGTTCTGACTTCTATTGTACCACACTCTTCAACAGTGTAAATATTGTTTTGAAAAAACCTTTCAAGAAAATTCATATATTTACGGTCGGTGATCGTCTCTTTGATACGCCCCGATATTGCAAGTTTAATATTCCTATCTATCATAAAATCAACGTCAGGACACTTATTTGCAAATATCAGAATGTCAGCATCAGCATCTTCATAAGTATTCTTATTATCATATTTTCCCATTATCAAAAAGGAACTTTCTCCCCTATTTACTCGGGTTCTCAGATAATCTGTTAAAATCGCATTTTCACAAAATTCAATTTCACATTTCTCATTTACATACCATTCTCCAACTTCAATATTTGAGCCGAGCATCTCAATAATTTTCTTATCATCACTATGTATGACAACTTTTTCAAGTTGATATATGCCGTAATCAGCAAGTGAATTGCAGATACCGTATACAGCATTCTCAGGTGCAGTAGAAAAATCACCTTCTATAATGGACATTGCTTTTTTGTCTTCAATCAACAAAACACAATTCCCGTTATACGTTTTTGTCTGTATGACTGTAAGTCCGTCAAAACGATTGACGGCATAAGACGAAATCGCCGTCACTCCGACAATTATGAAAAATGCAAATATCGCCTTATTAACAAATTCTTTTCCCGTAAACAAGCACATAACAACAAGAATCATTATGGTTATGTACAACATCAGTGTAATTTTCTGTGTGAAAAGATTGCCACACACGTTGTATTTTAATAACACCGATACGATTTTATCAATATATCCTATAATCAGCGTCAATAAAACGGCCACCGGTTTTATAGGTAAAATGACAAGAACTGCAGAAAGAAAAAGAATAGGTGCAACAGTCCATAAGACAAACAGATTTGTCAGAGGTGAAAGTATGGTTGCATCCCTGAAACAAATAACAATCACCGGTAGTGTGAATAACATAACTGATACCGATGCACCGAGAATCCGTGATATTTTTTCTGTGAATACGTTTCTTAGTTTAACCTTTTCAAAACATCTGATAAAAAATGTATTAAAATATTTTGAAATAGTAATCAGTGACAAAACAGCAAGAAAAGAAAGCAAAAATCCACAGTCTGCCGCAGCATATGGTCCGCTGCAACAGATAATAGCTCCTGCAAGACAGAGTGACGTCAGTGAATCTGCCCTTCTGTCCGAAAGATACGACAGACAAAGCACGATTATCATTATACCTGCACGCTGGACGGAAGGCGTGAATCCGACAAGCCACATGAAGAAAAGCACCGCACCGCTCAGAACAAAAGCGAGAGTCTTTCTCCTGACGTAAAACAATCGCAGAAATATGACGAGTAATCCGACAATAGCAGTAAGGTGCAATCCCGAAACAGAAAATATGTGAGATATACCCGATGCCGAATATTTATTCTTTTCTGCTATAGTGATACCGCTTTTGTCCCCAAGCAGTATACCTATGATTTTAGCAGCGGTATCATCATCAAGTACAGACGTAAATCTGTTTTTTATCACGGTCCTCAGATAATGTGCTGCCGAAATCAGTACATCCGTTTTTTCTGTCCTCGCGGATTCGTATAATGACAGTTTCAGATAGATATTATTTGAAAGGTCGTACATACTACCAACTGTTTTGACCTTACCCGTCATTATAAGACGTTCTCCGACAGACACTTGCTCCTCAAAATCAACTGACATATTTAAGGGATATACCCTTTCACCGTCAATTTTGGAAACCATTGCGGTTTCATCGTCAAGTACGGAAACGTGGAAGTCGTGCATCTTCGCGTCACTGTAAGAAATTGCTTTTTTGTAGTGTAACGTATATCCCGTGTAAAAAACCGTAAATGCTATTCCTACCGCAGTGCTGATTACCAACAGTCTTTTTGACTTTTTACTGCGTATAAGACCTGCTATAAGCAATACTGCAAAAAGAGACAGACACAACGTGGCTGCCTCTTTGATTTGAATTAATGAACATATAAGCGACACAACTATAAACGTGCCGCAAAACAGCGCAAGCGGTCTTTTCATTAAACTTTTCTGATAAGACCAAAAGGTGTCTGCTGACCAGACTGACCGAGAGGATTGTCCTTAAGTATTCTTGCAATCTTTTCTCTGTCCATATCATTATGAGAAATACCGAGCACCTGACCCTTTAAGTCGTTGACGTCGACAATCGCCGTCTTCTGACCTACTGCTTCAGCAACTTTTTTTGCAACCTCATCAGGCTTATCGGGACCGAGAACGACATACTTATTGTAAGGCGGAAGTGTATTGGGACACGGACCGTCTATCGACTCAGCCTTATAGCCTGCAATCTTATAAAACCAGCCTCTTTTACCGAGAAGTTTGCCTATTGCAGATATAAATGCCGCAAACAAAATTCTGATTCTGCCACACTCTTGAAGTGCCATTTCCATAGTTTCGGGGATACCGAGACCTATACCGTAAGGTGACTTGTAAACAAACTTTACAAGTATTTTAGCAAGCCTGCTGGGACGAATGTCAGCCATAGGTACAGCCCTTCCCTGTGAGCAGGCAACGCTCTTTTCACTCATAAAGAGTATGTCACCGTCCTGAAGATAAGGAAGTGCAAATTCCTTTGCCACTTCAACTATATCGTCAGTATTGTCGATAACCTTGGTTTTTATCGGAAGACGCAGATATTTTTCACCGTCAACCTCAATTATTTCATTTTTTCCTTCGTTTACTGTTAATTCACTCATTTTCATTCTCCTTTAAAGAAAAGCGGTAATTCTTCGAGATATGTAATATCTTCTCTTCCTATTGCATCGCCTTCGGCAAGTATAGCCATTTTTGCAACGATATTTCCGCCTGCCTCTTCTACAAGTTTTTCAAGCGCCGCAAGTGATTCGCCCGTGCTGATAACGTCGTCAACAATGACTACACGCTTACCTTTCATGGCACTTACGTCTTTTTCATCGATATAAAGTGTCTGCACTTTTGCGGTTGTTATTGATTTAACCTCTACTTTAAGAGGATTTACCATATACGCTTTAATAGCCTTTCTGGCAAGTACGTACTTATTCTCACCCGTCTGTCTTGCCATTTCGTGAATAAGCGGTATCCCCTTTGACTCTGCCGTTATCATTATGTCGTGAGGCGGCATTTTCTTTATAAGTTCTGCCGCACACGCACAGGTAAGTTCAACGTCACCGAAAATAACAAATCCGGCAATGTCGAGTTTTTCATTTATCGGGCAGATGGGTAAATCCCTCTCAAGACCTGCTACTTTAATTCTGTAGTACTCCATAATACCCTGCCCTCCTTATTGGACAAAATATGGAAATGAATATGCATTACACTCTGTCCTGCATTTTCACCGCAGTTGTTTAAAACCTGGAAGTTGTTTTCTATGCCAAGTTTTTTTGTAACCTTTGAAACAGCCTCAAAAACGTGTGCAATAACGTCGCTATTGCTTTCATTTATTTCATCTGCACAGCTGATATGCTTCCTCGGTATTACCAGCAGATGTGTATCTGCCAGAGGATTAAGGTCATGTATTACAATGACGTTTTCATCCTCATATTCCTTATTCGAAGGAATATCACCGTTAATTATTTTGCAAAAAATACAGTCGTTCATACTTTTTTACCTCTTAAAGCATAGCTTTAACTATTTCAGGCAGAGCTTCAAAAGCTTCGGGCACTTTTGTAACGTCTTTACAGCTACCCATTGCACTGTCAGGCTTACCGCCACCGCCGCCGCCTGTAATCTCGGCAACTTTTGCAATAACCTTACCTGCTGCAACGCCTGCTGCAACAGCCTTTTTACCGCAAGCAACAAGAACTGTCGCTTTTCCGCCTGCTTCGCCTACGAGAACTGCAACTGCAGTTTCTTCTTTGTCACGAATAGTATCACCCATCGTACGAAGTTCGGGGGCCGCACCTTTAATCTTCGCAGTAACTATCTTAAGACCGCCGACTTCGATTGCGTACTTGAGTATATCGTCAGATGCACTTCCTGCAAGTTTTGAATTGAGTGATTCAATTTCTTTCTGTGCTTCCTTAAGTTCCTTATCAAGCTGTTTAGCCTTTGCCTCAACCTCGTGTGAGCCTGCCTTGAAGGTTTTTGCAACGTTGTCAATAACACTCTGCTTTTCATTGAGGAGTGAAATGACGTTCAGACCCGTTGTACCCTCTATTCTGCGAACGCCTGCCGCAACGGACGTTTCAGAAATTATTTTGAAAAGACCAATCTTACCGGAATTTGAAACGTGAGTACCTCCACAGAATTCTGTTGAAATATCACCCATTTTTACAACTCGTACAACGTCACCGTACTTTTCACCGAAAAGTGCCATTGCGCCAAGTTTCTTGGCTTCTTCAATCGGCATTTCCTTCATCTCGTTAGTGATGTTTTCGAGAATTGCATTGTTAACGAAATCTTCAACCGCTTTAAGTTCATCAGCCGTAACAGAAGCAAAATGTGTAAAGTCAAAACGCACTCTGCTTTCGTCAACGTATGAACCTGCCTGTTCAACGTGTGTACCGAGTGTATTTCTCAGTGCAGCCTGAAGAAGATGTGCCGCAGAGTGATTTCTCATTATAGACTTACGTCTGTCCGTATCAATAGCAAGCGTCACCGTGTCACCCACTGCAACCTGACCTTTTGTAACCTTTGCAATGTGCAGGAACTTCTTGTCATGGGTCTTCTTACAATCAGTTACTTCAGCGGTAAAACCGTCATTTGTAATAACACCGCTGTCGCCGACCTGACCGCCGCTTTCACCGTAGAAAGGTGTCTTATCTGTGATAATAGTAACACTGTCACCCTCTGATGCCGCCGTAACTATCTCATCACCGTTTATGATTGCAAGCACCTTACCTTCAGCCGTATTTTCAGTATATCCGACAAATACAGTTTCGGGGGTGTTTACCTTGCCGAGTATATCCTCCGCCCATGCTGACTCATTTTTAGCGTTATGAGCATCTCTTGCACGTTTCTTCTGTGCATCCATCATAACTGCAAAGTCATCTTCATTGACAGATATACCCTTTTCTTCAGCTATATCCTTTGTAAGATCAAGCGGGAAACCATAGGTATCATAAAGTTTAAATGCCTGCTCACCCGAAAGTTCACTGCCACCGTTTGCCTTAACCTCATCAATGTATGAAGCAAGAATGGAAAGACCCTGGTCAATAGTCTGATTGAAGGAAAGTTCCTCGTTGTAGATAAGTTTTCTGATGTAATCCTGCTTTTCTCTGAGTTCGGGATAAGCACCGCCACTCTGCTCGATAACCTTGTTGCAAAGTTCATATAAGAAAGGCTCTTTAAGACCAAGAAGTCTGCCATGTCTTGCAGCACGTCTGATAAGTCTTCTAAGAACGTATCCTCTGCCTTCGTTAGACGGAATAACACCGTCTGCGATCATCATCGTCGTGCCTCTGATATGGTCGGTTATAACACGGACAGAAACGTCTTTATCGTTGTCCTTGCCGTATTCTACACCTGTCATCTTTGCGATTTCCTTGATGATATCGGCGATGGTATCAACCTCAAACATATTGTCAACACCCTGCATCACGCAAGCGAGACGTTCAAGACCCATACCCGTATCTATGTTGGGATGCTCAAGTCTGTTATAGTTGCCCGCTTCATCTCTGTCAAACTGAGTGAAAACGTTGTTCCACACTTCAACATATCTGTCACAGTCACAACCTACTGCACAACCGGGCTTGCCGCAGCCTTTTTCGGGACCTCTGTCAATATAAATTTCAGAACAGGGGCCGCATGGGCCTGTACCATGCTCCCAGAAGTTATCCTCCTTGCCGAGACGCACGATTCGCTCAGGTGAAACACCTACATTTTTAGTCCAGATTTCAAAAGCCTCGTCATCCTCTTCGTAGATGGATACCCATATCTTATCAACGGGAATTTCCATAACCTTTGTTAAAAATTCCCATGACCACGCAGTAGCCTCTTTCTTAAAATAGTCACCGAAAGAGAAGTTTCCGAGCATTTCAAAGAAAGTACCGTGTCTTGCGGTCTTACCTACTCTTTCAATGTCGGGTGTTCTTATACATTTCTGGCAGGTTGTAACCCTCTTTCTGGGAGGAACTTCCTGACCTGTAAAATAACGCTTAAGGGGTGCCATACCCGAGTTGATAAGAAGCAAACTCGGATCGTTTTTGGGGACAAGCGAGAATGAGGGCATTCTCAGATGTCCTTTACTCTCGAAAAATGAAAGATACTTCTCACGTATCTCATTTAAACCCATGTACTCCATACTTTTTCTCCTCTATATTAAAAATTTTTCACAAAAATAAATGCTCTCATCCCATACGACAGGGACGAGAGCATAAAACTCACGCGGTACCACCCTTATTCCTGCATAATGCAGACACTTTAGGTCGGGCTTTAACGCACCCGTTGCGGCCTTTCGGGCAGACTCAGAAAACAGCTTTCACATAAAACGACCTAAAGGGGCTCACAGCCACGGCACCCTATCTCTCTGTAGATCCTAAATATGCTACTCTTTTTCGTCACAGTCTTATAATATACAGATATATATTACTACTTACTTTTTAAATTGTCAATATCATTTACTATACGTGCAAAACAGGGTGCTGCAGAAGCACTTCCGCTTCTGCCGTTTTCAACAATTACACTGATTACGTACTGTGGATTATCAGCAGGAAAAAATCCTGCAAACCAACCGTGTACCTCTTTGTTCTTCCAACCTGTTTCAGCGCTTGCAGTTTTGCCGCCCGCAGTAGTATTTTCAGGTTTTGCGCTCGTACCCGTACCCTCGTTAACCGTATCCGTCATCATCTGTTTTAAAATATCTGCCGTTTCTTTTTTTATACTCTGATACTTTTCTTCTCCGCTGACGTATTTCGTGATACTTCCGTCTGAATTTTTCAGTCCTTCAATCAGTCGCATAGGTGTGTATTCGCCACCGTTTACAACGGTAAGAACTATTGATGCGGCATCAAGCGGAGAAACGGTTATATCCCCCTGACCGATAGATACATTTGCTGTAAGGCCGTCTGTGACTCTGCTCTTTTCTAAAACTGCAGCAGACCCTTTTATCTTGTTGCATAGTACCTTTTCTTTGCCAAGACCAAAACGTTTCGCCATATCTATCAGGTTGACATAACCCGTTTTTATTCCAGTAGCGATAAAATACGGATTACACGAATTTATAAATGCGTTTCTCATATCAACCTCACCGTGTCCTTCTTCCTTATGACACGAAAACATCCTATCGCCAACCTTGATACTGCCGTCACACACGAGGCTCTCACTGTACGTACCGTTTTCTATTGCTGCGGCTGCAGTAATTATTTTGAACACCGAACCGAGATTATAATTTCTCATCGTTCTGTTCATCAGTTCACCGTCACCGCTGTCAAGATAATCGCTGACCCTGTTCGTATCGTAGTCAGGCCTGCTTACAAGCGCTTTTATATCGCCGTTTGTGTCACAGATTACTACCGCCCCTTTTTCAACGTATTCATCTGCCGCTTTGTTTGCAATTTTCTGTATTTCTTTATCAATAGTAAGAATAACGCCTGCCTCATTTTCAAAGCTTTCCGAAAATACGGAGACTCCTGTTCCGCCAAGTTGTTCAGACAGTGCAGTAAGGGTAGTATGTGCTTCTACTTTACCTCCGTTACTTTTGAGAAACTCGTTGAAATTTTCTTCAATACCCGTAACTCCGTCACCGTCCAAGTTTACATAACCCGTTACGTGATTTAACGTCCCACTTGACGTAAGCGGTAACTTTATCACAGTTACTCCGTCAGCTTCAAAACTTTCATCCACCCTTATACAAAACGGCTTTTTTGCTTTTAGCTTTGCTTCTGCTTCTTTAAGGTCGGCACCGTGAAGAGTAAGCACGTATTTACTTTTTAGTTCAGACGGAGACACAACTGCAATATAACCCTCAACATCATACGTCAGCCGTTCTCCGTTACAATCGTAGATATAACCTCGTCTTGAAGCGACGTCAAGAGAATAAGTCTGTTGTTTTTCAGCCGCAGCGGCGTATTTGCTGTCACCGTCGAACGCTATTCCTGCAATTCTCAGCACAAGTACTGACAAACACAATATAAAAATATAAAACACCGTGAACAATTTCTTCTCCTGCATTATGTGCCTCCAAAAAAATATGTACACGGTGTTTTCTTTATCTAATTTTCTTTCTTATCATCGAATGCATAGGTATTGGCACGTCACACGGAATATAGAGTTTCTGCTCCGAATGCGGTGCATCTGCTATTTCATTCATATTTTCATCGAAAATTTTGACATTTTCTATGACTATATTGTCACCTACGGGGACGAGTATATCTATCTCATCACCTGCATAAAACTTATTTCTCTGTGATGCAATTATAAGTTTATTCTCCTCATCATACCCCTCGGTATATGCAATAAACTCATAATCCCTTTCGTAACTGTTGGTAGAAGTAACCTGTCCGTCGGACGGCCTGCCTCCGAAAAAGCCTTCAAAATACGCCCTGTGACTTACCTTACATACTTCTTCATACGCTTTTTCGTCAAAAACGTAGTTTTCGGGGTCTGAGAGATATCTGTCTATCTCTTTTCTGTATGCCGACACGATTGTGGCAACGTAAAACTCACTTTTCACCCTGCCTTCTATCTTAAAACTGTATACGCCGGCTTCAACAAGTTCAGGTATACGTTTTATAAGACAGAGATCTTTTGAGTTAAAAATAAAGGTGCCGTTTTCATCTTCAGTAACGGGAAAATATTCTCCCGGTCTTTTTTCTTCCACAACTGAGTATTTCCACCTGCAAGGCTGAGCACAGTCACCCTTGTTTGAGTCTCTACCCGTCATATAGTTGGAAAGAAGACATCTTCCCGAATATGATACGCACATTGCCCCGTGAACAAATGCTTCAAGCTCTGCCCCGCTTTTTTCGCCTATCTCAGCAATTTCCCTGCAGGATAACTCACGGGCAAGCACAACCCTTTTTGCACCAAGCTCGGTCCATTTTTTAGCCGTCAGCCAGTTTACGTTGTTTGCTTGCGTGGAGATGTGTATTTCCATATCTGGTGCAATTTCACGCACGAGTGTGAGCATACCCAAATCGCTCACGATAACGGCATCCACGCCGAGTTTATCAAGTTCTGCAATATAACTTTTAAGTTCCTCAAAATCATCGTTTCTCGGATAGACGTTGAGTGTTACGTAAACCTTAACACCCCTTGTATGTGCATACTCTAAGCCTTCCTCAAAATCCTCATACGAGAAATTTTCACTCGCAGTACGCAGACCGAAACGTTTTCCCGCACAGTATACTGCATCGGCACCGTAGTCGATTGCCACTTTGAGTTTCAAAAGCGAGCCCGCAGGTGCAAGAAGTTCAACTTTTTTATTCATATTAACCTACCGTTCCCGTTCCCCACGTTGCCGAAGCAGAATTTACCGCCGCATTGTGTTCTGAAAGCGTCTTGGAGAAATGATGTACTCCGCTTCCGTCAACAACGAAATAATAATAGTCCGTATCAGCAGGATACAGCACCGCTTTTATAGATGCAAGTCCCGGTGATGCAATAGGTCCTACGGGAAGACCCGGATTCATATAAGTGTTGTACGGACTGTCAATCTTTGTATCAGCAATGGAGAGAACACTTTTTCTTTCTTCCAGAACGTACTGAATGGTCGCACACGACTGCAGATATCCGTACGCGTCACTGTTAAGTCTGTTAGAGAATACCGATGCTACCGTCGGCCTGTCATCGTCATTAGCCGCTTCTCTTTCTACAACCGACGCAAATGTAACCACCTCGTCCATTGTGTAACCGAGTTCGTGTGTTCTTGCAATGAGGTCACCGTCATACTTCGATGCAAAATTGCTTAAAAATTTCTTTAATACACTCTTAGGATTATCGTCTTTAAAGAAATTGTACGTATCGGGGAAAAGATACCCCTCAAATTTATTATCTCTTTCAGGAATCTCTTTTAAAAATTCATATCCGAAATCATCATGCTCCATCGAATAATAGAGATCTTTTGCAGGGCATACACCCGCTTCTTCGAGCTTTGCAAATATTTCACGAAGTTCATATCCTTCGGGAATAGTTACCGTTATTTCATCTCTCGGAACCGTCTGTTTGAGTTTTACACAAAGCTGCAGATAGTCCATATCCGTATTAAGCTCGTATCTGCCATACTGCATCTGACTTGCGTACCCCGTAACCCTTGAAAAGAGTTTGAACACGCCCTTGTGACTTATCACACCTGCTTCTTCAAGCATATCTGCAATCTGATTGGTCGACGAACCTTTCGGAACAACGATTTCAACAGTTCCTTCAGGCTTCATAAGTCCAAGCATATCGTTTGCAACGTTAATTGCCCATACTGCCAGTAATATCGACGCAATAGCCACAAAGCAGATATAATACACCCTGTGTCTTAACTTGCGTTTTTTTGCCGCACGACGCTTAGTCTCTTCTTTTTTTGATTTTATGGCCTTATGTCTCTCAATATCTTCTCTGTTATAGCTGTGAGTTTCGCCATTATTGTTTTTGTAGTCCATAGTCCCTCCGCAGTAACAATTTTCACGTATATGACATAGTATGAGTCAGTAAGTGAGGTGAAATATATGTGCTTCTGTAACGACAATAATAACAACAGCTGTCTCTGGATCATCATCGCTATCATTGTGATCTTCGTTATCAGCAACACCTGCTGCTGCAACGACTAAAGCACTGTTTCCGAAAGATAAGGGGTGGAGTGAAAACTCTGCCCTTTATCTTATTTATAAAGCATATTATTCATCATATTCTCGGCAGCATCTTCACCGAATAATACCGCACCAAGCATATAACCGAATTCAAGGGCTGTTCCTGCACCTCTTGAAGTGATTATATTACCGTCACGTACCGCTTTTTCATTTTTATATATCATACCGGTACACAATTTATCATAACCCGTAAAACAGGTGCCGCACTTTCCTTCAAGCATACCTCTTTTACCGAGTATAGACGGTGCTGCACATATCGCACCGATATAAATGCCCTTTTCATAAGCATATTTTAAAAACTTATCGGCATTGTCATCACCGTCAAGTATCTCATAACCGGGTCCACCGGGAAGAATAAGCATTTCACACTTTTCCATATCAACGGCATCCGCCGTTATATCTGCCTCTACCCTGACACCTCTTGCACTTATAACCGCTTTGTCTTTTACACCGACCGTCTTAACATCAGCACCCATTCTGCGCAGAATATCAAGCGGTGCAAGCGCCTCAATATCCTCAAAGCCGTCTGCCAAAAGAATGTAAACCATACAAACCTCCTATTCCATTAAAAGACCGACGTGGGCATCATTTCCCCACTTAAAACTGCCAAAACATTTTGACATTGCAAAACGGTCTCTCTTTACGTTTTTCGTACAAGCCATATCAATAATAACTTGTCCCTGTTTTATATGATATGCAATAAAATCATCATCATTGCATACTGTATGTCCACCGTTTTGAATATGTGTTCTTACAGCAAATTCAAACAGGTCATAATCACGTTTTAACGGGTATTCCAGACGTTCATATTCTTCCCTGCTCAAAATTTTATCTTTTGTACCCTCGGGCATATCGAAAACTGTGACCGTATCTGTAGGCAGATTTTTTTCAAAACCGCATTCAGAATAATAGTCATACAGTTTTTCATTTGCCGGCAGTAGAAAGACCCCTGAAAAGCCCTTTTCTTCAAGGGTTTCGCAAACCTCATAAAGAAGTTTTTTCATAAGCCCTTGCTTTCTGTACTTTTCAACTGTCGTCGCACCGTAAATATAGCCTGTTTTGTGCCCTTTATAATGCATTTCAATGACAAGCAGGCTTGAAGATATCTCCCCGTCCGTTTTCACGGCAAATATCATAGGAGAAAGTGAAAAAAGTTCTTCAAGAAAAGCATCACCATCCCCGAAAATGCGTTTCCAGTTACGTTTTATTGTTTTTATATCGTTAGCATCTGTAATAATCATTTTATTATCACGTTATATTTTTCAAGAAGTATGTCCGGATAATACGAAAGTTTTGCTTTTCTAAGCCCCTCCGACCCCATATCGTCTTCACGGTTTATATATTTATACTTACCTTGCAGACTCAGAACAAACAAATTGTTTATCGCAGCGTATGCACCGTGATGCTCAGTAGCAATCTTTTCAAAATGTACCACGAAAATGTCTGACCCCTGATGTACGGGTGAACCCATAGTATATCCAATCGGCTTTCCGTCAACGTAAAGAATTATTCCCCTTACCGACATTTTTTCAAAATTATCGGCTATCGCACGGAATGCACAGAATTCATTTTCTTCTGATTTTTCGGTGCATGCACCTGATTTTTCACACCAGAGATAGTTTAACTTTCTTGCAATATCAATATTGTCAGCTGTAATTTCCTCTACAGCATAGTTATACATTTTTTTAAAGCGACTCAAATGATTTCTCTTGCCGTGAAGCTTCTTCCCCGAAAGTGTTGCAAGCTTTTCAGCAAGATAAATGTAGTCAAACCTGTCACGCATAAGAGTTGCTTCGTATTTTACGCCACCTTTATTCAGCAGTTCAATACATTCATCCGTAGCCGACCATATTTCCATTCGTCTGCCGTCACAGTACAATTTAAGCTTTTCAACGAGTGACTTAACGTCACCTGCACCCATAGGTGCCGAAAAAGCAACACTGTCGTCTGTTTCATTGTACTTAATTACGTAGAAACCGTCAATTTCGGCATACGAGGTATGATACACCTTACCCCAGCCTATCTGGTCTGCATAACAGGATTCACAGGAACGGTAATTACTTTTTGCTAGATATTCCTGTGCACGTGCATAAAAATCTCCGTCAAATTCTTTAAACTCAATATTCAATGACATCTAAAATTTCCTTTGTAATCTCATCTATTGCTTTAATTCTGTCACCGTCAGTACATCCAATTCTGTGCCAGCCAAGTCTTTCACTTATATCGACGGCGGTATCATAACATTTTTTCTGATACACGGTATCTCTTTCATGTACGTCCTTTTTACTTTCAACGTTACCGTAGCGTTTTGACAGAAGTTCCTGTCCTTTTTCAATCGGCATATCAAGGAAGATAACTTCATCAGGTCTCGGCAGTCCCATAAGGCCGTATTCATAACTTTCAAGCCACGAAAGATATCTTTCTCTTTCTTCGCCTTCAAGTTTTACACTCTGATGAATGGCATTCGACGTGGTATATCTCGCTGTTATCACAAGAGCCCCCTCGTCATAATCCTTTTTCCAGTCGGACATATATGAAGCATACCTGTCAACCGCATAAAACGTCGATGCCGCATAGGCATTTACGTCATCGGGCTTATCACCGAATTCACCTGCAAGATACATTTCTATAAGTGCAGATGATTTCGTGTAGGTCGGAAACGATATCTGTTTTACCTTTTTTCCTTTTGCCTTCAACGCTTCACACACAAGCGATACCTGAGTGGATTTACCGCTTCCGTCAACGCCCTCTATAACAATAAGTTTACCCTTACTCAACAGTTTACTCTCCCAAATATAACTTTTTCATTTCCTTCATCTTTCCGCAGGTCATACTTCCCTCAGGACAAGCCCCGTGTATACACTTAGGTCCCGCATACTTAAAAAGTGACGGTGCAACTTCTTTTACAAGTTCAGTCATCTGATAAGCAAGTTCCCGTATCTCCCACTGTGCTCTGTTACAGCAACGGTGATGGAAGAAATTCATAAGACTTCTCGCATTCATCGTCATTATCATCTTGGTATCGCAGGAATTGGGAAGTACGAATCTTGCATCCTCAATTGCCATTTTCTCGGCAACTCTGGTTGCAGCCTTTTCTTCCATACCCTCTGCCATAAGATTTTTTATATGTTCTTCCTTAAGTATTGACGCAATTTCGTCATAACTCTTCTGTGCATCTTCCATAGCCTTGACAAAAAGTTCTTTTGCCTTTGGTATTTTTTCGATTTCAGGAGGGGTTACGTACTCAAAAAGACCCTCTCTTACGTAACGCTGACTCTGCACACTGAATGATGCTATTCTGTGTCTTGTTATCTGTGCAAGAAGTGCCCTTGACACACCTTCGATGCCAAACGTGAAAGTCACGTGCTCGATCGGACTTTCGTGTCCGTAACTTGCAAGCATATTCACAAATCTTGAAGCCTCTTCATCATCAACTTTTGCCATAACGTCATCAATAGTTGCGGCACTGTAACAAAGTTTTGCGGCAGATGCGATTATTTTTTCCGGTTCCGGAGTATGTGCTAAAAGTGTAACTTTCATTTTCTTCCCCCAAATCCCATGCGTATAGCAAGTATTCTTAATATATATTTAGGCAACTTCATCATTCTGCCGATTCTTTTAGGCTCTTTCATAAGTCTGTAAAGCCATTCAAGGTTGTGTTTTACGTAAAACTCAGGTGCCCTTTTCACGTTTCCCGATATAACGTCAAGTGAACCGCCGAGTCCCATAAGCACCTTACAGTTGAATTTTTCTTTATTGTTCAACATAAAAAGTTCCTGCTTCGGTGCACCAAGACAGCAGATTACAACGTCCGCCTGTGCTTCGTTTATCGTTGGCAGAGCATCATCGGGATTTTTGTAGGTGTACCCATCTAAAATACCGCAGATTTCAAGTTCACCATATTTTTCTTTCATTATTCGTGCTGCCTCTGCGGCAACGCCCGGCTTTGAGCCAAACAGAAATACCCTGTTTTTATTTTTGGCAAATTCGGGTAACAGATTCTGGAAAAGTTCTATACCTGCCACTTTCTCTTTAAGCGGTTTGCCGAGTATCTTTGATGCAAGTACAACGCCTGCACCGTCTGCAACGATAACCTCTGCTTTTTTTATAAGTTCACCAAACTCTTTATTATCAAGCGCATCCTTTGCGATTTCAGCATTCGGTGTCACGACAACGTTACCGCATTTGTCACCGTTTGCAAGTCCGCTTACGTAAGCGACTGCCTCCTGCATTGTAAAATTACATACCGGTAATCCGGCAACATCTATTCTTTCCATAATAATCCACCAGTTCTACATAATATAACAAATTTATCATACCATAAATTTATATAAAATAAAATATATTTTATATAAAAAAGCGGTCGCATTTCTGCCACCGCTTTAAAACTTTAGTTTTTGATGAACATATCGTGAATAGCACGTACCGCCCTGTCTGCTTCTTCTTCCGCAATAAGAACGGATACCTTGATTTCACTTGTTGAAATCATCTGGATGTTAATCTCTCTTTCAGCAAGTGCTTCAAACATCTGTGCCGCAACACCAGGGTTGCTTACCATACCTGCACCGACGATAGAAACCTTTGCAACGTCTTCACTGTATGAAATCTTATCGAAAGTAATTCTGTCGGCAAGACCTTCAACTGCCGCCTTTGCAATTTCTTTTTCACTCTGCTTAACCGTAAAACTGATATCATTCTTACCCGACTGAGCAAGACACTGAATAATAATATCTACGTTTACACCCTTTGCTGCAAGTGTTGAGAATATTTTGAATGCAACACCCGGTTCATCCACAACACCGAGAATTGTAACACGCATTACGTCTGTATCTTTGGCAACGCCACGAACGAGCATTTTTTCCACTTTAACTACCTCCTTGACCTTTGTGCCGGGCACGTCTCTGAAACTCGACACAACTTCCATATTAACGTCATATTTCTTTGCAAGTTCCACACTTCTGTTATGGAGTACCTGAGCACCCATTGAAGCAAGTTCAAGCATTTCATCAAATGTTATTTCATCAAGTTTCACGGCTGTCGGAACCTTTCTCGGATCCGCAGTATAAACACCGTCAACGTCTGTGTATATCTGACAAAGCTGAGCTTTCATAACCGCCGCAATTGCAACTGCAGTCGTATCACTTCCGCCTCTGCCGAGAGTTGTTATATCATCATACTTGTTGACTCCCTGGAAACCTGCAACGATTATTATCTTTCTCTTATCAAGTTCACTCTGCAGACGTTCTGTATCACAAAGCCTTATTCTTGCATTTGAATACTTAGAATTGGTCTTCATACCTATCTGCCAGCCTGTAAGTGAAATTACGGGATAGCCGAGTTTTTCTATTGCCATAGCAAGCAGAGATATACTTATCTGCTCACCCGTTGAGAGAAGCATATCCATCTCTCTTTTTGAAGGATTAGGATTAATTTCCTTTGCCTTCTCTATAAGGTCATCCGTCGTGTCGCCCTGTGCAGATACGACAACTATAACGTCATTACCCTGATCATATGTCCTTGTGACTATCTCAGCCACATGTCTTACTCTTTCAGCATCGGCAACTGATGAACCGCCGAATTTCTGAACAATAAGCGCCATATTCCTGTCCCTCCAATATTACTTCTTAAACAATTTATAATAATAGCATTTTTTTACACATATATCAACAAATTTTTATAAATCCTTTCAATATCATATTATGAAAGACGTGATTTATTTGAGTATACGGTAGTATTTAATATTTTTACCCGTTTCCTTTTCAAGCGCCTCTTTTGCCAGGACGAAATCTTTTTCAACGGCAGGGCCTACCTTATATCCGCTTGTGCCTTTTGCCTTCTTTACACCGCATTCGCCGAAGGCTGTATAAACGTTTGCTTCGTCAATACCTTCAGCCCGTACAAGATAAGAAAATTCACAGTTTTCATGCTGTTCGATAATAACCTCCATATCAGAAGGCTCTGTCTCCTCCCAGCACAAATACTTTCTTGCATGCATATGCTTCATTCCGTCAATTATGTCGGCAACTGCTGCACTTGCGGTCGGAAGTTTGCCTGCGCCTCTACCATAGAACATCGCATCGCCAAGAGCATCGCCCCTGACGAGAATTCCGTTGAATACGTCATTTACGCTGTATAACGGCGAGGATTTTTTTATAACGAAAGGTGCTACCATTACGGCAATTTTGCCGTTCTTTTCCAAAGACGCCTTTCCTATAAGTTTTATAATCGAATCGTTTGCCTCTGCAAGAGCAACGTCCTCATTATCGATATCTCGTATACCTTCTGTATAAACCGTTTTCGGATAAACGTGCTTTCCGAAACACAGCGATGCAAGTATACATATCTTTCTGCAGGCATCAAGCCCGTCAACGTCTGCCGACGGATTTGCTTCTGCATAACCCTTGTTCTGCGCCTCCTTGAGTGCAGCTTCAAAGGTTTTTCCGTTTGTGAACATTTCGGTCAGTATATAATTCGTCGTACCGTTTAAAATACCTGCAACACTGTCAATATTATTAGCGGCAAGACATTGATTGATAGGTCTTATTATAGGAATACCGCCGCCTACACTTGCTTCAAAAAGATAATTAAGATTGTTCTTTTTTGCAAGATTCAAAAGCTCGCCGCCCTTTTCTGCAACAACTTCTTTGTTGGACGTAACAACACTTTTACCGTTTTCAAGTGCTGCTTTTGCAAAATCATAAGCAGGATGCAGACCGCCCATTGCTTCAACAACGATCGCAACCTCAGGGTCATTGAGTATCACGTTAAAATCTTTAACAAAAAGATGCTTATGCGGAACGTCAAAATCACGAAGATCAAGAATGTATTTTACCTCTATCTCCTCATGCGTTCTGTCCTTTATCTCCGAAAGATGACCCGTTATTACTTCATATATACCGGATCCGACTACACCGTATCCGAGAATTGCTATTTTAATCATTTGTTTCTCCTTTATATCTCAGTACCTGCCACGGTAACACTTTTTACACCTTTTATCATCTCAAGCCTCGATACCAACGTATCAAGACAACACTTCATTTCAGCCGTTTCAAAAGAAACCGTAACAAGCGACATTCCGTTTGACGGAATATTCTGATTGATTGTCACTATATTGCAGCCGTTTTCTGCAAGACATGACAACAAAAGCGACAACGTTCCCACCTTATCATTTATCATAAAAGAAAAAGTAAGCACCCTGTCTTTTGTCCTTTCAGAGAAAGGAAATACGTAGTCCTTATACTTATAAAAAGCACTTCTTGATATGCCTGCTTTATCGACAGCTTCCAGAATGGTCTTTGCTTCACCGGTTGCAAGCATTTTTTTAACTTCAACAACCTTTACGTAGACCTCAGGAAGTGCTGTACGATCAATAATCAGGAACTCTTTTTTCTTGTCCATATATGTTCATCCTTCACGCACATTTGTCTTTAATATTAGGAATGATACCACATACTAAACAATAAATCAACTATTTTTTTATAAATCAGGAGGATAATTTTGAATAACAAAAAATTAGATCTCATTATAAACATATTATATTATGCAGTTTTAACCCTCATAGTCTTCGGATTGCTGCGTTTTTTCAAACTGCTTTCACCGTTTGTGATAGGTTTTGTCATCTCTGTACTTATATATCCGGCTGTCAGCTACCTGAAAAACAAAATAAGAATACCTGCCCCTTTATCAGCAGGTATTCTCGTAACGCTTATTCTATCCGTTGTTGCAAGCTTGATTTTCCTGTTATCTTCTCTTTTATATAAACAGATACTTTCACTTTCTCAGAAACTGCCTCATATAATCAACGACTTCAGTGTGAGTCTGACAGAGTTTTTCAAATCAAACCGTATCGACGTTTCTGTTGATATGATATCCAACGTAAAGCAGAGCATCTCATCTTCCGCAGTTGACTTTTCAATGTCGGCACTCGGCAGCCTCAGTGACGGGTTATCGTCAATACCCTCCATTTTTATATTCTTTGCCGCAGCAGTAATATCCTGCGTTCTATTTTGCAGCGATATGCCGAGAATACGTATATTCCTGCGGGAATTTCTTCCCTGCCGTTTCAGAAAGATTGCGCTTGAGATAAAGCGTTTTTCAAGTGCAACACTCGCCCGTATGCTTAAAGCATATACCGTAATAATGATTATCACGTTTTTGGAACTTATACTGGGTTTTTATCTGTTTGGCATTGAAAATCCGCTTACAAAAGCCTTTCTCATAGCAATCATTGACATTCTTCCCGTACTCGGTTGCGGAACAATTCTTTTACCCTGGGCTTTAATCTCGGTAATCGGAGGAAATACGGCCCTTGGTATAAAACTTGCCGTTTTGTACCTCATAATAGCGTGTGTACGACAGTTTGCCGAACCGAAAATTGTCGGCACGAACATCGGTATGAATCCCCTGCTGACACTTGTTTCCGTATACGTAGGCTTTCGCATTTCAGGGATAAGCGGTATGTTCGTTTTTCCGATTATCGTCATAACCGTTCTTCACCTGTTCAAAACGGGATACATCAGATTCCCGAAATAAAATTTTATTTTACAGAATCTTTTGCCGCAGTAAGCGTATTCTTTAAAAGCATGGTAATCGTCATGGGGCCGACACCACCCGGTACAGGTGTTATGTACGATACTTTGTCAAACACCGCATCGTAATCAACGTCACCGTAGAGTTTGCCGTCCTGACCTCTGTTTATACCGACGTCAATTACAACTGCACCCTCTTTAACCATATCCGCAGTTACAAACTTACTTCTGCCTACTGCTGCCACAAGAATGTCTGCTTTTGACGTAACTTCCGCAAGATTTTTTGTCTTTGAATGGCATATCGTAACCGTTGCATTTCTCTGAAGCATAAGCATTGCCTGAGGCTTGCCCACAATATTGCTTCTGCCTATTATTACACAGTTTTTACCCTCAATTTCAATGTCATAAGCATCAAGAAGTTCCATAACGCCTGCGGGTGTGCAGGGAACGAAAGACTGATTGCCAATCATAATTCTTCCTACGTTGGCAGGATGGAATGCATCTACGTCTTTTTCAGGCGGAATTGCCTTTATTACTTCCTCTTCATCAATATGTGCAGGAAGCGGAAGCTGAACAAGTATGCCGTGAATTGCGTTATCCTTTGCAAGTTCATCCACTTTTTCAAGAAGCTGTGCCTGTGTCGTATCACCGGGCATTTCTATAACCACTGAATACATACCAACGTCCTGACATGCTTTATGCTTATTTCTCACGTACACCTGTGATGCAGGATTCTCTCCCACTATGATTACGGCAAGACCGGGTGTTACGCCCTTTTCTTTTACAAATTCTGCCGTTTCTTTTGCTATTCTCTCTCTCACAGAAGCGGATACCGCTTTACCGTCAATTATCTGTGCCATTTTCTTTACCCTTTTCTTTCTTTAAAATAAATACCGCCAAAGCAAGACCTGCAAGTACCGCAACTCCCGATACAAGAACCGAAACAGGTACGGAGAGCACTTTAAGCTGGTCTGTTCTCAGCTGTTCAATAAAAAATCTTCCGATACCGTACCATATAAGGTATCCACCGAAAATAACCCCCCTGTACTTTTTGCTGTATTTAAATAACGTAAGCAAAATCACAAGACCTGCAAGATTCCAGAGCGATTCATATAAAAACGTAGGGTGCACTATCGTTTCCTTACCGTTTATAAGCAGTTGCATTCCCCACGGAAGTGTGGTTTCACTGCCAAATGCCTCCTGATTGACAAAATTGCCCCACCTGCCGACAATCTGTCCTACAAGAAAACAAGGTGCAACAACGTCCGCGACGTCGGCTATTCTGATTTTTTTGATTTTACAGTGTATTACGGCACATATAAATGCACCGATGACGGCACCGTATATTGCCATACCACCGTCTCTTATTGCAAAAACCTCTTTAATGCTGTTGTATGAACCGTTCGGGTCAAAAATCACATAATAAAGCCTTGCACAAATTACAGACACGGGCGTTATCCATATAATACCGTCAAGCACGTCATCCTGTTTTATGCCCTTTTTATTTGCAAGATAAAGACCTAAAAGTACGGCAAGCACGAAACCCGTCGCTATCAGAATGGCATACCAGTATATTTCAAAACTGCCGATTCTGAATGCAACGTTGTCAATATTAAACTCACCTATTCCAAGCCCGGGAAAAGAAATTGAACCGTTTCCTCTATTCATCTCTGTTCCTCCATAACGTCAACGACAGATAACGAAATATACTCATCGCAGAACACGTCAAGCATTTCAAGAACGTCTTTCTTGGTCACAGAATAATACGGTTTAAAACTGTCAAAGAAATCTACGCCTGCAAAATACGTTGAAAGCATTGCATATACCGTATCATCCGTTTTGTCAAACACGTCTATCGCACCGCCGAGAAGAGCTTTTTTGTTCATTTCAAATTCGGCATCGTCGATTCCGTTTTTCTTTATCTTTTCAATCTCTTCCCTGATGATTGCATACGCTTCGTCAGGTTTTGCACTTTCACCCGAAATTATAACGAGCGAGTACGTATCGGAAATATTGTATTCACTGTCAAAAGACTCATTTATATAACCGCCTTCGTAAAGACGTTTATAAAGCGGAGAACTCTTTCCGAAAAGAATACTTAAAAGAAGCGTCATTGCTATCTCTCTGCGAGACTTGTCTGCAGGAGAAAGAGTATGCCCGAAATCCTTAACACCCATACAAAAATACGGTATTGATATAGGCATCGCTATTCTTACTTCTTTTTTCTTGACCGTTTTAGGTTCTTCCTCCGTAACAACCTTTACGTTAGTCGGTTTTACGCACTTTAACGTTTTTTCACATACCTCAAATACAGTTTTCGGGTCTGCAGGACCGCATACGCAGAGTACCATATTTGCAGGATTATAGAAATTATTATACGTCTTATAAAGTATGTCAGGCGTTATCTCGGCAATGCTTTCAACAGTGCCCGCAATATCGTTTTTAACGGCATTATGCTCGTATACCGCACTCATTAAATTCATAAGCACACGCCACGAGGGAGAATCGTCATACATTTTTATTTCCTGACCGATGATCCCCTGCTCTTTATCAACCGTTTCTTTAGTAAAATACGGTGCCTGAACGAATTTTATAAGCGTTTCAAGATTTTTTTCAAAATTGTCGGTACAGGAAAATTCGTACACCGTTTTGTCAAAGCTTGTAAAAGCATTTGCAGATGCACCATACTCACCAAAAAGGCTGAATACGTCCATGCCGTTTTCATTTTCAAACATTTTATGTTCAAGAAAATGTGCCGTACCGTCAGGAATTACCGTAACTTCCGTTTCGCCGTCTGCAATATATCTGTCAACGGATGAACCGTATTTCGTACCGAACATAACGTAATTCTCGGTAAAAAGCGGTTTGGGACAGACCAATATATGTACACCGCTTTCATGTACCGCCGAATATATTTTTTCGCCAAATTGAGCGTCTTCTTTAATTTCAAACTTCATCGGTCTGTGCATTTCCTTTCAAATAATAAACCGTGTCAAGTTTTATCTTAGTGGCAACTCTTACCACGTCTTCTTTTGTGACACTTAAAATACTATTAATGAACTCATCCTGTTCTCTGTCGGTTCCGTCGTAAGTTTCAGCAGCGGTCCACGACACCATGGCACCTGCACTGTCAAAACTGCTTTTTAATAAATTGACATAGAATTTTTTTGCGTTGGCAATTTCTTCGTCACTGACGTTTCCGTTTTTGATTTCTTCAAGTTGCTGAAGAATACCTGCCTCGGCTTTCTCCTTATTCTCACACTCAATGCCCGAGGAAACAAGAAGTATACCCTTCGTTTCTATCAGCTGTGAACGGCAATAGTAGCAGAGGGACATTTTTTCTCTTACAACAGTAAAAAGTTTGCTTGTCGGTGCAAGTCCGTATATGACGTTGAATATAGAAAGTGCTGCATAGTCTTTATCGCTTCTTACTATGCCCGTCCTAAATCCAAGTGACAGTTTCCCCTGAGTAACGGGCATTTCTTCGGTCACTCTTTTGACGTTTTCCACGTCGTATACGATGGGGTACTTTTCGTAGGAAACGGGAGTAATGGCGTTTTTGGTAAATTTATCCGTAACAGCCTGTACAACCGTTTCTTCACTTTCTGCACCTACGTAGTAGACGTCAAGACGTGTTTTTGCCACGTAATCTTTATAATACTCATAAAGTTTTTTCTCATCTATACTCTCTACAACAGACTCCTCACCCTCGGAACTGATCCCGTAAAGTTCGTTCTCACACATAAGTGAAATGCACTTTTTTCTTGCATAAACGGTTTTATTGTTGATATCCGCCCTTATTGAGTCTATCATATTCTTTTTTTCTATGCCGACTATCTTAGCATCGAAAGCACCGTCTTTTACAAGCGGATCAAACAAAACGTCTGTAATAGTTTCCAGAGCATCAGCAAGCATAGATTTTTTATCGGGCGTGAACGCACCGTTTAAAAACTTCATGGTTACACCCGTTTGCTGAATATCTCCCCTTTTCGTGTTGAGAGAAGAAAAATCAGCACCATAAAGTTCATAAAGTCTGTCGTTAATCGACTTGATGTCAGGCAGTTTACGGCATCCCGTCATAAGCACGTTTATAAGTAGCGTTCTGTACGACGTATATACCTTATCAAGACCTGCAGAAAACAGCATAGTTATCTTATCCGTCTTGAACTTGTCCGTCTTTATATAATGCAGCGTTACACCGCTGCATATATGTATGTGTTTTGCTTTATACAATATTTTCACCTCTTACAGAATATACGAAAAAACGAAGGCAATTTGTAGCAACTTACTTTCATAAAGGCATCTCCTAACAAAAAAGATAAAGTATGCCGACAGCAACTACGATAACCGCAAGCAAAATTGCAAGTATCCAGGACGGCAGGATAAGTGAAAGTGCTATTCCGCCGCCTACACAAACTACCGCTATCCCAAGTAATCTTTTATTATTGCATCCGAACATAACGCTCAGCCCCCTGCTGCCGACTGTTTATATTTCATATTATGCAGCAGTGCCTGTACTTGTTTCTCAATAATTCTTCCGTTTTAAACTTTCTTCGTATATTTCCTTGTAACTTTCATATCTTGAACGGGCTATTTCACCGTTTTCCACGGCAGTCTTTACCGCACAATCGGGCTCGTTTATATGAACACAGTCATCAAAACGGCAACCCTCATACTTTGAAAATTCCCTGAAAAGAGACGCAACTTCCGTTTTCGTCGCCCTCAGACACTCTTCATAACTGATATCACCAAAGCCCGGTGTATCCGCAATATAACCCCCGAACGCCTCAAAAAGTTCCACCCTTTTAGTCGTATGCTTGCCTCTCGAAATCTTACTGATTTCACCTATTTCAGCATCATCACAAATTCCCAGTGCCTTGAGTATACTCGACTTTCCTACACCGGAATTTCCGCCGAATGCACATATTTTAGAACCCATGAGTTCCTTTATCTTTTCACAACCTTCTCCGCTGTGAGCACATACAGTAACCGTTTCTATACCCGTTTTACCGTAAATTGACACAAGTTCTTCGGGTGATTTTATATCAGTTTTATTGATAACTATTACCGGCCTTATGTCATTTTCCTCACAAACGGCAATAAGTTTATCCGTTACGTTAAGACTCGGGTCGGGATCAGCCGTTGCAACAACGATAAACATTATGTCTATATTAGCAATCGGCGGTCGGATAAGTTCGTTTTTGCGGGGCAATATTTCTTCAATAACACCGTCATCTCCGACAAGCGATATTTTCACACTGTCTCCCGGCAAGGGGGATATTTTATTCTTTCTGAATATTCCCCTCGCCTTGCAGAGTACTACTTCACCATCGGTCTTTACGTAATAGTTTCCCGACAGAGATTTAATAATTATTCCGTTCATATCAGTCAAAATTTACCGTTCCTGTAAATATCATCAAATTGAGTTCTGCTATCTTCACCTGTACCTCCTGAGTGCCTTTACCCGTAAGAGATATTTCAACCGTCTGTTCCGTCGGTGAGTGAACTTTACTGTAAACCTGCGTGCCGTTTAAATAAGCAACAACTGTATACGAACTCTCATAATCAGGCAACGATACGGTTATCGTCTTTGTCTTTTCGGTTTCTTCTACAGGAGGCTTTGGCTCGACAGTTTCCGTCGTTCCTTTTGATATGGAAAGCATAACCGTAGTTCCCTCTTCAACCTCAGTACCCTCTGCTATACTCTGTGCAACAACGGTCTCTGCAGGTGAAGTGGATTCAACTTCCGTAAACGTCGCTACAAGACCATTTTCGCCGAGTATTACCGAAGCTTCATTCTTCGTTTTGCCTATGAGTGACGGCATCATAACCTTTTTCACTTCAACACCGCTGCTGACGTATATGGTTATTCTCGTATCCTTTGTTATCTTCGAGCCTGCTTCGGGTGACGTTTTGATAACGTATCCCGCGGGAACAGTTTCACTTTCTTCTTCCTCTTTCATTCCCGAAAGGCCCATATTGCCGAGTTCTATAAGTGCTGACCTGTATTCTTTATTTGAAAGGTCGGGCACTCTAAGATCCTTAACACCAAGGCTGATATATACCCTGATATCGCTTCCTTTTTTGACAGTTTTTCCGTCATCGGGGTCCTGCCTTAAAATAACGCCTTCATCATACTCTTCGCTGTATACTCTGCCCTCTTCTATTATTCTGAAATCAGCATATTCCTCACTGTCTTTAACGTCGTCATAGTAAAGTCCTACAAGTTTCGGAACTTTTATATCGGTAATTTCTTCGTTGCTGTTTCCCGCATTGAGTGCAATAAGTGTTATACAGAACACGATAAACGCAGTAAGCACTGACGCAATTGCAACCATTCCCGGTACGGAAACTCTTTTTTTCTTTTTCTTTCTGCTATTTTGCATACCTGTCTCCTCACGTTTTGCAGCAACGTTATCAGCCGCAACCGTATACTTTTGATAGAAACGTATTGCAGGATTGTGTCTGAGTCTTTCAATATCTTCAAGAAATTCGTCAACGTTCTGGAATCTGTTCACCGCTTCCTTGGATATTGCTTTCATAACTATCTCATCGAGTCCCTGCGGTATTTCAGGCACGATACTCCTTGGGCTTACCGCATTGTTCTGAAGCTGCATAACTGCAACTGATACGGGATTATCGTTGTCAAACGGCACCCTTCCGGTAAGCATTTCGTACATCATTATTCCGACGGAATAAATATCGCTTCTTTCGTCGACAACACCGCCCGACACCTGCTCAGGACTGATATAATGCACGGAGCCTATGGCTTTTTCCGTCATAGTATGAGTCTGCACATTAGTAAGTTTTGCTATACCGAAATCCGTAACTTTTATAGAGCCGTCAGCAAGAAGCATTATATTCTGCGGTTTGATATCCCTGTGAACAACCCCTCTGCTGTGAGCATGCTGTAACGCCTTGAGAACCTGCGACGTAAACATCATCGTATTCTCCCAGCTGAGTTTACCCTCTTGTTCAATATACTCTTTAAGGGAAATTCCGTTTATATATTCCATGACAATATAATAAAGGTCATCATTGAATCCCACGTTATGTATTGTCACTATATTTTCGTGATTAAGCATCGAAATAATTTTCGATTCGGTCTCAAATCTGCGGCGAAACTGAGGGTCTTCAAGAAATTCTTCTTTCAGTACCTTTACCGCAACCGTGATATTTTCAGCAAGGTCATACGCCCTATAAACCACCGACATACCGCCGACGCCGACTATACTCTCTATTTTATATCTTCCGTTGATTATCTTTCCTCTGAGATCCGTCATATTAAACCTCCTCATTCATAGAGATAAGCAGCACCGTTATATTGTCGTTTCCGCCCCTCTGTTTTGCCATTTCAACAAGTGTTTTTGCACATTCCTCAACGTTTGTTGTCACGTCAAGCTCAAAAAGTATCTCACTATCATCAAGCATATTGGTAAGACCGTCCGAACAAAGCATAACTATGCCGTCATCGGCTATGTCAAATTCAAAAAAGTCAACGTTAACACTGTCGTATGCACCCACAGCCCTTGTTATTATATTTCTGTTAGGGTGATTTTTGGCATCGTCTGCCGTGATTTTACCCTCGTCGACGAGTTCCTGCACCATAGAGTGATCATGGCTTATCTGCACCATTTTATCCTCTGTAAAATAGTAGGCACGCGAGTCACCCACGTTTGCAACTATGCATTTATTCTCATGAACAAATGCCGCAACCGCAGTCGTTCCCATTCCGATATAGGTTTCATCGTCTGTCGCCGCACTTATAATCTTATCGTTTGCTTTGGTCACAGCCGCAGCAAATACTTCTTTGAATTTGTCACAGTCAATGCTATCAAAATTTTCAAAAACGTCAGAAAAAATGATGTCTGCCGCATAACCGCTTGCTACTTTACCGCCTCTCGGGCCGCCCATACCGTCACAGACAAGACCAAAACCCTTGTTGCCTTTAACAGTATTCCTGAACGTGTCCTGATTTTCGGTGCGTACGCATCCTATATCTGTAATTCCGCTTATTCTCACTCTATCACTTCCTTTTTTAAACTCTGTCTTCTGAGCTGACCGCACGATGCATTTATATCTCCACCGAGTTTTCTTCGTACGGTTGCGGATATTCCACGTTTGTTTATATAATCTACAAATTCGTCTATTCTCTTTCGGTCAGGCTTTACAAAACCCCTCTCCCTGACCTCGTTTACCGGGATAACGTTTACGTGTGCAAGCATACCCTTTAAAAGATTACACAGTTTTGTCGCATCGGCTATACTGTCATTCACACCCGATATAACCGCATATTCAAACGATATTCGCCTGCCCGTTACCTTTATATAATCTTTGCAGGCAGTAATCAGTTCTTCTATCGGGTATCTGTGATTTATCGGCATTATCTCGTCACGTTTTTTATTGTCGGTCGCATGAAGCGAGATAGACAACGTTATCGGCAGATTAAGCTCTGCCAGTTCATAAATCTTAAGTACGATACCGCACGTAGAAAGTGATATATGCCTCATACCGATATTAAGGCCGTTTTTATCGTTGATATTTTTCAAAAATGTAACTACGTTATCGAAATTGTCAAGCGGCTCACCTATACCCATAAGGACTATACTGTCTATTCGTTTACCAAGGTCCTTCTGTGAAAAAATTATCTGATCTGCAATTTCACCTGCCGAAAGCCTTCGAACCAGACCGCCTATGGTAGATGCGCAAAAAGCACACCCCATCTTGCATCCCACTTCGGTTGAAACGCATATTGAAGTACCGTGATTATATTCCATAACCACAGTTTCAACACATTCACCGTCTGGCATCTCATACAGATATTTGACCGTACCGTCAATTTTTGATACAAGTTTATTTTTGATTTTTGGATACGATATGTATGCGTTCTGTTCCAGTTTTTCTCTCGTAGACTTTGACAAATTTGTCATTTCATCAAAAGACGTAACACCTCTGTAAAGCCATTCAAAGATTTGTTTTGCCCGAAATGATGGTTCGCCAAGTTCTTTAATATAGGAAGTAAGTTCTTCCATTGTCATTGATTTGATATCAATTTTTTCCAAAACTATATCCTTTCAATTATTGCCGCGTAAAAGCCGTCGTTATCATCCGTAGGGAGATACAGTTTCTCGTCAATAAGCCTGTATCCCTCATTACCCTCCAGAAATGCTTTTACACATTCTTCATTTTCTTTTTTATTTATCGTGCAGGTGGAATACAAAAGTCTTCCGCCTTTTTTGAGATACGATGAGGCATTTTTTAAAATTTTGCCCTGAACGGCATACAATCCTTCAAAATCCGCCGTTTTCTTATAGCGTATTTCAGGTTTTCGGGCAATAACACCAAGACCCGAACACGGTACGTCACAGATTATTTTATCAAATTTATCTGCAAAGTGGACATTGTATGCCGTAGCGTCACCCTGCGACGTTTCTATTATATCTATGCCGAGGCGTTTAGCACTCTTATCAAGCAGAGAAAGCTTATTTGCATGAAGATCAAAAGAGTGTATCCTGCCACTATTTTTCATCATAACCGCCGCTTTAAGACTCTTTCCTCCGGGTGCGGCACAAACGTCGGCAACAAGATCACCCTCCTTTGGAGAAAGCATCTCAACCGCTTTTGAGGACGTGACATCCTGCACGAAAAATTCGTTACTGTCAGCAATCCTTTCTATTAACGAACGTTTTATTTCAACCGTAGAATCGTCAATTACCACAGCATCATATTTTTTCGCAAAATCCTGCGCCGATATCACAACCGTATTTACGGTTGCATATATCTTTCTCGGTGTAAAGAAAGAATTCATAATTTCTTTTGCTGTTTCTTCACCGTACTGCAAAACAAGCATTTTGCAGATACTTTCATCACAAGAATAAGTTACGTCAAGCGTTTTCCCGATATCTGCACCGTTTCTTACGTAAGAACGCAAAATACCGTTAACAAGACCTGCCGCGCCTCTGTTTACAAACTTTTTACAAAGTTCAACACTCTCGTACACGGCGGCATTCTCGGGCACTTTATCCATATATTTCAGCTGATAAATACCCATTCGCAGTATGACGAGAACACTCTTGTCAAGTTTTGAAATATTTTTGCTGTAAAGTTTTGATATTATCGCATCAAGTGTAATAAGACGTGACAATACGCCGTATGTGAGGCTTGTCACAAACGCCTTATCTCTGTCATCAAGCACCGTCTTATCGAGATTACCCGAAAGTTCAATATTGGAATAAGCACCGCTTTTTTCACATTTAAGCAATATTTTGTATGCAGTTATTCTGCTTTCAGTCATATCAGTCTCTTCTTCTGCCCCCGTTTACGAGCAAAACCATTCTTAAAAGATTCACAAGTGACGCCGCAAGTGCCGCCACATAGGTCAGTGCCGCAGCAGTGAGCACTTTTTTAACGCCTTTAATTTCATCGTCATCCATCGTTCCCGATTCAGAGAGTGCAACCACCGCACGTCTGCTGGCATTAAACTCAACGGGAAGCGTTACAAGCTGGAAAAAGGATATCGCAGAAAATGCGATAACACCAATATTGGCAATTGTAAGTCCGAGTGTGCCGTTTGAAAACGCCATAAGCAACAGACCGATCATTATAAGCGGAACCGCTAAATTCGATGCAATATTGGTTGTTTTTACTATCGCATGTCTGAGTCTGAGCGGTCCGTACGCCTTTGCATCCTGTACGGCGTGTCCTGCCTCGTGTGCTGCAACGCCGAGTGCCGCAACAGACGATTTGTCATATACGGGCTCAGAAAGATTTATGCTTTTTGTTTTTGGGTCATAATGGTCGGTAAGCGAACCCGCCGTTTTACCGAAAGTAACACCTCTTACGTCATTTGCGGCAAGAACCATTTCAGCAGCCTGCCTACCCGTTTTTCCGTTGTACGCCTGAACTTTACTGTATTTTTTAAAGGTTGAATTTACTTTATATTGAGCCCAGACCGAAAAAATAGCAACTGCAAAAAACAGAATGTAAAACAACGTCCAGTTTGAGCCGTAACCGTAATAGAAATATGGCATAATTATTCCTCCGTGAACATAATAGCTTCCTTTATGGGATTTCCCATAAGATAAAGTTTTGCCTCCATCTTCTTTGCACCCTCACCCTGCAGTACCGTTGCTATCACTGTTTTCCCGTCACCGCAGGCAATTTCAAGCCCGTCCTTCTTATCCGTCATCCATGCCGTGCCCGGCAACTTGTTTGTATTGTTGCCTTTTATCGCATTAAATATTTTTAACTTTTTACCGTCACGGTATGCAAAAGCAACCGGCCAAGGATTAAGTCCGTGAATTAAATGCAACACGTCATCGGCACTCTTGTTAAAATCAATTACCGCTATTTCTTTATTGAGCATAGGAGCATACGTTGCTTTGCTGTCATCCTGCTTTTGAGGTGTAATCTCCCCCCGAGCAAGTGCTTCAAGCGTTTCAACGGTAAGGTTTGCCCCTACGGGTGCAAGCCTTTCCATAAGTTCACCGTAGGTTTCATATTCACCGATTTCAACTTCCGCTTTCATAAGCATATCGCCCTTATCCATTTCAGGTCCCATAAGCATAGTTGTAACACCCGTAACTTTGTCACCGTTTATTACCGACCACTGAACAGGACCTGCACCTCTGTATTTAGGCAAAAGAGAACCGTGAACGTTGACACATCCGTACTTTGGGTATGAAAGCACGTAATCGGGAAGCAATTTACCGTATGCCGCAACTACTATAACGTCAGGGTTATGCTCTTCAAGTGCCTCTTTGAGTTCACCGTTTCTCAACGTTTCAAACTGATATACCGGTATGCCCAGTTCATTTGCCGTTACCTTCACGGGCGGTGCAGTAAGCACCCTTTTTCTGCCTACGGGCTTATCCGTCTGCGTCACAACCGCAGATACGTCATACGTCTCTGCAAGTTTTTTTAATATTACTTCGGCAAAATCGGGTGTGCCCATATACATTACGTTAAGTTTACTCATTATCTTCTCCGTAAGACATCATTTCTCTAAGTTCTTCTTCAGAAAGAATTCTTCCCCTTTCAAGCATTAAATGCCCGTCAAGATGGTCAAGTTCATGGCATATTGCACGTGCCATAAAATCCTCTGCTTCAATTTCAAAAAGATTGCCGTTTCTGTCAAATGCAGTAGCTTTGACCTTATACGGACGCTTTGTCAACACGTATACACCCGGAACTGAAAGACACCCCTCAATCTCCTCCTGCACACCGTCTGCCTCTACGATTTTCGGATTTATCATTTCAACGAGTCCGTCACCTATGTCGATAACAACTATCCTCTTGAGTATACCTATCTGCGGTGCAGCAAGACCTACACCATCGGCATTATACATCGTATCTGCCATATCGTCCAAAAGCAGATGAAGCCTTTCATCAAACTTATCTACCGTTCTGCAAACCTTTGTAAGTGCTTCTTCACCTTTTTTTACTATTAACCTGATTGCCATAATTTCCTCTCATATAATCATCTGAGGATCCATATCACACACGAGTGTGACCGACGGATTCTCTTTTTTAAATTTTATTACCGTTTCTTTAAGTATCTGTCTTAACTGCTGATTGTTTTTACATTTTAGAAGTATTCTGTACCTGTACTTTCCCGATATTTTAAGAAGTGCAGACGGCAGTGACGGATACAGAATAACGTTTTTTACTGCATTGTCAGTAAAAGAATTCCGAAGCATTTCACAAAATTCCTTTGCACCCTTTGACGTTATTTCCGAATCCTTGCCCGTAACTACAAACTGACATATATCACAGTACGGCGGATAGGTCATCATTCTTCGAAAACCTATCTCGTTTTCGTAAAAACTCTTATAATCCTGCTTTGACGCCAGAGCGATTACCCTGTTCTCAGGATTGTACGTTTGTATAATTGCCTTTCCGCTTTTATTCGCCCTGCCTGCTCTTCCGACTACCTGTGTCAGCATAGAGAATGCATGCTCAGAGCATCTGAAATCATCAGAAAAAAGCATCATATCCGCATTCAGCACCCCGACAAGCGTAACATTTTCCATATCAAGACCTTTTGTAACCATCTGTGTGCCTATCAATATGTCATAGTCACCCTTTGCAAAATCACCGAGAATTTTCTCGTGTGCCATCTTATAATTGGTGGTATCAAGGTCCATCCTCACCGTACGGGCTGACGGGAAAAGTTTTTTTATTTCTTCATCTATCTTCTGCGTGCCCGTACCCAGATAGCGTATATTGCTTCCGCCGCATACGTCACACTCATTTACAATTTCACGTGTATATCCGCAATAGTGGCACATCATAAGTTTATTTGCATTGTGATACGTCATGGATATACTGCAATTCGGACACGTTACCACGTTTCCGCAGTCTCCGCAACCGATAAAAGTATTGTATCCTCTTCTGTTGTGAAACAGAATTATCTGTTCACCTTTTGAAAGAGTATCTGTAATTGCCGTTTTAAGTTCTTCACCGAAAAGCGACGAATTACCTGATTTAAGGCTTTTTGTCATATCCGACACGATAACTTCGGGCAATTTTGCATTTCCGAATCTGTCAGACAGTTCAAAAAGCTTATATCGACCGCTTTTAGCAGCCGAATAACTCTCCACAGACGGAGTTGCCGAAGTAAGCAAAAGCAGACCTTTGTTATACGCCGTTCTGAATTTAGCAATATCTCTTGCATGGTATCTCGGCGTAATGTCCGACTTATACGTGCCCTCATGCTCCTCATCCATTATTATCAGCGTCGTTTCATCGAACGGTGCAAAAACTGCTGATCTTGTACCTAAAACTATTTTGGCAAGACCTTTTTTTGCACGTTTCCACTGGTCGTACCTCTCACCGACGGACATTCCGCTGTGTAAGACCGCCACGTTTTCACCGAAATGGGCTGTCATTCGGTCCGTCAACTGAGGAGTAAGTGAAATTTCAGGCACGAGAAGTATAACTTTACCGCCTTTTGAAAGTGCATACTCTATCAGTTTGATATAGACGAGCGTTTTTCCACTACCCGTTATACCGTAAAGAAGTGCGCACTGAGCATTTTCATCATCATAAAGTTTCTTTAATCCGTCAAAAACGCTCTCCTGACTCTCACTGAGAACAATTTCTTCTTTTTGTGTTTCCTGCTTTTTTTGTTTGTACGGATCACGGTATACTTCCATCGGAAATACCGAAACGATTCCCCGTTTTTCAAGTGTTTCTATCACCGAACGGCTGACACCTGCAAGATAACAAAGTTCATTAAAAGGCACCTTTTCAATACCCGTGAGTATGTCAATAACCTTTTCGTGTTTTGTTTTGAAGTTTGAGCCGAGTGATGAAAGATACTCCTGTGCTTCCTCGTAAGAAACGCACAGCGATACCGCTTTTACGAAAGCATCGTTACATTTTGTGCCGCAGACGTACTCTATTTTCATGGCACCGCACGTTTCAAGTTTCGTTACGTCACTTGAAAAACGCTTTCTTAGTTCATCAAGTTTTACACCGTTTTCTTTAAGCAGATATTCATAGCACTTTTCAAGTTCACAAGGAACCTCTGCCCCTTTTACTGGATAGCAATACTCTTCGCATTTTATCCTTGTCGCGACGGGAAGCATAATTTTGATTGCATCATAAGCAGAGCACAAACACTTGTCGCTTATGTATCCTGCAAGTTTTCCGAGTTCTTCGCTGAGCAGCGGCTCATCATCGGAAAACTGCTGTACGGTTTTGAGCAAAATATCACTCTGTTTTTCCGTAACACCGACAATAATGCCGTTTCTACCTCTGTTTCCCCTGCCGAAAGGCACGACTACCCTGACCCCGACTTTTGCTTTGTCGGCGTCACACGGTGCTACGGCATAGTCAAATATTTTGTCTGTACCGATATCTAACTTGTCAAGTACTATCTGGGCTGTAAGCACGGTTTGACTTACTGTTCCTTAATAACGACTCTTTCGTTTATAACGTCGTCACTTGCAAGAATTACGGGACGTTCCGTAAGCTGAATCTTTTCAGCCTCAGCTTCAGCCTGTATCTCTCTTGCTCTTTTAGCTATACCGATAACGAGTGAATATCTTGTTATACCGGTTCCTTCGTACTTTTCAAGAAGTGATGTAAGTGTTGGTTTTTTCATTTTTAAATCCTCCGATTTTAATTGATAATATATACGTTACCCGTTTCGAAAACGACAAGTTTGCCGTCATCCGACGCAAGTATCTTTTCTGTTGATGCGGAAACTTCCATTTCATCCGTCAGTTCACCGTCGTAGTTATAAACTTTCAGACCCGCATCGTCAACCGCAAATACGAAATCATCTGTTTTATCGTAGCATTGCAGATTTCCTTCAACGGTCACATTTCCCGTTTCGACTCCGTATGCATTGAACATATGAATCTGACAACTCTTTCCGACAAGTTTTCCATCAAGAATTATGACCGAATTATCATCCTTTGTAATATCATAATATTCCAGATAGTTACTTCCTACAGAAAGTACCTCCTCAGCCTGCTTACCGTCTTTAGACACGTAATAGCCGTTTTGAGTTAGAATATGTGTCCTTCCGCCTGCTTTCATGTCAACCGACAGTATAAGACCTTCAACACCTTCTATACGTGATTTCACTTTTTCGGAATTCATATTATATATGTTAACCGCCGAAAGTATTTCACCGAAACCGCCGTCATAAACAGCAACCGCAAGTTGTTTACCGTCATTACTTACGTCGGCATCCATAACGTATTCACTTGCCGAGTAAACCTTGTAAACCTCTTTAAAAGACGAGCTGTATACCGTAACCACAGCCCTGTAATTTTTCATTTTTGTTATAACAACGAGATGTCCGTCTTTGGTAAATCTTGCATTTATGATACTGCCGTCAAACTGCTTATTAAACACCTCTTTGTATGAATTTGTAACGTAAAGTTCACTGCCGCCGCAATCGTATATAAGCGTATATTTGTCGTAACATTTAAGCACGGGATTGTTCAGATTTACATCGTGTTTAAATTCCGCTTTTGCACTACTGTTGTACATAGTCACGTCACGGTTTGTAAGTATAGCAATAAAACCGTCATACCAGTCAGCAGGATTTGACGCACTTCCGTCATAACTAAGTTCGATATTCTGTGCAGATATACCTTTACCAAAGAATGTATCGACCGTGTTAAGCCACTTAATTATCTCAATTCTGTCACGAAACAGAAACAGAGTCACGGCAAAGACTATCACGCATACTGCGAAAACTATTTTCGGAGTACGTTTTTTCTTTTTGATATTTCTTTTTCCCTCTTTGATGTCTATTACGTTGTTTTCTTTAGAGGTCTTCTTTCTCATTTTTCAAAAAAACATCCTTTCCGTAGTCTACTCTCGCAAGGAACAAGCCGTGTGCAGGTGCTGTCATACCTGCCTTTTCTCTTATTCCGGATGAGATTATGTCGGGCAAATCATTTTCACTGATTCTGCCTGCACCTATTTCAGCAAGTGTACCTGCAATTATACGCACCATATTGTAAAGAAAACCGTCGGCAGTAATACTCATCTCCAAAATGTCGCCATTCTGCTTAACCGAGCAATCCGACACGGTTCTCACCGTATCCAAAACAGAGCTTCCACTTGCCATAAATCCTTTAAAGTCATGCTTACCTACAAAGCAAACCGCCGCTTTCTTCATCTTATCAACGTCTATCGGGAATTTACAGTGCCAACTGTAACCGCTTTCAAACGGATTATTGTGTTTTCCGACGTATATACGGTAAACATACGTCTTTGACACAACGTCATATCTTGGATGAAAATCCTCATCACATTCAGCAGCATCAATAACTGAAAGTTGTTTAGGAAGTACCGTTGCAAGAGCATACGGTATCTTTTCGACAGCAATATTTCCGTTAAAGGTCACCTTGGCAACGTAACAAAGTGCATGCACACCCGAATCGGTACGACTGCACCCCGTCACCGTAACGGGTTGTCCGAACAATGTGACAAGTGCATCCTGCAAGGTCTGCTGAACGGTAACGTCATCTTTCTGCACCTGAAAGCCGTGAAATGCACTTCCGTCATATTGAATTTTCAAAAGCACATTTCTCATAAATTACCCTTAAAAAACAAATTTGAAAATTATTGCCGCTGCCATAAAAGCAATTGCAATGATTGTACCCGTCAAATCAACGTGTGAAAATTTGGTAACCGTCATTTTCGTTTTGCCCACACCCGAGTTGTAACACCTGCATTCCATTGCAAGTGCAAGATCGTCTGCCCTTCTAAACGAAGATATAAACATAGGCACCAGTACGGGTACGAGGGCTTTTATTCTCGCAAAAATATTACCGCTGTCAAAATCAGCACCCCTCGCCCTCTGTGCATTCATTATCTTTTCGGTTTCCTCAACAAGTGTAGGAATGAAGCGAAGAGCAATAGTCGTCATCATGGCGAGTTCATGCACGGGCAGTTTAATCTTTTTGAGTGGATTGAGCAATCTTTCAATCGCATCTGTCAGTTCAAGAGGCGACGTTGTATACGTCAGCATCGACGTACCTGCAACGAGAATAATTATTCTGCAAATCATTTTAGCCGCCGCCACAAGACCTTCTTTTGTGATTTTGAGTATCCATATTTTCACCAGAGGTTCCCCCTGTGTGAAAAACATATTTATAAGACCCGTAAACACCACGAGAAAGAGTATCGGTTTCAAACTTTTGAGCACAGGCTTAAATCCGATTCCCGACACGGCGATAACAAGCACGAGAAACAAGGTGAGTATAGCGAATCCCATAAAACTGTCTGCGATAAATATCGAAACGATAAATGCAATGGCAATCAGTATCTTGGTACGTGCATCAAGCCTGTGAATAAAGGAATCACCCTGAAAATACTGACCTATCGTAATATCTTTAAGCATGTGATCCACCTCCCGACAGTTTACCGAGCACTTCAATTGCCTGATTTACGGTATATACCGAAGTAGGCACATCCACACCCCTGTTTTTAAGTTCGATAAAAACTTTTGTTATCTGCGGTAAATCAAGGCCTGCATTAAGAAGCTCCTTCGACCGCTCGAAAACCTCGCCAACTTTTCCGTACATCATCTTTTTACCGTGGCTGAGAACGAGCACCTTGGATGCATTTTTTGTAACGTCCTCCATACTGTGCGATACGAGAAGCACAGTTGCGCCCGTATCCTCTCTGTATTCACGTACTCTTGCAAGAATCTCATCCCTTCCCTTCGGGTCAAGTCCTGCCGTAGGCTCATCAAGAATAAATATTTCGGGACGCATTGCGATTACACCCGCAATAGCAGTCCTGCGCTTTTCACCGCCCGACAGTTCAAAAGGTGACTTTTTCAGATATTCTTCAGGAAGTCCCGTTATCTGTGCTGCATAACGCACTCTTTTATAGACTTCATCCTCGGACAGTCCGAGATTTTTCGGACCGAAAGCAATGTCCTTTTCAACCGTTTCTTCAAACAGCTGATATTCCGGATACTGAAACACAAGTCCGACTTTTTTTCTCAGCCGTGCAGTAGTCTTTGCATCTGCAAACATATCCTCACCGAATATCTTAAGCGTTCCGCCTGCCGGTTTTATAAGCCCGTCAATAAGTTGCATCAACGTAGATTTTCCGCTTCCTGTGTGGCCTATTATTCCTACGAAATCGCCACTGTCGATTTCTATGTCAAAATTATCAAGTGCAGTCATTTCATACGGCGTTCCCACACCGTAAACGTACTTTAATCCACTTGCTTCTATTGCTGTCAAACGTCTAACCCTTTCATCTCAATAATTCTGTCTGCACATTCACTTACGGTAAGCGGAAGATTATCCGTCTCCCCGAGTTCTGCCATAAGTTCCGCCGTCTGCGGTACTTCAAGTCCGCATGAACGTATTACTTCAAGATTTGAAAACACCTCTCTGGGTGTTCCCTGAAGGCGTATTCTTCCGCCATCCATTATTACAAGTCTGTCACTTCCGACAACCTCGTTCATATAGTGCGTAATAAGCACTATGGTTATGCCGAGCTTCTTGTTAAGCTGAGTTATGATTTTTATAACCTCTGCCCGACCAACAGGGTCAAGCATTGCCGTAGGCTCGTCAAGAACGATACATTTAGGTGTCATAGCAAGTATACCCGCTATTGCAAGACGCTGTTTCTGTCCGCCCGAAAGTTTATAAGATGCATGTTTTGCATATTCCGACAACCCGACCGTTGCAAGCGCACCGTTGACACGCCTGCGGATTTCATCGGAGTGCATACCGAGATTTTCAGGACCGAATGCCACGTCTTCTTCAACGATGGTTGCCACTATCTGATTATCGGGATTCTGGAACACCATACCGACTTTTTTTCTGATTTCAAGTATCTTATCTTCATCAGCAGTGTCCATTCCGTCAATATAAACTTTACCCTGTGTAGGAACGTATACACCGTTTAAATGCTTTGCCAAAGTAGACTTTCCGCTTCCGTTGTGTCCGAGTATACTTACAAACTCACCCTCGGCAATCGAAAGTGAAATATCGTCAAGCACTTTCGTCTCAACGTCATCCTCACCGACAAAACCAAACGATACGTTTTTACATTCAATGATATTTGCCATTATTTCTCCTTCTGCCATATAGCAGTTGCACCGCAAGGAAGATTTTCCTTATCAAGCGTTACCGGTAAACCTATCTCGTCAGCAGTAACGCATCCGCCGAATTTTGGTTTTAAAACCTGTCCGACAAGATACGACATTACAGATGCCGATAACCCGGTCGTGTATGAATTAAGCATAAAGAACAGCGGTTCATCCGACATAAGCTGTGCACAAAGTTCAACAAGTTCAAACAGACTTTCTTCAAGCTTCCATATTTCGCCGCCAGGACCCCTTCCGTATGAGGGCGGGTCCATAATTATCGCATCGTACTTTCTGCCACGTCTTATCTCGCGTTCGATAAACTTCTTGCAGTCGTCAACTATGTATCTTATGGGTGCTTCCGAAAGTCCCGACGTCTTCGCATTTTCCTTTGCCCATGCCACCATACCTTTGGATGCATCAACGTGACACACGCTTGCACCTGCAGCCGCACAGGCAAGTGTTGCACCGCCCGTATAAGCAAAAAGATTGAGCACGTTTATCGGCCTTCCTGCATTTGCAATCTTCTCCATACAGAAATTCCAATTGACTGCCTGTTCGGGAAATACGCCCGTATGCTTAAAACTCATCGGCTTTATGTTAAAAACAAGTTTGCCGTAATTATTCTTGTAGGAAACTGTCCAGCGTTCAGGTAAATCAAAAAATTCCCACTTACCGCCGCCGCTTTTTGAACGGTGATAATGTGCATTCGGTGAAAACCAACCCGAATGTGCTTTTTCCGTACTCCATATAATCTGCGGGTCAGGTCTTACGAGAATATACTTACCCCATCTTTCAAGCTTCTCTCCGTCACTTGTATCCAATATTTCAATATCTTTCCAACCGTCGGCTAATAACATAATGCCTCCAACATATATTTTATCAGTTAATTATAGCACTATAAATATATATAGTCAATTAGAAAGGGGTCACATTTTACAATGTAACCCCTCACTTTTAAAGTTTTTTCAAATTAGCATAATTAAACATCAGTTTTTTCGTTCCGACCTTATCAAATTCAACCTCTATCAAAGCATCCGAAGCCATCGGACGTACTGCCTTGACAAGACCTTGTCCGAAAACTGCATGTGATACCCTGTCACCTTCCGAAAGATCAACTGTTTTTGACGTTGTGGGCGCCGACTGCTTTATGACGGTAGACGTTGTTGCCGTATTCTGAGTCTTTTTGAAACCACCGCCGAAAGAATTGTAGTTTCTCACACGTGTTGCCGTTGTATTCTCAGGTTTTACGTTAAGTGACTGTGTCAGTTCTTTGGGTATTTCCGTCAAAAAGCGTGACTCTACGTGATAACCGGGTCCGTAATAACTTCGTCTTTGCGTTGCCCTCGTAAGATAAAGCAGTTCTTTCGCTCTCGTAATTGCAACGTAAGCAAGACGTCTCTCTTCTTCCGTTCCACCGGGTTCGTCAAAGTTTCTCTGCGACGGAAAAATACCGTCCTCCATGCCGCTGCAGAACACAATCGGGGACTCAAGACCTTTTGCCGAATGAACGGTCATTAGAGTGACGTACTGTCCGTTTTCCGACAGTTCGTCAAGTTCACTTGCAAGCGACACTTCCTGCAGAAAAGTAATGACAGTCGCACTCTGATTTTGTTCTTCGTAATTTTCAATATTCGATACAAGTGTTTCTATGTTTTCTGCCCTGTCTCTGCCATCTTTTTCATCCAGTTCTTTTGCATAGTTAAGATAGCCCGTTTCAGCAATTAAGGTTCTTACAAACGTACCGAGAGACATACTTTTACTCTTTTTTCGAAGTCCGTCCATCATTGCACTAAACGATAGTAGATTTCCTGCCGTTCTTGAAAGCTGAGGATAGTTATTTGCATTAGAAATAACGTCATACAGACTTCTGTTTTCAACACGTGCAATTTCCTCTGCCGTTTCTATCGTCGAAGCACCTATCGCCCTCTTAGGTTCGTTTATAATACGTTTCAAACGAAGTGTATCGTCCTTATTTGCTATCAGCCATAAATAAGCAACTATATCCTTTACTTCCTTACGCTCATAAAACTTCATACCCGCAAAAACTCTGTAAGGAATAGCACTTTTAAGCATTGCTTCTTCAAGTGCGGCAGATTGAGAATTCGTTCTGTACAAAACGGCAAAATCGCCGTATTGTCTGTTATTCTCCGCTATGAGTTTGAGTATTTCGGATGCAATGTATCTGCCTTCCGAATACTCGTTTTCCGCAACGTATAACTTGATTTTTTCACCGTCTCCACGATCAGTCCAGAGGTTTTTTCCCTTTCTCTCACTGTTATTTTTAATTACAGCATTTGCAGCATCAAGAATATGCGAGGTGGAACGGTAATTCTGTTCAAGTTTGATAACCTTCGTGTTCTTAAAACACTTCTCAAAACTTAAAATATTTTCAATCGTGGCACCTCTAAATTTGTAGATGCTCTGGTCATCGTCACCTACTACCGTAAGGTTTTTATATCCGCTTGCAATCAGGCTTACAAGACGGTACTGTGCCTTGTTCGTGTCCTGATATTCGTCAACGTAAACGTACTTGAATTTATTGGCACAATAACACAGAACATCGTCGTCCGTTTCAAGAAGTTTTACCGTAAGCAGTATAAGATCGTCAAAATCAAGTGCATTGGATTTACGCAGATTTTCTTCATATGCAAGGTATATTTTCGCTATCGTATTCAGTCTGTAATCATTTTTAACGGATGAGGCAAATTCCTCTGCAAAAGTCATATTATCCTTTGCATTGCTTATGATGTTTATTACGCTTCCGACCGGAAATTCCTTATCGTCAATATTAAGTTCCTTCATGATGTCTTTTACGACTTTTTTCTGATCATCCGCATCATAAATAGTAAAATCATTACTATATCCGAGTCTTTCAATAAAACGTCTGAGCAATCTCACACAAACGGAATGAAACGTTCCTGCCCAGATGTCCTGCGCAGAGTCACCAATTCTCGCAATAAGTCTTTCCTTCAGTTCGTTTGCCGCTTTGTTTGTAAAGGTGATCGCCATTACACCCGACGGTTCTGCAGGTGAACTTGATATAATCTCTCTCACCCTCTGCGAAAACGCCTCGTCAGGCTGCTGGGCATAAGCCTCAAGAAGCAGCAAATCCACGGGTGAAATTTCCTTGTCATTATCAAAAAAAGCATTGCCGTATTTTATGGCAAATTCAATTTTATTTACAAGAACGGTAGTCTTACCGCTTCCCGCACCCGCAAGAATAAGAAGCGGTCCGTCAACTGTAAAAACCGCCTCTCTCTGCTGTGGATTCAAATGCTTGTATTCATTTATAAGTATTTTTCTCTTAACTTCGGAAAATGTCATTTTTCTCCCCTGTTATCCAAATTTTCTACAGAGAAATTATATCATTTTACCGTATCTACTTCAATAGCAACTTTAGTTTTTCAATAGCACCTCTTTCTATACGAGAGACCTGCACCTGTGATATGCCGAGTTTTTCTGCCGTACGGCACTGTGTTTCACACCTGAAATATCTTTGCAGAATAACCTTCTTTTCTCGCGGCAAAAGCGAATTTATTGCGTCTGTAAGCGTTATCTGTTCGAGTAACGCCTCGGTATTGTCAACGCCCACAAAATCGGATAAATTTACACTGTCATCTTTCGTGTCATACTTCTCATCAAGTGAAATCACGGGCATAGTTGCATTTATCGCTTCAACCGCATCTTCCAATTCAATACCGCAATAGGAGGCTATTTCCGAAACCGTCGGCTCACGAAGAAGTTTCTTTTCGAGTTCATTCTTGGCATAATTACATTTAACCGCAGTTTCTTTTAGTTTTCTGCTCACCTTCACGCTTCCCGTGTCCCTGAAATATCTTTTCAGTTCACCCACGATGGCAGGTACTGCGTACGTAGAAAAAGCAAGTCCCTTTTCAGTATCAAAATGCCTTATCGCCTTTATTAGCCCCATTGATGCTATCTGTGCAAGATCATCATAATCCGTGCCACGACCAATGAAACGCCTTGCAGCCATATGAACAAGTCCCATATTTTCCTGCACTGCTTTATCCATTGCAACAGTATCACCGTTTTGAGCCGCCTTGATAATATCCGTCATCTTTTGCTGCCTATGTACTTTTTAAGTGTAACTTTCGTTCCTTTTCCCTCTTTTGATGTAACTTTGACTTTATCAACGAACGCCTCCATAACGGTAAAACCCATACCCGAACGTTCTTCCGTCGGCGCCGTCGTATAACAGGGTTCCATCGCCTTCTTGACATCAGGTATACCTATCCCCTTGTCTTTTATCGAAACGGTTACGCTGTCCCCGTCTGTTTTAAGCGTCATCATTATCTTTCCGACGGTATCGGGGTATGCATGTACAATGCAATTTGTAACCGCCTCCGATACTGCGGTTTTGATATCCGCAAGCTCGTCCACCGTAGGATCGAGCATTGCCGTAAACGAAGACGCCACCTGTCTTGCAAACGACTCATTCACCGAAAGTGACATAAACGTGATTTTGACTTCATTTTTCATATTTTTACCTCTCTTTCTATCTGTACAAACGCCTGTGCACCCGACATTTTAAGCATTTTCTCAATACGTGCACTGCAACCGCAAACCGAAACTTTACCGTCATATTTTTTCATAAGTTTGTATCTTCCCATAACAAATCCAAACCCCGAAGAATCCATAAAATCAAGCCCCGACAAGTCAATTGTCAGTTTTTGCGGTTTATATTCCCGTATAGCCGCATCCGTTTCTTCCCTTAAAAATATGCAGTTGTGATGGTCTATTTCCCCGCTTATACGAACGGTTAGTTCTTTTCCGATATTTTCTATGGAATATCTCATTTTTACCTCCTAAAAACAAAAAAACCTATCAATTTAATGATAGGTTTTTTTACATTATTTTTTTGTCAAAAAATGTATTTATCTTATTTTTAAAGGTTCTTTTACGTCTTCGTCAACAGTCTTGTTGTACTCGTACTGAGTATATTCACCGTCATCAAAAAGAAGTTCCCTCTCCAAAACTGTACATTTTCCGTTGCCGAGTCTGCCGAAAGTATTGAGCCCCCACGTATATACGTATCCGTCTTCATCAACGGCTATGCTGTGAGAACCGCTTCCTGCAGCGTTTTTCATTCCGCCCAGAAATTCGATAGGCGTAGGTCCGTACGTGGCAATCGGGTTTTCACCCACCTGACCGCCCGTTTCCTCACCGTTTTCGTCACGGAATTTTATCGTATCCGCAAGTTCGTCCCACGCATACAGCATACCGTCATTTGAAAGATACATTGCTGCATTGCCGTAAACTTCTTTGACGTCCCGTGCAACTTCACGGTAATCATATATCCACCACTCTCCGCTACCGTCACCGACAGAGCCTGAGAAACCGTTTGCACCCGTTCCCCAAAGAATGTCCGCATCATCTATATAAAACGTGGTCTGACTTCCGCAGGAGACGTATTTTGCATTTTCAGATATAAGCATCGGTTCCGTTACAAACTCGTTTACAGTTTCATAACCCGGTCCGAGATTTGCCAGATAGCCAAGACCCCAGAGTTTTCCGTCAGTATCAAAATATGCAAGTTGTGAACCGCCGACAGAAACCGACACCGCATTTTTCGCAACTACCGTAGGCGTGTCAACCGTTTCGACTTCACCGTCATATCCCGCAATACTCTTACCCCACACGTACAAATCACCGTTTGAGGTAACTGCCGCGCTTGTATGAGTGCAGGTTGATACCTGTATCACGTCTGTAAGAATACACTCGTCGTCATCATCTTTTCTGCCAAGCTGAGACATATCGTTTCTGCCGTAAGAGACAAGCCTTCCGTCATCAAAAAGCACAAGTGTGAACCCGTTTCCGAGTGCCGCATCCTTAACGTTTCCAAACGTCAGCACAGGTGAATACGCATCATTGTTCTCTACTACCGTAACGTCATCTTTAATCGTGGTTTTCTTACCGTTTGCAAGCTGACCGAAAAAATTATCGCCCCACAGCCACAGGTTGCCGTCTTCATCAAGTGCACCGCTGTGCGCCGCACCGCAAAACACTTTTTGTACACCATCCATTTGATTGCATCCACAAAGTGACACTATCATAACAACCACTAAAACTACAAGTAACACCTTTTTCACAAAAGATACCTCTCTACGACAATTTTTGCCTCACCCAAAAGGTAAAGCGACCCGCAAATTATCAACGTATCATTGTCAGAAAGCTTATCCATAACGTCTTTAATTGCTTTTTCAACGTCTGCATACCCTTTCGAGTTACCGCAATATTTTTTTGCTTCTTCAAGATTGTCCTGCCATAAAAGTTTTCTCGGCGAAGAAACTTCTACGGCTATATATTCGTCTGCAAGTGATGCTATTTTCTTTATACAATAGGGATATTCTTTATCCTTGACCATTCCCATCACTACGATGAGATTACCGTCAACAAAACTGTCGATATAGTCACACAAAGCGTCTATCCCGTCAGGATTATGTGCACCGTCAAAAATAATGTTGTCTGTCAGTTTATAAAGTCTGCCAAAGAACTTGCATGCGGAAAAACCGTCTTTAATATGTTCATCTTCGATTTTCATACCATTCTGACGCAATACGCTGAGTGCTTCGTATGCCGTTACGGCGTTGTAAACCTGATGTACCCCTGCAAGAGAAACGGTCAAATCCACTTCTTTGTAATTAAAAGATGCACCGCCGGATGCTATCTTTTGATTTTTTATCAGCGATACGTTTGGCAGGATAAAAGGTGCATTCATTTCATCACATTTATTCTCCACAACTTCCAAAACGTCATTCTGACAAACGGGATATAGTACCACCAGACACTCTTTCTTGATTATCCCACACTTTTCCTCTGCAATTTTTGCATAGGTATCGCCTAAAATTGCAGTATGGTCAAGAGAAATTGAGGTTATAACCGACACAAGCGGTTCTTTGATTATATTCGTAGCATCAAACCTGCCGCCGAGTCCGACTTCAAGAACAACTACGTCACACTTTTCCTTTGCATAGTAACAAAACGCAACGGCAGTTACCGCTTCAAATTCCGTAACGGGCGGATAAGTCCCCTTACCGTCCAGCACGTCAATTGCATTTTTTACTTTTTCCGTCAAATCCGCAAGGTCATTATCAGGTATGTTTTTGCCGTTTATCTGCATTCTTTCACCGAATTCTTCAACAAAAGGTGAAATATACATACCCGTCTTATATCCTGCCACACGAAGTGCCGAGGCAATGAGGTTGACCGTACTGCCCTTGCCGTTTGTTCCTGCAACGTGGATAAATTTCAAATCATCCTGCGGATTTCCGAGAGAAGCCATAAGTTCTCTCATACGGTCAAGCCCCTTATATTCACCAAAACGATCTCTGCCGTGTATAAATTCAAGTGCCTCTGTGTAATTCATAGTCCTCACATATTTTTAAGTTCTTCAATGCTCTTTTCAAGCGCTTCAAGCATTGCTACAAACTTTTCTTTCTTAGCCTTTTCAGCCTCAATTTTAGCCGCAGGCGCTTTAGAAACGAAGCCTTCGTTGGAAAGCATTCCGTCTACTCGTTTAATTTCAGAAAGCAGTTTTTCTTTTTCCTTTGCCATTCTGTCAAGTTCGGCAGAAACGTCAACGAGTTCCGCAAGCGGAATATACGTCTTTGCACCGTCAGTAACTATCGTTACAGCATTCTGAATATCAAAACCGTTTCCTACCGTAACACCCGATGCAGATGCAAGTCTTTCATAATAACCCTTACCCTTTTCAAAGAGTTCAGCATTTTCTGTTTCAATGTAGAGATGAGCCTTCTTCGAGGGTGCAATATTCATCTCGCTTCTTCTGTTTCTTACCGCCTTAATAAGTTCCATAACCTTGTTCATTTCTGCTTCTTCAGCATCAAAAACAAGTTCATTTCTGAATACCGGATAGTCATCAATCATTATCGATTCTTTATTATGCGGTATATTCTGATAGATTTCTTCTGTTATGAACGGCATAAACGGATGAAGTGCCTTGAGAATATCCGTAAGCACGTAGAGAAGTACCTGCTGTGCAGACTTCTTCGTCGCCTCATTGGTGTTGGTTTCAAAGAGTCTGGGCTTTACAAGTTCAATATACCAGTCACAGAAATCATCCCACGCAAAATCGTAAAGTTTAGTTGCCGCAATACCGATTTCAAATCTCTCAAGATTTTCATTGACTTCTTTTACCGTCTTGTTAAGACGTGAAAGAATCCACTTATCCTCAAGAAGCAAATCTTCGGGAAGTGACACTTCATCTATATCAAGATTCATAAGAACAAATCTTGATGCATTCCATATCTTGTTTGCAAAGTTTCTTGCTGCAACGACCTTTTCATCGATAAATCTCATATCGTTTCCGGGTGAATTACCCGTTGCAAGCATAAATCTGAGTGCATCCGCACCGTACTGTTCAATGATGAGAAGCGGGTCAATACCGTTTCCGAGTGACTTACTCATCTTTCTGCCCTGTGCATCACGTACAAGACCGTGAATGAGCACCGTATCAAACGGAACCTGTCCTGTCTGTTCAATACCCGAGAACATCATTCTCATTACCCAGAACGGAATGATATCGTATCCCGTTACAAGTGTGTTAGTGGGATAGAAGTACTTTAAGTCCTCCGTTTCTTCAGGCCAACCGAGTGTTGAGAATGGCCAGAGTGCAGATGAGAACCACGTATCAAGCGTATCGGGATCTCTTCTCATAGGCTTTGAACACTTGGGACAAGTTTTCACTTCATCTTTAGATACAACAATCTCACCGCAGGTATCGCAGTAATAAGCGGGTATCTGATGTCCCCACCAGAGCTGTCTTGAAATACACCAGTCTCTGATATTTTCAAGCCAGTGGAAGTATATCTTATCAAATCTTTCGGGAACGAATTTCGTTTCACCGTTTTTAACCTTTTCTATGGCAGGCTTTGCAAGAGGCTTCATTGAAACGAACCACTGCTTTGAAACGCGGGGTTCAACGGTTGTGCCGCAACGGTAGCAGGTGCCGACGTTGTGTGCATAATCCTCAACCTTGACAAGTGCACCCTCTTTTTCAAGATCTTCAACGATAGCCTTACGAGCCTCAAATCTGTCCATACCCGCATATTTGGGATAATCCTCTGTTATCTTGGCATCATCCGTCATAACGTTTATAACGGGCAGATTATGACGCAGACCAACCTCAAAGTCATTGGGGTCGTGTGCGGGTGTAATTTTAACTACACCCGTTCCGAAATCCATTTCAACGTATTCATCTGCAACTATCGGAATCTCTCTGTGAACGATAGGCAGAATTACCGTCTTACCGATAATATCCTTATATCTTTCATCGTTAGGATTTACAGCAACTGCAGTATCACCGAGAAGAGTTTCGGGACGTGTTGTAGCAAGATTGATATAACCGCTGCCGTCGGAAAGCTGATAGCGGAGATGCCAGAAATGACCTGCCTGTTCCTCATACTCAACCTCTGCATCCGAAATGGACGTAAGACAGTGTGGACACCAGTTTATAATTCTTTCACCACGATATATAAGTCCCTTATTGTAAAGGCGTACAAAAACTTCATTTACGGCGTCATTACAGCCCTTATCCATTGTAAAACGAAGTCTGTCCCAGTCACATGACGAGCCCATTTTCTTAAGCTGTTCACAAATTCTGCCGCCGTACTGTTCTTTCCATGCCCACGCACGTTCAAGGAACTTTTCACGGCCTATTCCCTCTTTAGTGAGCCCCTCTTTTTTCATCTGTTCAACAATCTTTGCCTCCGTCGCAATAGAAGCATGATCCGTACCGGGCAGCCACAAAGCACAGTAACCTGACATTCTCTTAAAACGAATAAGAATGTCCTGCAACGTGTTGTCAAGAGCATGTCCCATATGAAGCTGTCCCGTAATATTCGGTGGCGGCATCACTATCGTATAGGGTTTCTTTCCCGTAGATGAATCGGCGTGGAAATAGCCTTTTTCCATCCACGTCTGATATAACCTGTCGTCAACCTCGGCAGGATTATAATTTTTTTCTAACTGTTTTGCCATTTCTATCTCCTCACAAAATTATTCTTCAATCCAATTTGATGCACGCTCTACTGCCCGAAGCCACGTCTTGTACTCTTTATTACTGAGTTCTTTTCTGTCGGACGGTTCAAACTTCCGTGCAAGTTTCCAATTCTTTTTTATTTCATCGGTGTTTTTCCATATACCGACACCGATACCTGCCATATAAATGGCACCGAGTCCCGTCGATTCCGTAACCTCGGGTCTCATAACGGGTATATCAAGCAGATCTGCCTGAAGTGCAAGCAGAAAATCGCATACCGACACACCACCGTCTGCTTTAAGCTCCGTTATCGGCATTCCCGCATCTTCCGCCATTGCATCAAAAATACATTTACTCTGGAATGCAAGACTTTCAACCGCAGCACGAATAAAATGCTCTCTCGTCGTACCTCTCGTCATTCCGACGACGGTGCCTCTCGCATAACTGTCCCAGAACGGTGCCCCGAGGCCCGTAAACGCAGGTACCAAGTACACGCCTCCGTTATCTTCAACCTCATAGACAATCGTATCCGTTTCTGCGGCACTTTTTATCATTTTAAGCTCGTCACGAAGCCATTTTATAACAGAGCCTGCATTGTAAACGCTGCCTTCGAGAGCATAAGTGACCTTGTTATCCATTCCCCATGCAATAGTTGTCAGCAGGCCGTTTTGCGAACGAACAGGCTTATCTCCCGTATTCATAAGAATAAAACATCCTGTTCCGTAGGTATTTTTGGCATTTCCCACGTCAAAACAATTCTGTCCGAACAATGCACACTGCTGGTCACCGCCGACACCCGATATAGGTATCTTAGCACCGACCGTTTCTTCGTCAGTATAACCGACAACGCCGACTGACGGTACAACTTTCGGTAATATCTTCTCGTCTATTCCGAGCAAGTCAAGAATTTCTCTGTCCCACTCAAGAGTATTTATATTGAACAGCATCGTTCTTGAAGCATTTGAATAATCGGTAACAAAAACTTTTCCGCCCGTAAGCTTGTATATGAGCCACGTATCAATCGTACCTACCATAAGTTTACCCTGCTCACAACATGCCTTTACTTCGGGCACGTTATCAAGAAGCCACTTTATTTTGGTGGCGGTAAAATACGGGTCTATAAGAAGGCCTGTTTTTTGCTTAACCTTATCAGAAAGACCGTCTTTTTCAAGGCTTTCACACATTTTTGCAGTTCTGCGACACTGCCACACTATAGCATTATAAAGAGGCTTTCCCGTATCGCAGTCCCAGGCAACCACCGTTTCTCTCTGATTGGTGATGCCGATAGCGGCAACGTTCTCTATGCCGATATCCTTCGTTGCCTCCTTAATCGTTGAAAGCTGAGCCTCCCATATTTCAGAGGCATCGTGTTCAACCCAACCCGGCTGAGGATAAATCTGCTCAAACGGAATGTTCGCCGAGGCTTTAAGTTTATGCTCCGACACGTCGTAAACAAGCGTTCTTAAACTTGTCGTTCCTTCATCAAGTGCAAGTATATACTTCTTATCCATTCACCTTGCTCCTTTTCACCGTCATCAACAATCCATCCCCCAAAGTTATCAGCGATGCCTGCATTTCATCATCGTTCATCGCCATTTCATTAAAAGTTATCAGATTGTTTGCTATCGTTCTGTTTTTATGCTTCACTACACCGAGTCCCGCCGAAATGCCTTTATACAAAACGTTGTCGTACAGTGCAACACCGCCTTCCGTAAGCAGTTTCTTCACACTGTCGTACAAGTTTACGTATTGACCTTTTGCGCAGTCGACATATATAAAATCAAATTTTTCTGTGCATTCTCTCGCAAATTCCACACCGTCAGCAAGAATGTGCTCTATCCCGCTGCCTTTTGTAAACTCCACAGCGGTTTTATACGTATCCTCGTCTTTTTCAACGGTCGTTATCTTCGCATCACACACACTTTTCATATAAAGCGTTCCATATCCGACCGCCGTTCCGATTTCAAGAATCTTTTTCGGTTGCATAACCGAAAGTAAAGAACCGATAAAAGCAAGCGTTTCGGGTTTACTTACGGGAACGTTATTCTTATTTGCATATTCAAGTATATCTTTTCTGAAAACTTCACCTGACAGACTTCGCACGTAAGCGGTAAGACCGGGATTTATAATTTCATCCGCACTGACAATCTCACTCTGCGATATAAGTTTAACCCTGTTTTCTATTTCAAGTATAGTGCGTTTTGCCTTCGTTCCGCCTGCATATCCCGACAGCATACCGCCCCTTGCATTGACTCTGTGGCACGGAATGATTATCGGAAGCGGATTATGATTAAGTGCGTTTCCCACCGCCCTGAAAGCGTTAGTTGCTTTCATTGAATCCACGATATCGGTATACGTGACCGTTTCGCCGTAAGGAATCTTTAAAACACATTCTGTCACTTTTTGAGCGAAATCCGAAAGAAATAGTTTATATTCAAGTTCAAAATCACGTCGGTTACCCGAAAGAAATTCCGTAATCTGCGAAAAAGCCCTTTCCGTCAACACGTTCGGCCCTGCAAACTGAGCGTCCTTTATATGTTTTGAAAGATACTTTCTTTTGTTATCATCATCAGCCTCAAAGGAGACGGCATATAAAACGTTTTCATCCGCATAGATATTTATTCTTCCTATCGCAGTCTCATACTGCCCACAGGATATTTTCATCACGCCACTCCTTTCAAGACATATATTATTATATTAACACTAGGTAATATAAAAGTAAATATAAAAATAAGACATCGGCAAAACCGATGTCTTACATATACGCTTTTTATTTGAGGCCGTATTTCTTGTTGAATCTATCAACCCTACCGCCAGAATCAACCAGCTTCTGCTTGCCGGTATAGAAGGGGTGACACTTTGAACATACCTCGACTTTGATATTCTGCTTTGTAGATGCAGTTTCAATTACAGCGCCGCACGCACACGTAACTGTTGTGGGCTGATAATCGGGATGAATTCCTTCCTTCATGCAGTTCACCTCATTTCAAAAGATAATTTTTCAACAGGTGTTATGTTATCACATAAAATCAAAAAATGCAAGTGCTTTTTCAGACATTTATCTCTTTTTTTAAATAAAATGAGTAAATTACACAATTTACGTGTTCACAACCCGTGATTTCTTTTACCGCATACTTGTATAATTCCATCTGTGAGGAATATCTGTCACGCAGTTCATTTTCCGTAATATTTCGGTCGGTTTTATAGTCGATTATAGTATAATCACCGCCATTTCGGTAAAGCAAGTCGATAACACCCTGCATTACCACGAGAGCATTCGGGTCGCTGTTGAGTTTTTCATTGGTAAGCTTTGCCAGAAATCCAAGTTCAACTTTAATGTTAAAACGTCTCTCACGTTCAACGTTACCCGAAAGCAAAGCATTTTTTAGTGTTTGGCTGTTTCCAAAACCAATAATTGAACTTATATCAAGACTTTGTGCCTGCTCGTTTGTGATAAACTCGTTTTCAACCAGACGCTCTATTTCTCCACGCACGTCACTTTCAGACGATATTTTGGAAAGATTGGCATACTGTAAGAAAGTATGAAGTGCCGTTCCCTTTTCACTCGCCGTCAGTTTACTCTTATCCATCATAAATGACGGTCTTTCAAACTCCATCTTACATTCAGGCAAATTTTGCACCGTGACAGCCTCGTCATTTTTCATTTCGATAAGTTTTTTTATCGCAGTTACGCTCGTTTTTGACGGAAATCCTTTCTGTACTGAATAAGGATATACAAACTCAAGATTTTTCTTTACCTCTTTTTTATCGGGCTTAAGTTCTCCGATTGCTTCATTGATATTGTAACTATTTTTATATTCCGTTTTTTCGGGATCGGCAAAATATATTTCCCACGATGCCTTATTATTGACGTACTTGGTGATACCGGATTCACCGGCAGTCATTTCCTTCATCCCGTCTTTAAGTGCATTGTAAATAAATGCTATCGGTGCAGAGGAATACCTTATACCCCATATATCGAGAGCATTTTCCGTTGTTTTAATATCGCCAAGTCCCTTAATTTCCCCCTTTGCCGTATACGGACACGAAGCAGTAACTATCAATTTTTCGCGTGCACGAGTCATCGCTACGTACCAGATACGTAGTTCTTCCGAAATCATATCAAAACGCTTGTTTTCCCTTATACAAATACGTGACAAGGTGTCAAACTTTACAGACTTCTCACAATCCCTGAGTCGCATTGAAACCCCATATTTACGGTCAACGAGAAAATCCTGTTTAAGTTCAACCGTGTTATAATTTTTATCTGCCTGAGCCACTATCACCACGGGAAATTCAAGTCCTTTTGATCTGTGAATGGACATAATCCGAACTACGTTACTGTCATCCGAATATGCTTTTGCTCCCGGAATTTCCTTATTTTTTTCTTTTATTTTCTGCAGATACAGATTGAAATTGAATATTCCCTTGAATCCGGTTTTTTCATACGAAGCCGCATATTCAAGAAGCAATCTCAGATTCATCTTTCTGAGATTTCCGCCGGGCATTGCTGCGCATGCGGTAAGAAGGTTAAACTCATCGTACACTCTGGTAAGTATACCCGCTACTGACGTATTAAGAGAAAGCAGTCGTAGTCTTTCCAGTTTTTTTACAAATGCACTTGCCTTTTCATCCTGCGCCGAATATGCTTTGAGTGCCTCGTAGAAGTTACAATGCCTCTTTGCAAGTCTTATTTTAGCAAGTTCATCGTGAGTGAAGCCGCCTATTACAGACGAAAGCACCGAAGCAAGCATTATATCCTGCGTTGGATTATCTATGACCGACAACATCGAAGTTGCAAGTACGATTTCTTCATTGCCGAAAAAGACGGGATGTGTATCCGAATATGCAGGAATACCTTTTGATATGAGCACCTTTTCCAGTTTTGACGAAGAATGTTTGGGTGAACGAAGTAAAATCGCAATATCACGAAGTTCTGTTCTTCTTAAACCGCATTTTTTATCGTACACGTAATTTTCTTCGCTGACAAGTTTATTTACAACATCTGCTATGTGTTCAAATTCATCCTGCTCCGACCCGTGAACTATATGAAGCTCGCAATCCGAATCGTCCCGTTCATAATACTTCGCGCCGAATTTAAGACACTGAGTGTCATCGTAGTCAACACCGCCCGACTTAACCGACATTATCTTTGAGAAAATGTAATTTATTCCGTCTACCACCCTGTTTCTGCTTCTGAAATTGGCATTCAGCACCATTGTTTTCATAGCGTCTCCCGATATTTTTTCTGCAAAAAGTTCGGGACGGGCACTGCGGAAAGCATATATACTCTGCTTTACGTCTCCAACGAGAAACAAATTGTTTTCATCTGACGACATAACGGAAAACAGAGTGTCCTGAAGTTGATTTGTATCCTGATACTCATCAATGAACATATATTTGTAGATGTTCATATACTCTTTTGCGGTATCACTCGGAACAAAACCGTTCTCTGTTTTTTCGGCAAAGAGCCTCAGCGCAAGTTTTTCAACGTCTGCAAAACTTACTGCACCCATATCTGTTTTTTTACTCAAAAGAAGCAAATTGTACCTTTCGTTGATTTCAAACAGACGCTTTGTAAGACGTTTCTGTGTTTCACGGTCGACGTCATATTCTTCCCGTGAACATTCGGTATAATCAGATATTCTTGAATATATCTTTTTTAGCGCTTCACGTATATCTGAAATCTGATTTTTAAGTTCTTCATCCCACTTGGAATTTGTACGCAACGTTTGGGGTTTGAATAAAGAGAATTTCTCAGCAAACTGAAAATAGTCCTCTCCAAGCAGTTTTAAAAAGCCGTAAATTTCCAGAATATTTATCTCAAGTGCTGCCAAAAGCCCCTCGTTTTTGGGTTCATTTTCGCAAATTTCTTTGCACTCGTTATAGAGAACGAGCAACTGATTGAGTAACCCTTCCTGTATCTCAGACAGTTGTTCTATGTAATACTCATCATCAAAGTGGGCAATGCAGGTATTTATGAACTCTTCTTCATCGGCAATCGTTTCAAGTGCTTTATGTATTTCCCCTATCGCCTTTTTGAGTCCCTCATCACCTCTTCTTTCAGACATTTGTGAAACAAGTTCTCCAAAAATCTCGTCATTATATTTTTCATATTCCTGATCGATACATTCTTCAAGAACCTCTTCTTTTACGAGAAGTTCTTCATTTTCATCAAACACCCTGAAATTGCAGGAAATATCAAGTTTTTCAAAATATCTGCGAACTGCCTTACCGCAGAAAGCATCTATTGTATCTATTGACGCATTTCCTATTTTTGCCACCTGTCTCTGAAGATGTCTGTTATCGGGAGATAAGGCTATTTTTTTATACAATGCTTCGGTTATTTTTTCCTTTACGTCGGCTGTTGCAGCCTTAGTGAAGGTAACCACAAGTACATTGTCAAGGTCAACGTTTTTTTCGGTTATAAGACGTATTATTTTTTCAACAAGCACTGCCGTTTTACCGCTTCCTGCACCTGCAGATACAATAACGTTTCCGCTGCTTTCAATAGCCGAAAGTTGACTATCCGTCCATTTAACCGCCATTACTTATCCCCCTTTCCGCTAAGTTCTTCCCAGAATTCTGCCGCCTGCATATGCAGAGCATCTCTGTCGCACGAGCCGTTTCTCTCGTATCTGCACACATCTTGCATATCACAGTATTTACAGCTTATATATTTGTTCAATTCATCGCTTTCATCGTAGTATGGCATAACTCCTATTTTTCCGCTGTGAATGGATTTTACAATCTCCTCCGTCTTGTCCAATATAAACTTTTCAAGATCGTTAAACTGTGACTCTGTTGCAAGTCTTTCTGCGGATGCTTTCGAAAAAGTACCGTCTTTATTCACGGAAATAGGAAGTGTGAGAAACTCACAGTTTTTGTCCATCTCAGTCAGAATGTCAATATCGTTAATAAGCAGGCCGTCTGCTTTATTCTGTTTGAAATGCTCTCTTTCGGCACCCTCCGACGTAAGATTTCTCGAAGCACTCAGAAAACCGTATTTCACGGGTGTGTAGAGCACACCTGCAAGTTTTATATCCTTGCCGAAATACTCTTTTCCGTTTTGTTTAATCGCAAACAGATAAATAAACATCTGCATACTCATTGCGTTTTTCAGTTCACCGAATTTAAGTTTCTTAGTACCCGTCTTATAGTCAACTATACGAACGTAGAGTTCATTTCCCGTATCGTAGGTATCTACACGGTCAATTTTGCCTTCAATCAGGGAACCGTCGGATAATTCTATGGGTTTTACGCCGTTTTTCCCGATTTCAAGTTCAAATGCAACGGGCATAAAACTGCTGTTTTCAAACTCCGCTTTGAGAGTTTTCATAAATCCGCAGAGTTCATCTGTCATCCTTGCAAAAACTGATTTCGTGCGTATGGGATACTCTTCAAAATCGGGAATGGTTTCGGCTATGTATTCCCCTACAAGTCTTTTTACCGTCTCTTCAACGTCCACCTTAGAAAAATCTTTCGTTTCCTTGACGAAACGCTCGATTACCGCGTGCATAAAATTTCCGATTTCTATGTTATCGATACTGTATTGCTTACGCGAATCAAGTTTAAGACCGTACTTGCAGAAATACATAAAGGGACACTTTGCATAAGTTTCAAATCTTGTTGATGAAAAACTGCTGCTTCTGTAAAGACTTTCTATGTCGGCGGCATTTGCAAGTTTATATTTTTTCTTATCAGCATTTACGGAGTTTTTTACCATTTGTGCAAATGCCTGCTCGTCTTTTTGCGCAAGAATATCCATAAGATATTGCGGTGCTTTTTTTCCGTATGCAAGCATATGCTCCATCGCTTCGACTCTGTTATAAATTTCGGGCGTTTTTATCTCATCGTCAAGAAATCTTTCCGAAAGTTTGGGCATCATCTCGCAAAGCATGGTTATGACGTACGACTTTTTCTTTGATGCACCCGCACCGTCACTTTTCGGATATGTTATAACAAGTTTTTCTTTTGCAGAAGTGAGTGCGCTGTAAACAAAAAAACGCTCGTCAAAAGCACGCTTTTCACCGTCGGGTGCAAGCGTTATATCCATAGTTTCAAGTTTCTTTTTCTCGCTGTCTGTTATCAGCCCTTCAGCGAAACTGCCCTGCGGGAATTCACCCGCATTAAAGCCTATAAGATACGAACATCTTATATTTCCTGCACGGACTCTTTCAGCACTTCCTGCAAGAACTTCGTCAACAGCAGTCGGTATAACTCCGATACGGACACCCGAAAGCATCTGCTTTAAGAGTTTTGCATATTTCTCCGGTTTTATCGGCTCACTGCATATAATAACCGTCTGGTCAAGAGCTTCCATAAGCTTGTCCCACAACTGTTCGTACTGTGCCGCTTCGTATTTTCTGTCATCATCGGACAGTTTTTCAATGGTTGCCCTGATACACCCCGGTACGTCGAGTGCAACGAGCATATCGTATATTGCCTTTGCAATATCAGCAGCTGACTGCGTCTTTAAAGATTTTTCAAACACCACCAGTTGCTCAACCGTTCTTTTTCTGAGCGAATTCAGATTATCAAGGGTCTTCTGTTCTTCCTCGTTTTCAACTTTACCGAAACCGCCCGGTCTTCTCTTCCACTCTCTTTTCCATGCATTTCCGTTTATATTCCATTGAAATGCATAGTTGTCTATCTTATCCACGTCATCAAGTTCCATACCGGTAATACCTGATTTAAGGTATGACATAACGTCCCTGTATCTGTACCCGTAAAGAACGCAGTCAAATGCAGAAAATATGAGTGTGGCAAGCGGTTTTGTAAGTACGTCGGTGGTTCTGTCAAGAAATACGGGTATGCCGTATCTCGAAAACACACTGTCAATTACGTTTACGTATTTATCGAGATTTCTCGTTATAAGTGCAAAATCGCTGTACTTGTATCCGTCATTTATTATTCTTTTCTGTATGTCTGATGCTATGTATTCAAGTTCGTCAAACTCTGTTGCGGCACATATTACCTCAACATTTTTTACTTCGTCCTCATACGTTTCGGGCGAGGCAAGATATATGTTTTTTTCTATGTGTGCTATTTCGGGTGTAAAATAACCTTCTGTACCGTCTACGTACTCAATCACAGGTTCTTCTCTTCCCGTTTTTTCGCAAATTTTTCTTATTTCGTATGCCGATTCGGCAGATGCGTGAAATATTGACAGATCGTCTCTGTTTGACAAATCATCGCTTGTAAAGAAGAAAATGACGTTATCAGCCTGTTTTATGATTTCCTCAAGAAGATGTCTTTGCTGAGGAGAAAAACTCTTAAATTCAGAGAAAAAGAAGGTATAGCCTTCAAATACACCGTTCTCTTTTAGTTTTTTTGCGGCAACGTCTAAATCGTCACCTTTATCGGCAAAATCCTTTTCCAGCAGGGCATGATACGTTTCAAAAATGAGAGCAAGATCCTTCATTTTACCGGCAAGGATACTCTCGTCATTTTCAAAGGCTTCATTCACTTCATCAGATGACACGCCGTATGTACGAAACTCATCCGAAAGCATCAAAAGTTTATTGATAAAATCCGTGTAATTTCCGATACGTTTGTAGGTTGTAATCTGATCAGCCGTTGCTTCAAACGCCTTATGCATAAGCAGAAATCTACCGCTGTCACTGATATATTTGCGTGCTATACCGCCCGTTTTGGACAAAATAAAATTACACAGTCTTTTAAAACTGAGCACTTCTACTCCGTCTGCAATACGGTTTCCCAGAGCATCAAGGACTTCCCTCTCCTGAACGACGGTAAACTGTTCGGGTACCGTTATTATTATCTTTTTATTTCCGCCCTGTATATGATTTTTCACAGACGAAAGCAGATATTCTCCTATACCGCTTCCTGCCCGTCCCCCGATAATTTTAATCACTTTTCTCACCTCAAAAAATAGTGCCTATTATCTCCAATATCTTAAATCTGTAACATTCTTTGTTTTCAAGAACTTTAGCCGTTTTTCCTCCGACCGCCTGCGTAATGTCACCGTCATCAACCTTGCCCGAGCAAAGCCTCGGATACAGCATACACCACCAGTTTTCACCTTTTGCATCACCAAGTTCCACTACAAGTGCCTCGTATTCTCCCGCAGGCAACGAAATATCCTCATACGTTCTTGTTGGAAAATTTTCTTTTGCAACGTAGGCATTTGCATTATACCCACAGCTGTTTTTATCAAGAACTTCGTTGGCAGAGTTTTCTATTTTTTCAATGTTTTCAGATATTGCTTTCTTTGCCTCTTTTGCATCTTTGCAGTTTTTAGTTATTTCTGATGTACATTCAAGCACGGCATCACGCACGTCAACTTTAATTTTTTGTGCCGCAGCACTGTTATCAGCCGCTCTGACGTGCAATCTGAACACGTTTTCGGTTATATTTCTTGCCTCTGCAACAAGCGAACATACGGATAACGAGATAACCAATGCAAATGATATAAAAAACGATACTTTCAGTTCCTTCACTGTCATCACCTCATTAAAAGGCTTGACAGTTTTATCTTTTTTTAATCCTCGTTATGAAGACGTCAGCATCTGGATAAAGATTTTTTATTCCTGCATATGCCCTTTCACACGTTTTTATACTGTCAAATATACCGTAAACGCTTGAACCGCTGCCACTCATTTCCGCACCGAGTGCACCATAAAGCTTCATCGTTTTTTTCAGATTTATTATACTGTTCTGATTTTTCGCCGTAACGGGTGTAAGCATATTTCCGAGACAATCTTCCACCCCGACAGATTTATCCAAAGCATCAAGCATTTTTTCGGTTGTAAACGGTGCTTTTTCATCCATAGCGTCAAATTCGACGTAAACGTTCTTGCTGTTTGCACCCTTGCCGTTTTTTGCAATAAGAAGAAGTGCAGAGTAGTCTGTATTTATATTCGTTATCTTTTCGCCGATTCCCTCCGCAAGAGCTATACCGCCTTCGATGAAAAAAGGCACGTCTGCCCCGATTCTTACGGATATTTCTCTTAGTTTATCGGCATCAAAATTGCAATCAAGCATAGTATTCAGTCCTTTTATAACGGTTGCCCCGTTCGTACTGCTACCGCCGAGACCGCCTGCAACAGGCAAACGCTTGTCCACGTGTATAACGACTTTTACGTTATGCTTTCCCGACAGTTCAAGCATAATCTGTGCCGCTTTATAAGCACTGTTTTTTTCGTTACACGGTATATAGGGTTTATTGCACGAAAGAACAATTTCATTTTCAAATTTATCCGATTTTTCAACCGACATCGTAATAACGTCACAAAGTTCTATTTCAGCCATTACAGACGAAATCAGGTGATAACCGTCATCTCTTGTGCCCACAACGTCAAGCGACAGATTTATTTTTCCGTATGATTTGAATTTATCAGCCATATTTTCTCCGTATCCACTTTATTTTAATAATATTTTATGTTATTATATCGTTAATTACAAGTTTTAATTATGGAGTGTGATAAAAATGCGTGCAGTAATTACAGTAGTCGGCAAAGATACCGTAGGTATAATTGCCAAGGTGAGTGATATCTGTGCAAAAAACGACGTGAATATCCTTGATATTTCACAGAGTATTGTAAATGATTTTTTCTGTATGATTATGGTGGTAAATATTCCCAAAACGTCTATCAAATTTACAGAGCTCGTGGATATTCTCACAAAATTAGGTGAAGACGAAGGTCTGTCAATTCATGCAATGCATGAAGATATTTTCAATTCGATGCACAGAATATAGGAGCAGAAAATGATAAATACCAGAGATATTCTTGAAACAATAGAAATGATACAGGACGAAAATCTCGATATCCGTACGGTTACTATGGGCATTTCCCTGCTTGACTGTGCAGATAAAGATATAAACGTTGCCTGTGAAAAAATTTATAATAAGATTACAACTCTTGCCAAAAACCTCGTTCCCGTCTGTCAGGAAATTGAAAAGGAATACGGTATTCCGATAGTAAATAAAAGAATTTCCGTAACACCTATTTCAATAGTAGGTAACTCCTGCGAGGCTGAGGATTTTACACCCTTTGCAGAAACTCTTGACAGGGCTGCAAAAACCGTCGGTGTAAACTTTATAGGCGGTTTTTCCGCACTCGTTCACAAAGGTTACACAAGCGGTGACAGAAGGCTTATAAACTCAATTCCCGAAGCACTTGCTAAAACAGATTTCGTATGTTCATCCGTCAACGTTGCAACGACAAAAACGGGCATAAATCTTGATGCCGTTGCAGAGATGGGTAAAATTGTAAAGAAATCTGCCGAACTTACGGCAGATAATAACTGTATAGGTGCGGCAAAACTCGTTGTTTTTGCAAACGCCGTTGAAGATAATCCCTTTATGGCAGGTGCTTTTCTCGGTGTTGGTGAACCCGAATGTGTTATAAACGTAGGCGTATCGGGTCCCGGTGTTGTACGTGCGGCACTCAAAAAAGCTCCCGATGCAAACATCACGGAAGTTTGTGACATAATCAAAAAAACCGCTTTCAAAATCACAAGAATGGGACAACTTGTCGCAAACGAGGCTTCAAAGCGCCTTGGCGTGCCCTTTGGCATCGTAGACCTTTCGCTTGCACCCACACCCGCAGTTGGTGATTCCGTTGCAGATATTTTAGAAGAAATCGGTCTTGAAAAATGCGGTTGCCCCGGTACGACTGCGGCACTTGCAATGCTCAACGACGCGGTAAAAAAAGGCGGTCTTTTCGCTTCTTCACATGTCGGCGGTCTTTCAGGTGCATTCATCCCCGTATCAGAGGACGCAGGTATGATAGCGGCGGCTAAAGACGGTTCACTCACCCTTGAAAAACTCGAGGCAATGACCGCAGTATGCTCCGTGGGACTTGATATGATAGTAATCCCCGGTGACACCACTCCCGAAACAATTTCGGCAATAATTGCCGACGAAGCGTCAATAGGCGTTATAAACAACAAGACAACGGCTGTAAGAGTCATTCCCGCAATCGGAAAAGACGTAGGCGAAGAACTTGAATTCGGCGGTCTGCTCGGCAGCGGTCCCGTTATGAACGTAAATAAATATTCACCTGCAAAACTCATAAACAGAGGTGGCAGAATACCTGCTCCGCTTCAGAGTTTGAGAAATTAGGTTTATTGCAGTACAAAATTGTTAATAATAAGAGGGAATTTATATATTCCCTCTTTTGTTTTCCGACAAATTCAAAAGAGGTATATCAGTTTTGTCGGAGAAAGGTTGTCTTTATGGATACAATCGCATTAATTCTTACGATTATAGGTGCACTCAACTGGGGTAGTATCGGTATATTCGGTTTTGACATAGTTGGCTGGATATTCGGCGGCCAGGCAGCTGTAATGAGCAGAATCATATTCACGTTGGTAGGACTTGCCGGTTTATGGTGCATCACCCTGCTTTTCAGAAAAAACAGGGATTAAAAAAAGCGGGTTAAACCCGCTTTTTTTATAATTTAGAAACTATTTCTGCCGTATCTTTTGCTATCATAAGTTCTTCGTTTGTAGGAACAACGAGAATTTTTATCTTACTGTCTGCAGTTGAAACAACCTTGTCATCGCACTTACCTGCATTAAGTTCTGCATCCATCTTGATGCCGAGTCCTTCAAGGCCTTCTACGATAGAAGCCCTCATCCTGCTGTCGTTTTCGCCGATACCTGCAGTAAATACGATTGCATCAACGTCACCACCGAGTGCAGCATAGTATGAACCAATATATTTCTTGCACTGATAAGCAAACATTTCAAGGGCAACGCCTGCACGGTGATTACCTTCTTTCCAAGCCTTCGTAACGTCACGGAAGTCACTACCCACACCGCTTACGCCGAGTAAGCCTGATTTTTTATTCATCATCGTATCCATTTCGGCATATGAAAGCCCCTCTTTTTCACCGATAAAGCAAACTATTGCAGGGTCGATAGCACCGCATCTTGTACCCATAAGCATACCTTCAAGAGGTGTAAGACCCATAGTTGTATCAATACATTTACCGTTTTTAACCGCAGTTATTGATGAACCGTTTCCAAGATGGCAAGTGATAAGATTAACTTCATCCACACTCTTACCGAGAAGTTTTGCAGTACGCTGTGTAACGAATCTGTGAGACGTTCCGTGGAAGCCGTATCTTCTCACACCGTACTTTTCATAATATTCATACGGAAGACCGTAAAGATAAGCTTTTTCGGGCATCGTGTGATGGAAAGCGGTATCAAATACAGCAACCTGCGGTATTCCGGGCATAGCCTTTTCACACGCCTCAATACCTGTAAGGTTAGCGGGATTGTGAAGCGGTCCGAGCGGAATACATTCTCTGACGATTTCTTTAACCTCATCCGTTATAAGAACGGTTTCGTATATCTTTTCACCCGCAGTAAGAACTCTGTGTCCTACAGCCGCAATTTCATCAAGAGAAGCAACGCAACCGTATTCCTTATCAGTAAGTGCTTCAATTACGTTTTCAACTGCATCAGCATGGTTTTTAAGTTCTACGTCCTTTGAAACCTCACCGTTGACAGATTTATGTGAAAACTTACCGTCGACACCGATTCTCTCACAAAGACCTTTTGCAAGAACCTGTTCCGTCTCCATATCAATAAGCTGATATTTAAGTGATGAACTGCCTGCATTGATAACAAGAATTTTCATTTTATATCCCCTTCTATGTAAAAAATATTAACACATCTCTATAAATTATAGTATAATATGGTTATCATAATCAAGTCTTTTTTGAGGTAGTATGAATATTTGTGCAATCATTTGTGAATATAATCCGTTTCACGAGGGTCACCGCTTCCAGATAGAAACGGCACGCCGTGAAACAGATGCTTCTCACATCGTCTGTATAATGAGCGGAAACTACGTGCAGAGGGGTGACGTTGCCGTATACGACAAGTGGCACCGTGCCGAGTGTGCAATCAAAGGCGGTGCCGACCTCGTTATAGAGTTGCCTACCCCCTATGTTCTGACTTCTGCCGAGTTTTTTGCAAAAAGCGGTGTTTATCTTGCAAAACAAATAGGTGCGAAAACGCTTTCTTTCGGCAGCGAATGCGGTGATATCGAGGCTTTAAAAAAGGTGGCTTCAAGCCTCGCCCTGCCTGATACACAGGAGAAAATACGTCTTTTTTTAAGCGATGGTCTTTCTTATCCGTCAGCCGTTGCAAAGGCGACTGAAAATTCTCTTTTAGATGAGCCAAATAATCTGCTTGGGATAGAATACATCAAAGCAGACCCAACACTTAATTTTCACACAGTCAAAAGGACGTTTGCCCACGATGAAGGCATCGGCTGTGCATCGGATATAAGAAAAAAAATATACTCGGGCGAAATAAAATCTGACAGCACACCGCATTTTACCGAATATGCGGACAAATCAATACTTGCAACACTCAGGAAAATGACGGTTGACGAATTAGCAGAAATCAGCGGTTGTTCAGAGGGTCTTGAAAACAGACTTAAAAATGCTTTGACGGATTCGTGCAATATCGAAACTCTCTGTGAGATGACCAAATCAAAACGCTATCCCTTAAGCCGTATCAGACGATACGTTATGTGCGCATTTTTGGGTATAAAAAAAGGATTCCCCGAAAACCCGCCTTATGCAAGAATACTGGCATTCAATGATAAAGGCAGAGAGGTTATTTCGTATGCGCAGGACATAGCAGAAATACCTATAATAACGAAAGTATCCGACGGCATTTCACAAGTTTTCAATACAGAGTGTACCGCAACAGACTTATATACCCTCTTTTCAAAAGATGTATCCCCCTGCGGTCTCGAATTTAAAAACTCACCAATATATGTAAAAAAGGACAGGTAAAGGGCGTGTTCGCTTAGGGATTATTCGCTCAAAAAGCATAATTTTGGCTGAAAATTTTTCGTTTAGACAAAATAACAAAAATTCCGCAATACTTTGTGTATTACGGAATTTTTTTATGAAGTATTAACGGAAAAGGTGGGGCCAAAACCGATTCATCCCTAAGTGAACACGCCCTGTCCTTTAATTTATTTTGTACCGAAAATTCTGTCACCTGCATCGCCGAGACCGGGCACGATATATGCATGGTCATTCAACTTTTCGTCAAGTGCCGCACAGAATATATCAACGTCAGGATGATCTGCAAGAATTCTGTCAACACCCTCCTGCGCTGCAATGATATTCATCATTTTGATGCTTCTGGGCTTGTACTCTTTAATCATTTCGATAGCAGATGATGCACTTACACCCGTTGCAAGCATCGGGTCAAGAACGAATACGTCCCTGTCCTGAATATCGGGCGGCATCTTGCAGTAATACTTAACTGCTTCAAGCGTCACAGGGTCTCTGTAAAGTCCTATATGTCCGACCTTTGCCGACGGAACGAGACTGAGCACACCGTCAACCATACCGAGACCTGCACGTAAAATGGGAACTATGGCAAATTTCTTTCCTTTGAGCACCTTGCACTTTGCCGTGCATATAGGCGTTTCAACTTCAACTTCCGTAAGCGGCAGTTCTTTCGTCGCCTCATAACATACGAGCATTGCAATCTCGCTTATACACTCACGAAAATCCTTCGTACCCGTGTCCTTATTTCTGATAATTGAAAGTTTGTGCTGGATAAGAGGATGATCTACAACTGTAAAATGTCCCATTTCTTTACTCCTTTATATTTATTTTTCAAATTCCATAAACATATCTACTCTGCGCTGATGCTTGCCACCCTCAAATTCAGCCTCAAGGAAGGCATCAACGACCTTGTATGCAACTTCTTCACCGATAACTCTTGCACCCATACAAAGCACGTTTGTGTCATTGTGACGGCGTGTCATCTCGGCCGAGAAAATTTCATTACAGCATGCCGCACGTATGCCACGCACTTTATTAGCCGCAATGGACATACCTATTCCCGTTCCGCATACAAGAATACCCAAATCCGCAGATTTGTCGTTCACGCTGTCGCATACCGCTTTTGCATATACCGGATAATCGCAAGAATCATTTGTATACGTGCCCTTATCCGTTACTTCATAACCTTTTTCTTCAAGGTGCTTAATTATTTTATTCTTGAGTTCAACTGCTGCATGGTCACAACCGATTGCTATTTTCATTTTTTACCCCCTGATAATCTTTCCCTCTCCGCCTGAGGAAGCCTTAAATATTTTGCTTCAAGTGCCTGAGGTGAAATTTTTTCCGATTTCGATGCAATTTCAGCAACTGACGAAGCATGCTGATACATCAAATGTTCGGGTGCAAGAACCACCCTTTTCATCCGAAATTCATTATAGCACAACACCGCACCGTCGCCAACCAAAATTATATTCTTTTTTATCTTTTTAAGTTCATTTTTCAATTCAGCAATAGAAATTGCACGGTCTTGCGTCAGCCTCGTCAAGTTACTTCCGTCACTTTCAAAAAGTGCATTGTAAACCTGGGCACACCTTGCATCCATAACGGCACAGATTATGCCTCTGAAATTTTTTACGTTGTTTGCAAGTGCTTCAAGCGTAGACACGCCTGCACATGGTTTATCCGTAGCAAGTGCAAGACCTTTTATGGCGGCTACACCTATTCTTATACCCGTAAATGAGCCCGGACCAGCCGAAACCGCGAAAAGATCTATATCGGAAGCCGTTACTCCGCAAGTATTGAATATATACTCGCACATCGGAAGCAAGGTCTGACTATGCGTAAGCCCGAGATTTGAATAAACCTCACAAAGTACTTTACCGTCATCGGTAAGTACCGCACCTGCCGACTTTGCCGATGATTCAAGTGCCAAAATTTTCATTTTATTTCCTCTGCTGTTATCTCTCTCACTTCATCTTCGAGAGCATTTATTGTCAATTTTATATATCTGTCGGGAAGACCGAAAGGTATATTTTCACTCCACTCAATTATGCATATGGCGTCTGAATCTATACAGTCAAAATAACCTATATTATAGAGGTCATCAAAGGTGCTTATCCTGTACATATCGAAATGGCACACCCTGTACTTTCCCGTATATTCGAGCATAATCGTAAAAGTCGGACTTGTCACAAGTACGTCGGGACAAAGATGCTTTGCCATACCCCTGACAAACGCCGTTTTCCCTGCACCGAGACCGCCATACATTGCCACAACGTCACCGGGTTTGAGAGTTTTTGCAAACTCCTGCCCGATATTTTCGGTTTCTTCAACAGAATGAGATAAGTATTTTTTCATTTAGAATATTCCCACTATATCGCCGTTTGGCATAATATCTATTTTTTCTGCTGAAGGTACTTTAGGAAGTCCCGGCATTATCATTATATCGCCCGTGTACACAACGATAAAACCTGCACCTGCACAAAGCTTTACGTCACGAACGGTAATCTTGAATCCTTCGGGCCTGCCGAGAAGCATCGGATCATCCGAAAGTGAATACTGTGTTTTTGCAACACATATCGGCTTCTTATCCTGTCCGAGAGATTCGATAAGATCTATTGCAAGTTTTGCTTTCTTCTCGATTATTATACCGTCTCCACCGTAAATTTCTTTTACGAGTGTTTCTATCTTTTCAGGAATTGAAAGATTTTCGTCATACAAAACGTGGAACTGTGAAGGCTTTTCTTCGATAGTCTTCATAACTTTCTTAGCAAGTTCTATACCGCCCTCGCCGCCTTTTGCAAATACTTCCGCAGGTGCGAATTCAACACCGAGATTTTTGCAGTAATCTTCTATAAACTTGACTTCTGCATCCGTGTCACTTTCAAATCTGTTGATTGTAACAACTGCGGGAAGACCGAATTTAGCAATATTTTCAATATGCTTACCGAGATTTACGATACCCTTTTCAAGTGCAGCAATATTCTCCTCTTTAAGATCTTCCTTCTTTACGCCGCCGTTGTACTTAAGTGCACGAACTGTTGCCACGATAACTACTGCATCGGGTTTAAGACCGCCGAAACGGCATTTGATATCAAGGAATTTTTCTGCACCGAGGTCTGCCCCGAATCCCGCTTCAGTAACAACGTAATCGCCAAGTTTAAGTGCCGTCTGCGTTGCTTTGAGAGAGTTACAGCCGTGTGCAATATTTGCAAAAGGACCGCCGTGAATTATACAAGGTGTATGTTCAAGCGTCTGTACAAGATTAGGCTTTAACGCATCCTTAAGAACTGCCGCCATAGCACCTGCACATTTAAGATCAGCACAGTATACGGGCTGTCTGTCATAAGTATATCCGATAAGTATTTTGGAAAGTCTTTCCTTAAGTTCTTCAATATTAGCCGAAAGACAGAGAATTGCCATAATCTCACTTGCAACGGTAATCTGGAAACCGTCTTCACGCGGAATGCCGTTAACCCTGCCTCCGAGACCTATAACAACGTTTCTGAGTGCACGGTCGTTCATATCAAGACATCTCTTGAAAATTATCTGTCTGGGATCTATACCAAGTGTGTTTCCCTGCTGGATATGGTTATCTATCATAGCACACAAAAGATTGTTTGCGGTTGTAATTGCATGGAAGTCACCCGTAAAATGCAGATTTATCTCTTCCATAGGCACTACCTGCGAATAACCGCCGCCTGCAGCACCGCCCTTTATACCGAACACGGGACCCAGTGAGGGTTCACGAAGAGCAATAACCGTCTTTTTTCCAAGCTTATCAAGCGCCTGACCGAGACCGACCGAAACAGTCGTCTTTCCCTCACCTGCAGGTGTCGGATTTATTGCAGTAACAAGTATAAGCTTACCGTCTTTTTTATCTTTCAAACGATCGATAGCCTCGTCCGATATCTTAGCCTTATATTTACCGTAAAGTTCTATATCATCAAATTCGAGGCCGAGTTTATTCGCTACCTCCGTGATATTTTTCATCTTACACTGTCTTGCGATTTCTACGTCTGATAACATAATATTTCTCCCTCATTCATTTTTTATCATCTTAACATATAGTATTACAAATTTAAAGTATTTACAAGTGTTTTAATTATGTTATACTAAAAACAACTACGTTTTGGAGGTTATAATTTTGTCTGAACTTCTCAGAAAAATCAAATACAACATACGAAGTTACTTTGAAACTGCTGATATGATACTTATTGCACTGACGGTTGCATGCTCCGTTTACGGACTTATTCTTGTCGCAAGTGCCACCTCATCAATGTCAAATCGACTTATCGCTGTACAGCTTTTTTCAGCAGTAGTTGGATTTATTCTTATGATAGTCATTTCAAAAATTGACTATCAGATATTCTCGGAATTATGGTTTGTAATGCTCATATTGAGTCTGCTGTGTTTAGGCGTAACGCTTATTTTCGGTACGGGTCCCACGGGAAGTACAAACAGGAACTGGCTCAATTTCGGTCCCGTATCAATTCAGCCGAGTGAATTTGTAAAACTCGCCTACATTATTGTAATTGCATCGGTAATCAGCCGTTTCGGTGACAACATTAGTTCACTCAGGGGCGTTGCGACCACACTTGGTATTGCGGCAACGATACTCGTACCGCTTATGCTGACGGGTGACCTCGGTATGCTTATCGTCTACGTCTTTATTACCGCGCTTATGCTGTTTATCGCAGGGCTTAGTATATGGTACTTTGTCGGCGTTCTCGCCGTAGGCGCAATATCCGTTCCTTTTCTGTGGACGAATTTTCTTCACGAATATCAGAAAAACCGTATCATTTTCGGTTTTAATCCCGAACTTGACCCTTCCGACGTAGGCTATCAGGCCGTTCAGGGAAAAATTGCCATAGGTTCGGGCGGCTTTGCAGGAAAGGGGCTATTCCAGGGTTCACAGGTGCAAAACGGCTACGTCCCCGCACACCACACCGACTTTATCTTTTCGGTTTCGGGTGAAGAACTCGGCTTTATAGGAACTATTCTTCTGCTTGCACTTCTCGTTGCGATAATGCTCAGAATATTCTACCGTTCAAAGCAGGCTGAGGATTCTTTCGGTGCCCTTCTCTGTATCGGCGTGTTTGCGACGTTCGTTTTCCAGGTGTTTATCAACATTCTGATGTGTGTCGGAATGTTCCCCGTTATAGGAATCACGCTTCCGTTTTTCAGTTACGGAGGTTCTTCAATGCTTTCAAGTTTTATGGCAATAGGCATTGTTCTGTCGGTATCGTGCAACAACCGAACACTGTCATTTAACAGATTATAAAAATAAAAACCTCACAGTTGTGAGGTTTTTATTTTTTTATTTTTCATTTTTAAGAAGTTTTGTAAGTTCGTCCATAAACGTATTTATGTCCCTGAACTGTCTGTAAACAGATGCAAAACGAACGTATGCCACCTGGTCTATATCCTTAAGTTTATCCATAACAAGTTCGCCTATTTTTACCGACGTTATCTCCCTGTCAAGAGAGTTGTGCATCTCAACTTCTATTTCATCGACAAGATTTTCTATAACCGCCATTGGAACAGGACGTTTCTCACATGCACGGACTATACCTGTAACGAGTTTATTTCGGTCATACGCCTGCCTCGATTTATCTTTTTTTACAATGACAAGAGGCAATGTTTCTATAATCTCATATGTAGTGAAACGCTTACCGCATTTGAGACATTCTCTTCTTCTTCTTATGCTGCTTCCCTCTTCCGCAGGTCTTGAATCCACAACCTTGCTTTCACCGTATCCGCAGTAACAACACTTCATAATGCCGCCCCCATAAATCAAATATAATATGATTATATCATCTTAGTCACGTTTTTGCAAACAATAATAAAAAGCGGCATATTGGGGCGTGTTCGCTTAGGGATGAATCGGTTTTGGATTGACCTTTTCCGTTAATACTTCATAAAAAAATTCCGTAATACACAAAGTATTGCGGAATTTTTATTTTTTTGTCTAAACGAAAAATTTCTAACCCAAAACTGCTTTAGCACTACAAAAAGCATTATTTTGGATGAAGAACAAGGCAAAAGACCTCCATAATCCTGACGGATATGGAGGTCTTTTAACAAAGTTATACACCAAAATTATGCTTTTTGAGCGAATAATCCCTAAGTGAACACGCCCTTGTGCCGCTTTTTATTATTGGGTTATTACGGGAATTGTTTCCGTATTCTCCGTATTTCCTTCGTCTGTCGGTGGTGTATCCGCAGGCGGTGTTTCCGGTACAACCGGAACATCCGTACCCTCAGGCGGTGTCACCGTTTCTCCGCCCTCTCCCGTATCGGGAACAGTCTCGGGCGGTGTTTCCGGAGGTACTTCAGGCAATACTTCGGGTATTATAGGATTACCCGTAGCATCGTATTCATATCCGGCATCGTAGACCCCCGTCGCCGTATGTCCCTGACATATTTCCGCAGGTGTTGTGCCTTTTACGTAGTATGCAAAGTCTGACGTGCACTGTTCAGTCGGCACGTCACCCGTGTACTTACAATAGGTCGCCGACGTAACGCCGTCAGCCTTAGAAAAACCTCTGTACGACAGACCGCTGTGAAGCGGATGCATTGCTGCCCTCCAGAGTCTGAGTGCAGGATTTATTCCGCTGACAGTTATCTTCTGCGGTATCTCGTAACCTACCCATACGACTGCCGTGTAATAGGGTGTATATCCCGCAAACCATCTGTCGTTATCGTCATCCGTGGTACCCGTTTTTGATGCAACGGGCATATTTGCCATCTTTGCCGCCGTACCCGTACCGCTGTTCGTTACGTACTGAAGCAGATCATTCATTATGAACGCCGTCTGCTCACTCATGGCAACGGATTTTATAGCCTTATTTTCAAGAATGAGGTTACCCTTGCTGTCATAAACCTCCGTATAGCAATACGGCTCGGTATATATACCCTCATTTGCAAAGGTTTCGTATGCGGCCGCCATTTCAAGCGTCGTCACACCGTCGGTAAGTCCACCGAGGGCAAGCGGTGCAAGCGCGATATCGGAAAACTGTTTTCCGCCAACCGTCTTACTCTCAACTATTGAATCCACACCAAGTTTATTCTTGATAAAATCGTATGAACGTTCCACGCCGAGATCGGCAAGAACTTTGACCGCAACGGTATTCTTTGAAAGACCAACCGCCGTTTTTATGGTCATAGGACCCGTATATCCGCCACTCTGGTTTTTAGGCCACGTACCCTCGTAAGGTGTATCCATATAGACGTCACCTTCCGTGATAACACCGTATTCTATCGCAGGGGCGTATACGCTGAGCGGTTTTATGGTAGAACCGGGCTGTCTGTACGAATCGGTAGCCTTATTTAAAAGCAGACTCTTGGTCTTTTCTCCCCTACCGCCGTATACTGCCGCAATTGCACCCGTGGAATTATCAATTACCGTTATCGCACCCTCGAGCTGTTCATCTGTACGAACCTTTGCCCAGTTTTCTTCGTTGGTGAAAGCCTCATCAACACAATCCTGCGCTCTTTTATCCATCGTCGTGATTATTTCAAGACCGCCCGACATTACCATTGAACGTGCAAGTTCTCTTTCATAACCGTACTCTTCAACAAGGTCGTCTATTACCTGGTAATAAACCATATCCACAAAATAAGAATATATCTGACCTGTTGAGCCCGTTGCAGAACGTTCTTTAAACTTCAGTTCCTGTGCAACGGCTTCCTCATATTCCTCTTTCGTGAGATACTCCTGCTCATACATTTTATAAAGAACAGTTTCCTGCCTTGCCTTATTCTCTTCGGGATTGTTATAGGGGTTATATTTTGAAGGATATTTAGTGATACCGATTATGGCTGCTGCTTCGGCAGGCGTAAGTTCTGATGCCGGTTTGCCAAAATATACCTGCGATGCCGCACCTATACCGTAACAACGTTCAGAGAAAAACGCCGCATTCAGATAGTATTCAAGCACTTCTTCTTTGGTGTTGTTTTTCTGGAGATTAAGCGCACGCAGAATCTCTTCAATCTTTCGGGTCATACTCACGTCATCATCACCCGTGAGGTTTTTTACAAGCTGCTGAGTTATCGTGGATGCACCGAAAGTTGAGTCACCGCCCGTAAACAGATTGAGTACGGCATGCATCGTTCTTTTCCAGTCAACACCGTTATGTTCCCAGAAACGTTCATCCTCAATGGCAATAGCGGCATCCTGCACGCATTTAGGCATATCTGTAATGGAAACCCATTCTCTTATACCCTCTTCGGTCAGAGTCGCCATTTCCTGCTTCTTTCCGTTCTCATCAATATAATAAACGTAGGTCGATTGATTATATTTGAAGTCATCAAGATCGATGTCAAGATTCGGACTCATATAGTTTTTGATATAGTAGGCAAAAGCAAGAATACATATAAGGCCTGCAATAAGCATAATAAGACAGAGTGTTCCTATCACCCTGCCCACTTTTCGCAATGCGGTATTCTTACGTTTTTTGTCCTTCTTCATTCTTTCAGTCACAACCATTCTCCTTCAATGCGAAGCTTCTGCTCTTATTCTATCATACAAACGTACAAAAAGAAACACTATTTTAAAGAATCATAAGTTCTTTGGGTGTCTTCATCAAATTCACTTTTTCCTCGGCAATCCATATAACGTCCTCGATCCTTACACCGAATTTACCGGGTATGTAGACACCAGGTTCAACCGTTATTACGGTTCCTTTTTCAAGAATATCCTCCGATTTCGGAGAAAGTGAGTATCCCTCGTGAATTGCAAGTCCCACACCGTGTCCGAGTGAATGAGTGAAATATTTACCCCACTTACCGAGTGCTGTCATAGCACGCTCGTAAGGCACTTTACATGGAACACCTTCTCCAACAGCCTCAATTCCTGCAAGTTGAGCAGAAAGAACTGTATCGTATACTTCCCTCATCTCATCAGTAGCATAGCCGAGTGCAAACGTTCTTGTCATATCCGAATGATAACCGTTGTATACGGCACCAAAATCAACCGTTATAAAATCACCGTTTTCAAGCGCTTTATCCGAAGGAACGCCGTGTGGCATAGACGTATTGCTGCCCGAAATAAAAATGGTATCAAAGGAAACACCCTCCGAACCAAGCAGATTCATTTCATAATCAAGCCTTGCCGCAAGCTGTTTTTCGGTTACACCCGCTTTAACGTAATTTTTTACGTTTTCAAACGCCGTTTCAGCAATTCTTTGTGCTTTTATCATACAGTCCACTTCAAGACTGTCTTTCACATTTCTAATTTTATTCACCGACGTGCCGAGTTTTATCCAGTTTGCATCAATTTTTTGCTTCATAGCAGAAAAAGATGCCACCGTGACTGATAAATCCTCATAAGCAACGTTTTTTATGCCTTTATTGCAAAAAAAGTCAGCTATATGTTTGTGCATTCCTTCTGTAACGGCTACCACCTTTACACACTGTGCATTCTTTTCAGCTGCCTCGGTATATCTCATATCCGTAAACAGATAACACTCACCATCTGCAGTAACAACCGTCATTCCTTCAAACGGGCCGAAAGAGGTGGCATATCTGCAATTTTCCTCACTCGAAAGAAGTATGGCGTCTGCAGATATGTTTCTGCAGAGTTCTGCAATTTTTTCGTACCTCATACTCTTCTCCAAAAAAACGTTTTTATAAATTATACTCCACTGTATTCATTATGTAAATAGAAGCGGAATATATTTCATTGAAAAGGAGTGATACATTTGTTATTTACCGCCATGCTTTCCGTACTGTCTGCAAACGTGATGTTTCTGCTTTTGCATATAACCCAGAACGGTTCTTTCCCAAAACCGCTTTCAAAGGATGAAGAAAAGCACTATCTTGAACTGTCCGCCACGGGAGATATTGAGGCTCGAAACATTTTAATTGAGCGAAATCTGCGTCTTGTCGTGCACATCATAAAGAAATACTATTCATCCTCTGCAGACCATGACGACTTGATTTCTATCGGCACAATAGGTCTTATCAAAGCCATATCAACCTTTGACTGTTCAAAGAATACCCGTCTTGCAACGTATGCATCAAGATGTATCGAAAACGAAATACTGATGTATTTTCGTTCACAGAAAAAAAGTACCTCGGACGTCTCGTTAAACGAAAGTCTTGATAACGAATCCGAATCGTCTTCACTTTCACTTATGGACGTCGTAAGTTGTGAAGACGATATGCTTGAAAACGTTGACCTCGCCGCTAACATCAGACTTCTGCACAAATATATGAACAGCGAACTCACGGGACGGGAAAAACGTATTATCTGTATGCGTTACGGCATAGGCGGAGTAAAGGCACTGACTCAGCACGAAATAGCAAAAAAACTTGATATATCACGTTCATACGTTTCGAGAATTGAAAAAAAGGCGTTAACTAAGTTGCAGAGTGCATTTAACAACCGTCAGTTTTAATTATATCGCCCTCATTCGTTATCCAGATTACTTCTAAATTGTTTTTCTTGGCAAGCACTTTTCCTTCTTCAATATCCATACAGAAAAGAGCTGTCGAAAAAGCGTCAGCCACACCGCTGTCATCTGCAATAACCGTTACCGAAGCATAACGGCTTGACGGATAGAGCGTTTTCACATCGATTATATGATTGTAACCCTCTCTGTATCTCCTGTATGAGCCGCTGGTAACAACGGCTTCATTTTTTACCCTGACGGTCATAATACTTTCCTCACCGAAAGGATTCTGTATTCCTATCTCCCATCCGTCCATATCTTTTTTATTCCCCCTGACGACGACGTTTCCGCCTGCATTTATGCAAAAATCCTCCATACCCATGGACGCAAGTTCATCTGCGACCAATTCTGCACAAAAACCCTTTGCCGTTGCACCTACGTCAAGACGTGTTTCTTTGTCGGTTATATAAATACCGTTATTTTCAACCTTAATTTTATCAATACCGCAATGCTCATAAGCCTGAGCAAGAATTTCGTCATTAGGTTTTAAGGCTTCACCGTTTATGAAGTCACGCCACAGTTTAGTGACGGCGCCAAATGAGGGGTCTGTGTGCCCCTCTGTCTTTTTTTGCATATCAAGAGCAAATAAAACGCCCTTCACAAGCACTTCATCTACGGTTATGTGCAAGTATCCTGCCTCTTTGTTAACAGTGTAAAGGTTGTGTTCTTTACACTGTTTAAATCCATCAAAAAGGTCGGACAACTCCGTCATTCTGCTTTGAAAGTGTTTAAAATAAGATGCAAATTCCTCTTTGCTTGTTGCATATCCGTAGAGAGTGACCACTGTATCAAAAGTATCAATAAAGGTATCACTGTAAAGCACCTGTTCACCTTGGTTTCCAGTTATACTTACGGTAACCTCATTCGGCAGACAGACCGCAACGTCACCAATCTCATCAAGTTTTCCTGCATTTATGCAAATCTTATCTCTGCACGTTGAGTCGGTAACGTATGCCGTATTATTCTCAATTTTGATTCTTACACCGTTTTTCTCTGTTTTCATATTTTTCCCAAGAGAATAATACGAGCTTTTTCCGCTTACCGTTATCTTGACGTATTTTGCAGTATCACTGTTTTTAACCGCTATAGCGACAACAGAAGTCAAAAGCGAAAGTACTATTAGCAGTGATACAAAGACTGTTTTTTTATTTTTCACCTAAAGCTTCCTTTATGTTGTTTATAGTTTTTTCCCTGCCGGGTCGGCATAAATCTATAGGCGCACCGTTAATGAGTGCCGCGGCATATCCGTCACATCCGGGATAACCGCACGCGCCGCAATTATACCCCGGCAGAGCAGCCCTCACCTTCTTCAATTCTTCGTCGTTTTTATTTATAAATGCCGACGCCAATGACAAAATTATTCCGAAAACAAGACCGAGAATACCAAGTATTATGACAGCATAAACCATTCACTTCACCTCACACTATACCTGCAAATCCCATAAAAGACATGGATACGATTGATGCCGCCACAAAGGTTATGGGCATACCTCGAAATCTTTTTGGAACTTTGCTTTCTTCTATCCTTGAACGAACACCTGCAAAAAGCATCATAGCAAGTAAAAATCCCATACCTGCCGCAAATGCATTTACAAGAGAATAAATATAGTTATATTCTTTTGTGAAATTGAGAAGTGTTACACCGAGTACGGCACAATTCGTTGTAATCAAAGGCAGATATACGCCAAGTGATTTATACAGAGGCGGAAAATACCGTTTTATAATAGCTTCAGTAAGCTGAACGAGCGAGGCAATGACAAGAATAAACACTATCGTTTGCAAATATTCAAGTTCGAGTGCCTTAAGAATATACGTTTGTATCGGCCACGTGAATGCGGTTGCTATGAGCATAACTACCGTTACTGCAATGCCCATACCCGATGCGGAGCGTAAATCCTTTGACACGCCTATAAACGGGCAAATACCGAGAAATCTTGCAAGAATATAATTTTCGACAAGAATACCCGTTATCAGTATGCCGATTATTTCTTTTGCCATACTTATTCCCCTTTCGTGCAACGTCTGCAACCGTAACAACGGTTGAGCATCCCCGTAAGCGCCGCAATTATGCCATAGACGAGAAATCCGCCCGGTACTTCCGAAAATATTTTTATAGCAGGAGTTCCGATATCATATCCGAGAATACTTCCATTTCCGAGAATTTCTCTTACCGCGCCCATAACAGCAAGCGCAATTATAAAACCGAGTCCCGAAAAAACACCGTCGGTAAACGAATCAAAAACACTGTTTTTGAGTGCAAACATTTCTGCTTTTCCGAGAATTATACAGTTTACAACTATAAGCGGAATATATATTCCCAAAGCCTCGTACAAAGCAGGAACATATGCCTGCATAATCATTTCAACCGCCGTTACGAAGCCTGCAATTATCACTATGCAAAACGGTATCCTTATACTGTCAGGGATTAGTTTCTTCAGTATAGAAATAACCGTGTTTGAGCATATGAGAACGAACGCCGCCGCTATTCCCATTCCGAGTGCATTTGACAGCGACGTAGTTACGGCAAGTGTAGGACAGGTGCCGAGTGCAAGAACAAACACGGGGTTTTCTTTAAGCACGCCGTTTAATGCTATTTCACCTTTTTTCATTCTACCCTCCCATATGCATCAAATGCAGTTTTTACTGCCTTTTCAAACGCCCTTGAGGTATAAGTCGAGCCTGATATAATCTTTACACCCTCAAGGTCTTTTCCAACACCCTTATATTGTGACGTGTAATCATAATTGTCATCTGCAGCCCTGCTTCCGTAACCCGACGTTTCATTGTGCTCAGTCATACGAACACCCACAATCTTTCCCTCCGAAATGGCCGTCAGTACTACGATGTCCCCTGCAAAGCCCTTTGCCTTTACAGTGAATACGTAGCCTGCACCGTTTTCTGCTTTGTATGCCGATAACAGAGATTCTACGCCATCTACCTCGATTTCTTCAAAACGGTCTGCTTCTGGCAACAATTCGCTTCTTGCCATATCCTCTTCGCTCGACTGACCTGCCTCTATGACTGGTTTTGTAAAGTAATTTACTGCCGAGAGCATAAAAGCGATAATCACACATACCGCCGTAAGTGCAATAGGAGGATAAAAGTACTTTTTAAACATTTTTAACACCTCCAAACGGCATTCTGAAGGTCATCTTATCTATAAGCGGTGAGAGTATATTCATCAAAAGTATTGCAAAAGACACACCTTCGGGATACGTGCCGAATTCTCTAATTAGTACGGTTATCGCACCCACACCCAGTCCGAAAATCACCTTACCTCTTTTGCTTACCGGGGACGTAGAATAATCCGTTACCATATAAAACGCCGCAAGCATAAGGCTTCCCGTTAAGAGATCAAACACAGGATTCCTGCCGCAAATTAAAGACACCGCCGCAGCACCTGCAAGCGTGCTTATAGGTGCTGTAAAGGTAATCACCTTTCTTGCAACAAGATATACACCGCCTATGATTATTGCAATAATACAGGTCTCCCCAATACAACCTGCCCTAAAGCCGAGAAGAAGTTTAAATATATCGCTTTCCCCCTCTGCAAGCGGTGTTGCCGAGGAATTGATTAATCGGCTTGTGTTTGCCCAATTCGTAATCTCTTTACCAAATGACAGAAACAAAAATATTCGTCCCGTAACGGCAGGATTTGCAAAGTTTTCTCCTATCCCACCAAACAGCATTTTTACCACCACAACAGAAAAAACCGAGCCCACAGCAGCCATCCAGAGAGGAAAGCCTACAGGCAGGCTGAAAGCAAGAAGAACACCCGTTACCACCGCACTCAAATCGGTAATACTCTGCCGAAGTCGCAAGGCTAGACAGTACAGAGATTCCGACACCACGCAGGACACTACGCAAACAAGCGTGAGCAGTACACTTCTGTACCCGAAAATCAGAACGGATGCAACAAAAGCAGGGACAAGCGCTATAAGCACGTCTCCCATTATTTTCGTTGTAGTTGAAGTTGACAGAATATACGGTGATTTACGCATTTTCCGCCTCCTTTAGCATTATTTTTCCTCTTCTGTTAAACTCTGTAAGTCGTCTTTTTGCAGGACATACGTATTCACAGCAACCACATTCCATACAGATATTTACCTTCAAATTCTTAAGAAGTTTTACGTCTCTTTTGTGATAAGCACGATCTATTGCCGCAGGCGACAGCATAACAGGACAAACCCCGTAACATCTTCCGCACCGTATGCAAGAGGTTTCTTTCGGGTAGGTAAGCTCATCAAACGCAAGAATCGCCCCTGTGGTTTTAGTTATAACCGCATCTTCCCCCACCTCTTTACCCATCATAACACCTCCGTCGAGGATATGCTGTGCTTTGACTTTAAGCTTATCCAATACGTAGGAAACGGGTGTACCTATGGGAAGATTAAAACATACACTATCCGAAATAAACGGTCCTGCAAACGTAACGTATCTCGACACAAGCGGTATACCCGTTTTTACATATTCGGCAAGTTTGGCAACGGTGGCTGCATTAAGCACTATAACACCGCAGTCGGAGGGCAGTTTTTTCTCTTCAACCACCCTACCCGTGCATTCGTAGATTATGACTTTTTCTGCACCTTTGGGGTATTTGTCGCCAAGAATTTTTACCTCAAGACCATACTGTGACAACTTTTCCGCGCAAACGGCACTGTTTTTTTCAATACCGATTATCTTTCTCGTTATTCCGAGAACACCTGCAATTATATCTGCACCCTCAGCTATTTCCCTTGCCTTTTGTGTCATAACACATCTGTCGCTGATTATATACGGTTCACATTCGGCACCGTTAATAATAAGTGTGTCTACGGTTGATTTTGGTTGCAGTTTTATATGCGTCGGAAAACCTGCCCCGCCAAGTCCCACAAGACCGCAGTTATATGCCGCCTTTGCAAGACTTTCTCTGTTTGTTATTTCAATTCTGCCGATTGATATTTTTTCATTTTTTCCGTCAGAGGCTATTTCAACGTAATGATCTATGCCTTTTACCGTTCCCGATACACTTGCATGGACAGGCGGTGTGAATTTCTTTTCACATTCGCCAATAACCTGCCCTATTTTAACTTTATCTCCTACACTGACCGTAGGTGAACACTTCCCGAGAGGTATACGAACAAAGGTAGGCAACTCAATTTCCGTTTCATATACAAGAGTGTTCTTTTTATTACTGTTTATATGAATTCCTGCAAGTCGTGACATTACTACTCCAAACTCCTTTAACATGTGGCATAACGCTTTTCAGTGTTATGGCGGTTACAGTTCCCATAACAAAGCCCGATAATACGAGATACGGCAAATACCAGAAAACATCACTTGTTCCCATAAGCAGACTTGCCGCACATATCTGACCTAAATTATGGGATATTCCTCCCGAAATTCCCAAAAGCATATA
>JAZQAK010000048.1:0-3148 GCA_045545175.1 Feifaniaceae bacterium
AGTTTGTTAATGGCAAAAACTGCCCGCGATGTTTGCCGCGGTGCTTCACCGCACCTGTCGCAAGCCTTAATGCGACAGGAATGGTTTGTTATGCGAAATATTCAGTTTGTTAATCGCAAAAGCAATCCGTGATGTTTGCCACGGTGCTTCAACGCTTTATAATTTTTACCTTTTCGCCGTTCTTTAAACCGCAGGCGTTTGCATCGTCTGTATCAATGTGCATTTCAACATTGAAGTCGTCTCTAACTCTTACCTGAACATCAAAGAACTTTGTGGGCTTGATGCTTTCAACAAGTACGTCTACATAGTCGCCGTCCTTGTTGCCGTTCTTCTGCGCATACTCAGGTGTAAGGTGGATATGGCGGTTTGCAATAATTACGCCTTCTTTAAGATAAACACTGCCCTTAGGTCCTACAAGCACAAGCTTTTCACTGCCCTTGATATCACCCGAAGGTCTTACAGGCGGACTTACCTTGAGCACAAACGTGTCTGTTCTTGAGATTTCAACCTGTGTGTTCTTTCTTACAGGTCCGAGTACTCTTACACCTTCAATAGCTCTGAGTGAAGGACCTACGAGAGTTACAAGCTGGTCGGAAGCAAATTCACGTCCCATGAGTGTCTTTTTCTTGGTAAGCTCAAAGCCCTTGCCGAAAAGCGTGTCAAGGTCTTCTCTCGACAAATGAACGTGTCTTGCCGAAATACCAATTTTTATATCGTTATCATCGCCGCTTTCAGCTGCCTGCATCTGTTCAACAGCCTTTTTGACAGCCTCGGCGATTACCTTTTCATCATACATATTCTTTCCTCTTTTCTATTCGGAAAATGGAGTCTTACTGTCTTTCAAGCCCCTGTGTCATGTCGAAGAACTTGAGAATCTCGGTGTGAGGATTTGCAATAACTTCACAGCCGTATGTCTTGGAGTAGGGCTCTGTTTCAGTCTTGCCTCTTTCAAGTGCCGCAGTTACTGCATCAACCTTGCCTGCAACAATTAAAGTTACAAGTCGTCCGCCAAGTCTCTTTTCGGTATGTACAAGTCTTACATCTGCCGCCTTTACCATGGCATCAAGACCAATGATTGCAGCGGTATTTCCCTCAACCTCAAGAAGACCGATTGCCGACGCACCTTCTACTTCGTATACGTCCTCGGCGCCTCTCAAATTCTTGGGAAGCTTCTTGTTGAACTTATCCTTGTTGATATCCATAAGGTAGGTCATGTTCTCAACACCTTCGCCGGGGTTGGGAATAACGTGAGATACAATATAGTGTCCCTTACCTTCTGCATATGCCTTTGCCGCTTCAACAGATGCCTTTACGTCCGCAACGTTACCCATAATCTTTGCACCCATGATAAGGGGTACGGGAAAACCGGGGTTGAAAGGTCTGTTTCTGTCAAAAGCAACAACCTTTACATTACCTGTTTTTGCCATGGTATCAGCCGCAACAACCGCAGTTGTAAAGCTGTATACCTCAATCATTCCAAATGCATTATTCATATATCTTTTCCTTTCCCCCTACTTTTCTTTCGGAAAAAAGTAGGCAAAAGAACTCGCCGCTTTCTTTCGCAGAAAGCTTGGCAAAGAACTCGCAATTAGCACCATTCTGTCGGATTCTAAAAACGATTATTCGTTGCTCGATTGGAGTTTCATTTTGCCGTCAATAAGGCAGACGGCAAAATGATTGCAAATTTTCAGTTTATTATTGCCAAACACAGGTGCATCTTTTCATTCCGAATTCCGCACTCCGCATTCCGCATTTATTGTTTGATTTCTGAGAAATCAGACGATATGGAAGCCGTCAACAAGAACGCATCTTCTCTGACGTGTAAAGGAATGAGCAGCTGTCAGACCTTCACCTGTAGGACCTGCGATTGTAAATGTAGTATAACCCTCGCCGCCTGCACCTATACCCGCGTAACTTGGTGCGTTCTTTACAAAGATTGTTGTTTCAACAGCCTTTGCGAAGCGTGTGAGGTGGTCAACGTTCTTTGAGTGGATGTGTGCAGAATGGCGGTTGCCGTGTTCTGCCTTGCATGCAAGCTCAATTGCTTCATCTATGTCCTTTACTCTGACAATACCGAGTACGGGCATCATCATTTCTTCATATACGAAGGGGTGGTCATTGGGAACCTCTGCAATTACAAGTCTTGCATCAGCCTCAATGCCGATAGCCTTGAGGAAGAGGGATGCATCCTTGCCTACCCACTTCTTGTTGATTGTATACTTGCCGTTCTTTTCAACAAGACAAGTAGCAACAAGCTTGTCGATCTGCTCGCCCTTAATAAGGTAAGCGCCGTTCTTCTGCATTGAAGCAATAAGCTTATCAGCAACATTGTCAAATACAAAGCATTCCTTTTCTGCGATACAGGGAAGGTTGTTGTCAAAGGAAGCGCCGAGAACGATATCTCTGCCTGCCTTTTCAATGTCGGCTGTGTCGTCAACGATTACGGGAGGATTACCCGCACCCGCACCGATTGCCTTCTTACCCGAGGAAAGAAGTGCCTTAACAACACCGGGGCCGCCCGTAGCAACAAGCATCTTAACAATAGGAGAAGCCATCATTTCGTCGGAGCTTTCCTTTGTGGGATTTTCAACGGTTACTACAAGGTTTTCGGGGCCGCCTGCCTCGAGGATTGCTCTGTTTACAAGGTCAACGGCATAGTTTGCAGTCTTGCAGGCATTGGGATGGGGGTTGAATACAACACCGTTACCGCCGGCAATCATACCGATTGAGTTACAGATAACCGTTTCACTGGGGTTTGTTGAAGGAGTAATAGAGCCGATAACACCGTAGGGTGCCATTTCTATAAGGGTAAGACCTGCGTCACCCGACATAGCTGTAGGATGAAGGTCCTCTGTACCGGGAGTCTTGTTGGCAACGAGCTGATGCTTGATAATCTTATCCGAAACTCTGCCCATGCCCGTTTCTTCAACACCGAGCTTTGCCATATTTTCAGCCTCTGCGAGTGTGAGCTCTCTGATTTTTGCAATCATCTTTTCTCTCTGCTCGATAGAGTAGCTTCTGTACTGCTTGTAAGCCTTGTCAACGGCGGCGAGTGCCTCTGCCATTGTGGGGAATACGCCCTTCTGCTTACCGGGAGTACCCATTGTGGATTTTACTACGCTTGCTACGATTTCGCTAATCAAGCTTT
>JAZQAK010000049.1:0-9326 GCA_045545175.1 Feifaniaceae bacterium
GTATAGACAAGGCAGGTACGTTTAATTTCTATGCAAATATCAAGCGTGCGGAGGTTGCGGCAGTTCTTGCAAGAATCACAAGCCCTTCACTCCGTGTAGGTGCTCCTGAAAACCTCGGCAAATAATATTAAGGAGGAACATTATGTCTATTTTTGATAAGCTTAAGAAGACTGTAGGCGATGCTGCAAAGGGTGCAGCTTTGAATCTGGGAAACAAAAAAGAAACCTTCACCTTTGCAAAGCTCCCTGAAAGCCTTGCAGAGCTTCAGGCAACTCCCGAAGCTGTGCTTGACACGCCTTTTAAAGCAGCCGCACTTACCGTATGTGCGCTTTGTGCATATGCGGCAGATAAGAACATCGGTATTGAGATGCTCAACTGGCTTAAAGGCCCAAAGCCGCTTACCCCGTACGAGATTCAGTTTATTGATGACAGACTCCGTGACGGCAAGACCTACGTTCCGTTCTCTTATTTCAAGGGAGCAACCCCCGAAAACGACTATACTCCCGACGAGCCGTTTACCGTAACGGTCGAGAGCAATCCGTATTCCAATGATAACGAGGGATATATGAAGCTCTTTATCAAGAGCGGCGGTGCCGACAGTGCAAGAGAAGTTATTCTTCGACTCAAGGGCGACGGAAAGTGGCTGCTCTGGGATCAGATGCTTCTCCCCGACATCCGTATGCCTAAATCCGCAAATCCATGGGCGTAAAGGTGACCGGATTTATAAAGCGGCTATGCAATTTCCTCTTGTGTATTCTGTTCAATATGCTATTGAATCTTGAATGGACGGTACCGGCTTGGATATTGCTTGCGCTGCATTTCATTTTAGGTGTACCCATTTTATGGTTCTGGGTAGCACTTGCGGTATGGGCGCTGAGTGTGCTTCTGTGGACAGACATTTTCGGCAGACTTAACGCACTCGGCAACATACCCGACAAACCAAAGGAAAACAAAAATCCGTATTCATATAAAGAAGATAAATAATCTGTTTTAATTTAGAAAGGAGTTCATATATGGGACTTATTAAGGCTGGAATCGGTGCTCTTGGCGGCACTCTCGCTGATCAGTGGAAAGAGTTTTTCTATTGCGAGGCACTTGACAGTGAAACTTTGATGGTAAAGGGACAAAAGCGTACAAGCGGCCGTTCCTCAAATACTAAAGGCGAAGACAATATTATTTCAAACGGATCGGGCATTGCAGTAGCAGACGGTCAGGCAATGGTTATCGTTGAGCAGGGCAAGATCGTTGAATTCTGCGCAGAGCCCGGCGAATTTACATACGATACCTCGACAGAGCCTTCCATTTTCTGCGGCAACCTCGGCGACAGTATTAAGGATACCTTCAAGACCGTTGGCAAGCGTTTTACCTACGGCGGCGATACAGGTAAGGATCAGCGCATTTATTACTTCAACACCAAGGAGATCGACGGCAACAAGTTCGGCACCAAAACGCCTATTCCTTTCCGTGTAGTTGTAAATGAAGCACTCGGCTTCAAGCTTTCCGTAGACATTCGTTGCAACGGTGAGTTCTCCTATATCATCACAAACCCGCTTCTCCTTTACACAAAGGTAATGGGTAACGTGTCCGACAGATTTATGCGTACAGATATGGAGGACATCGTTCGCTCCGAGCTTCTTGATGCACTTCAGCCTGCATTCTCTGCAGTTGCGGCGACAGGCGTTGAGTATTACGAGATCCCCGGTCACTCCAGAGACGTAAAGAACGCTCTTGAAACCGAGCTTGCGGTTACGTGGGGAGAAAAACGTGGTATCACCATTTATTCGCTCAATATCAATTCTCTCTCTATCCCCGATGAGCAGAAGAAGAAGATCACCGAGTGGGAAGAAAATGCAATGTCAATGAACCCCAATATTGCGGGTGCAAGACTCGTTGGCGCACAGGCGGATGCAATGCGTACTGCGGCGGCAAACGAAAACGGCGCAATGCAAGGCTTTATGGGCATGGGAATGGCAATGAATGCAGGCGGCATGAATGCACAGAACCTCTTTGCAATGGGACAGCAACAACAGGCAGTGCCAAATCCTCAGGCTGCTGCAACTCCCGACGCTGCAATGGGCTGGAAGTGTTCTTGCGGCGCAACCGCAACAGGTAAATCCTGCCCGGAGTGCGGCGCAAAGAAGCCTGTGGCTGACGGCTGGACCTGTGCATGCGGCGCAGTAAATAAGGGCAAATTCTGTCAGGAATGCGGAGCAAAGAAGCCTGCAGGCGCACCGCAGTATAAGTGCGACAAGTGCGGCTGGGAGCCCGAGGCAGGCGCAACACCTCCCAAGTTCTGCCCCGAGTGCGGCGACAAGTTCGACAACGACGATTTGGTATAATGTTTAAGGTAATATTCCCATATAGTACATAGCTATATGGGAATATTACAATCAAGAGGTTGCTATGGATAATGCATACAATTTGAATTTTGATTCAACCGAAGTGCAAAGTATGTCCGAAGAAAAAGCACATAGCTTAAGACTATGGAAAACTGTCAACGAATATCTCGGCGGCAACACTTTGTTTTTCTCTTTTTCCGAACTGTCGAAGTATACGTATGAGGACTTTGTTTCTTATATCGGTTGCGACGCAACCTATTATTGTTTTGATACGGTGAACAAGGCAAGAACCTATACATGGGTATCAAAGGATAATGAAACGGCAAAATTTTCTGCACTGTTCACCGATAAGGATGGCGACGGAAAATGGACGCTTAACTTTTCGGGTTCGACAAATCTTATAACAAAACCCGAAGCATCCGACTTGCGATAAGGTTTAGGATACGATTCAAAATGCTAAGGTGTACACAAAGCTTGCGGCTGACTGTCTCACCTAATTGCTTTGTATTCAGTTTGAGAAAAAGGCGAAAGTCCATAGCGGTATTTGATTATGCCGCAATAAGAAAGGAAATGGTATTGAAGCAATGAAACATTTAGGGAAACGATTACTTGGCTTTGCGCTGGCGGTTTTAATGATTGTTTCCGTTCTCCCTGTGAATGTTTTTGCATGGAGTAACAAATCTCATGTCAACAGTGCAAATATTATTCTGCTTGAGCAGCAGCGTGCTGCAGAGCAAAACGGCGATCGGGCAACCGTTTCGGTTCGTGCTCCCTATGACGGAGACGAAACAAGCGACACTTATTCATACAAAATGCCGCAGGAATTTCAGGAGGCTATATTTTCCTATCCCGATGCATTCCGTGCGGGTTCTCTCGGTCCCGACTTTTATCCCGACCTTATAGCAGGTCAGATGATTATCCATCCTTACGAGGAAGGTATGTCTTCGGGCGACTGGATTACCGTTCTTTGTGATTCGGTAAATATGCTACCCAAAAACAGTGAAACCCGTAAGGAAGCACTTGCGTTCACACTTGGATGTATGCTTCATTACTGTGGCGACCTCTTCGGTCATGACTTTATCAACACGTTTTCCGGCGGCTCTTTTCCGGCAGTAATGGACGTTTTGGCTGAGGTTGCAAACCTTGATTACGCAGGTAAAAATCTCAATAACGTTATCAGCCATATGTCCATGGAAAGCTACATGGACAAACTTGTGAACCACGGCTTCTATAATGGCATCGATTATCTTGAAGTTGATGCACCGGATAGATTTGTTGCTGACACTTGGGTAGGTAACGGCAGTCTTTACGGCGGCCATACAAAGCTTTATGATGAATACGCTGAACTTCCGCCGCATTTTGAATATCTCATAGACTGGCGTACAGAACTTTACAACGAGGCAAACGAGTGGAGAGATAATCCCGACCCCACACTTTCCGCTGCGGCTACAAAATATCTTGACCGCTGGGTTGCAGACCAGGACAAGGCAATTTACGCACTTGTAGAGACCTTTGACAGAATCGCTGCAAGACTTGTTGCGGAAAAGGATCCCGACTTACTTACCGTTCTTAAAGAGGAAATTAAGGCATGGGGCTTGGAATACGGTATTTATCTTACAGGTGTTCCTGACTGGATGATTGACTTCCCGATAGCAATCGACGATTTCCTTGAAATGCTTGATCTTGATTTGATCGACCTTGACGAATTGATTGAAGAGCTGATTGAGGAAGCCTTCCTTAACTACATGGGTATACCCAGCGAGGAAGAATTAAAGGAAAAGATTTTAAACAGACTTTCAGACCCCTCTAAGCAGCTTGACAGCTCCTATAATCCTTATATGCAGGGCGAGGATAACTTTGCAGAGTTCAAGCAGTATATGGATAAGTATGCAAAAGAGCAGAGATTACTTAGCGGTAGCTCTCTCAGCAGTATTATCAACGACAACGACAGCGGTGCTCTTGACCAAGCTATCGATTCCGACTTTGAAGCTTTCTACAACACAATGGTTATGTTCAAGCTCATACTTATGGGCCCAGACAACTTCAAAACCTTTGTAAAAGAGCTTTCCGGAAAGACTCCGACGGTTTACAACAGTCAGAAAACAACGCATATTGCGGCTACAGGCGTTGAGCTTGAAATATCTACCGCAGATCTTGTAAATGCAGGAACGGATGACGATATTTATGCGGCAATTGTCAAAACGTACGATAACGGTCAAAAGGGCCGTGTTCAGTACAAACTGCTTGACAAGTCCTATTACAATGACTTTGAAGCAGGGGACAAGGACAAGTATTTTGTTGAATTTTCCGAACCTGTAAGACTTGACCGCCTTGAGGTCTCCATTATACAGAAGGACAATGGCACCGCCGGAGACTTCTGGAAATGTGATGATATCACCATTACTCCCATGCACGTAGGTGTCGCTCTGACCGACCCTATAAGCGTTGGCGGTAACCACGATATGGATTCCGAGAGAATGTGGGAACTCGAATTCCAGAAAGCGTTGAATGCCAAAAAGCATACCGATATAAAAACACAGAACGTTACAACCCTTAAGGTGCGTATAAAAACAGGCTCGGGCACTTACCCCGGTACAGACTCGGATATTTATCTTGAATCATATAACGGCACAACAAAGGAAGTTTGGAAATCTGTATTACTTGATAAGCCGGCATATAACGACTTTGAAAAGAATGACAATGACACCTATATTGTTCCTGTTACAAGGTACGACCATACTACGAAAAAAACAGAGGGCATTCCGCTCGATCAGCTCAAATTCAGGATGAAGAATAGCGGAAGCGACGAATGGTATCTCTACGAAATGTGGGTAACACCTTATAACGGCAATATTCAGCTTACAGATACAATTCATGTAGTACCCGATAACCATCTTGAAGACGAATATGTCGAATATGATTTTGCATCGCTTGTTAAGGACAGCGAATACAGAGATGTCGGTTCGGCACAGATACTTTCTTACAAAACCTCTCTCGACGACGATCTTATAAAATACGTGGAAAGTATTGACGGTGCTGCACAGTGGGCAGACAGCGACAACCCCCTCTGGAAGGATTCAACTATCCGTGAAAAAGTATTCTTTAAGGTTTTCAAGGGCTTTAGACCCGAGATAAATTATACGGGTACAAGTTTGGCAGATTATAATAAACCTATAGATATAACTCTTACGTTTGATGCGTTCTGGAACGGTATCCGAAAGGAGCGTAGAGACAGTGTCAGTGATATTGCAAAAATGGCACCCGTTGAGGGCGTTGCCAAGGTTTACTTTATCAATGAAAAGGGAACTGTTGTCAGCAGTACGCAGAAGACAATTTCAAATAACAAAGTGGTTATAGACGGCTATGTCGATTCTAAACTGTTGCCCGGAACTTATGATGTAAAGATTGTTTACGATGCAAGTGCAAGCAATCCGATGTATGCCGACGTACAAAAGACGTTTTTCAAAGCACTTACTGTGGAAGGCGTAGGTTCTGCAATCACAGTAATCACGGCAAATGACGTAACTACTCCCATTATCGGAAGTCTCCCTGTAAACGTTGCAACCACCTCAGTCAAGGGAGCAGGTGTTACAAAGATTGTATGGCAGTATTATGATAGCAACAAAGCAGAGTGGTACGTTATGCCTGAAGGCGCTGTATTTGAAAAAGGCAAGCGTTACCAGGTAACACTCCGCTTTACCGCTAACAGTGGCTATGTATTTGCAAATACGGCTTCCGAAATGACTGCCTTTGTCAATGGCAATAAGGCAGAGATTGAAACTACCGTTTACAGCAGTAACGAATGCTACGTTAATATGGAGTATACCGCAGCAGAGAAGCCTGCATTTACGGTTCAGCCAAAGGGTGGAGAGATAAAGACAGGTGAAAGCCTGACAGTAACGTGGCAGACAAGTTTTACCCCCGTGAAGCTTGCTCTCACAAGAGACGGTATGACGAGATCGATGGCACTTGATGCGACCGCTACAAGCTATAGATTTGCGTCTGCCCACGAAAAGGCTTATACTATTACCGCCTTCTATACCGATAGCGAGTATATAGTAAGTGAACCCTTTTATATTACCGAAGCAAGTGCTAACGCATTCACTGACGTTGCGGAATCGGACTGGTACTACAATGATGTTAAGACTGCTTTTGCAGACGGTCTTATCAACGGTAAGAGCGAAACCAAGTTTGAGCCGGGTCTGAACATTACCTATGCTGAAGCAATCAAGCTTGCGGCTTGTATGCATCAGCTTTACACCGACGGCAAGGTAACTCTCACCGTTGGCAATCCGTGGTATCAGCCCTACGTTGATTACTGCCTCGGCAATAATATAATCAAGTGGAACCACGGTCTTGACTTTAATGCTTCCGCAACCAGAGAGGGTTATATGGAAATTTTTGCAAACGCTCTCCCCAAGGAAGCGTTTACCGAAAAGAACTATGTTCCTGACGGTTCTATCCCCGACGTTCCCGACAATGATGCTATTTACAAGCTTTACAGAACGGGTATCGTTGGCGGTGTGGATGCAAAGCGTAACTGTCTCCCCGATGCTAACATCAAGAGAAGCGAGGTTGCTGCAGTTCTCACAAGAATGATGTATCCGGAAAAGCGTATTACCGTCATCATACCCGGATATGAAAAGCCTGAGGAAGTTAAACTTCTTGCTGTTAAAACACAGCCCTTTAGCGTAACTGCAAAAATCGGTGATGCAGTAAGCTTCAAGGTAGAAGCAGAGGGAGGAAAGGCACCCTATACCTACCGTTGGCAGGTCAGAGATTACTATGAAGATTGGGAAGATATTGCAGTAGGCTGGATTGCCGGTGCAAAGGATGCAACCCTTTCATTCAGTGTGCATCAGGAGGAATTCGAAAACCAATACCAGTACCGTTGTGTAATCACCGATGCAAATGGAGATAAAGTAACGTCCAAAACCGTTAATGTTTCAGAAAAGAAGGGCGGTATAAAGGATAAGTTTGAGCAGACGGATAAGGAAGAACTTAAAAACGAAGAGTTCCTTATGTACGTTGAAGATGTATTTTTCGTTACAGGCAGAAATGCCGTGGTTGCAACGGGCAGAGTTATAAAAGGCAGGCTGAACACAGGCGACAGCATTATAATTGTTTCGGCAGACGGAAAAATGACAAAGGCAACCGTAACAGGCATCGAAATGTTCCATAAGCTACTTGATTACGCCGAAAAAGGTGATAACATAGGCTTGCAATTCAGCACCGAAATTGAAAAGACTATGGTTAAAAGAGGCGACTCGATTGTAAGTGCCAAGACTAATTATATGGTAAGCGATACCCTTGTGGGAACGCTCACACTTCTTACCGAAGATGAGGGCGGCAGAAGAACATCCATTTCCGACGGCTATTCTCCTCAGTTCTATTGTAACGCTACCGACAATACAGGCGTAATTTCAGGCATCGGCACTATGGATCCCGGTACAACAAAGGAAAATGTTACCGTAACCTTCAAGAATTTCACAGGTGTGTTCTACATAGGTCAGGAGATTACCGTCAGGGAAGGCGGCAGAACCTACGGTACATTTACTGTTAAGGAAAAACGCTGAAAATAAAAGCAAGGCGATATGCTTTGGTGTGTACCGCCTTGCAAATAAAAAAGGAGGCTATTATGAAAAAGTTTTATCACTTATTTTCGCAGCAATGTTGTGCTTTGCTATGATAAGCACGGTTTTTGCGGCAGACCTACCGTTTACGGATGTATCGACAAGCGCATGGTATTATAATGACGTTAAAACCGCTTATGAGGATGAACTCATCAACGGTAAGAGCGAAACGACTTTTGCCCCCGACCTAAACATTACTTACGTTGAAGCAATCAAGCTTGCAGCTTGTATGCATCAGCTTTACACCGACGGCAAGGTAACTCTCACCGTTGGCAATCCGTGGTATCAGCCATACGTTGATTACTGCATCGGCAACAAAATAATCAAGTGGGACCACGGTCTTGATTTTAATGCACCCGCAACAAGAAAGGGTTATATTGAGATCTTTGCAAACGCTCTCCCCGAGAAAGCGTTTACCGAAAAGAACTACGTTCCGGACGGTTCTATTCCGGACGTTCCCGAAAACCCTGCAGTCTACAAGATGTACCGTGCAGGTATAGTTGGTGGTGTAGATGCAAAGCGTAACTGTCTCCCCGATGCCAACATCAAGCGCTGTGAGGTTGCGGCAGTTCTCACAAGAATGATGTATCCGGAAAAGCGTATTGAAGTTATAATACCCGGATATGAAAAGCCCGAGGAAACTGCACCTCTTGCAATTAAGACACAGCCCGAAGATGTAACAATAAAAGCCGGCGAAAAACCGATATTTGAAGTAGAGGCAGAAGGCGGCAAGACTCCTTACACATATCAGTGGCAATCCCGCGAAAACAGTCTTGAATGGGAAAACTGTGACAGTGAAGATTTCGGCGAAGGTTCAAAAACCGAAAAGTATACCGTCTATACCGGTACTATGCCTTTTACCGCTGAATATCGTTGTATCGTTACCGATGCTGAAGGCAACACCGTAACAAGCGAAGTGGCAACACTTACATCCGTTGCTGACGAAGAAAATGAAGAGACTGAGGGAGATCCCTCTGCTCCCACAAGACCTTCCTTACCAACAACACCTACCACCTCAATAGCACTCGCAATCAAGACTCAGCCTGAAGGTACTACGGTAAAGACAGGCGAAGCGGCAACTCTTTCTGTTACAGTGGAAGGCGGCAAGACACCCTACACATATCAGTGGGAGTATTATGCAAGATACGGAAAATCTGCTTCGTGGTCAAAGATAGATTCAGCAACGGAAAATGAAGTGTCTGTAAGCCAGGTTAGTGCAGGAAATGTTAAATATCACTGTGTAATCACCGATGCCGAAGGTGCTACCGTTACGTCCGAAGAATGCACCGTAACGTGGGAAGACAGTGGCTTCCTTATGTACGTTGAAGATGTTTTTTACGTTCAGAATAAGGGT
>JAZQAK010000050.1:0-5843 GCA_045545175.1 Feifaniaceae bacterium
CGACGAGCTTCCTCCCGGAGTAAACAAGGTTGTAAGAGTATATATCGCACAGAAGAGAAAGATCTCCGTCGGCGATAAAATGGCGGGCCGTCACGGTAACAAGGGTGTCGTTTCCAGAATCCTTCCTCCCGAAGATATGCCCTTCCTTGAAGACGGTACTCCTCTTGATATCGTACTCAATCCTCTGGGCGTTCCTTCCCGAATGAACATCGGTCAGGTGCTTGAAGTGCATCTCGGTATTGCTTCAAGAAAGCTCGGCTGGAAGATTATGACTCCCGTATTTGACGGTGCCAACGAACAGGATATCGCAGAATGTCTTGAAAAGGCAGGTATGCGTCCCGACGGTAAGAGCATCCTTTATGACGGACGTACAGGTGAACCCTTTGATAACCCTGTAACAGTAGGTATCATGTACTACCTCAAGCTCCATCACCTCGTTGACGATAAGATTCACGCACGTTCCACAGGTCCTTACTCCCTCGTTACTCAGCAGCCTCTCGGCGGTAAAGCCCAGTTCGGCGGTCAGAGATTCGGTGAAATGGAAGTTTGGGCTCTCGAAGCGTACGGTGCAGCTTATACACTTCAGGAAATCCTCACCGTTAAGTCTGACGACGTTATCGGTAGAGTTAAGGCATATGAAGCAATCATCAAGGGTCAGAATATCCCGACTCCCGGTGTTCCCGAATCCTTTAAGGTTCTTATCCGCGAGCTTCAGTCCCTTGCACTCGACGTGAGAGTGCTTGACGAAGAGGGCAACGAAATTGTTCTCAAGGACTCCAGCGCCGAAGAAATCGAAAACATGAGAAATGTTGTTGTAGATGATATCGGCGAAAGCGTAAACGACGGACAGGGTATGGGCGGCTTCTATATGGAAGATGAAAACGGCGAAGCAATCGAAGACGAATCCTTTGATGACGATTTCGACAGCGACGCAGATTTCTATAACGAAAACGATCCCGACAATCTCTAATGCTCGGAAATATTAAGATAAAGGAGCGAAAGAAAAAATAATGGGACAAAATGAACGCAACGAATTTGAAGCGATAAAAATCGGTCTTGCCAGCCCCGAGATGATCAGATCATGGTCACACGGTGAGGTTAAGAAGCCCGAAACAATCAATTATAGAACACTCAAACCCGAAAGAGACGGTCTCTTCTGCGAAAAAATCTTTGGTCCGACAAAGGACTGGGAATGCCATTGCGGCAAGTATAAGAGAGTACGCTATAAGGGTAAAGTGTGCGAAAAGTGCCACGTTGAAATCACAACAAACAAGGTAAGAAGAGAAAGAATGGGCCACATTGAGCTTGCATGCCCTGTTTCTCATATCTGGTACTTCAGAGCAATTCCCTCAAGAATGGGTCTTCTTCTCGATATCTCTCCCAGAAACCTTGAAAAGGTACTTTACTTTGCAAACTACATCGTTCTTGAGCCCGGCGAAGGTACAGGCCTTGAAAAGATGCAGATTCTCACAGAACAGGAATACCAGAAGGCATATGAATACTACGGAAACGATTTCCGTGTAGGCATGGGTGCAGAAGCTATCAAGGAACTCCTCGGAGAACTTGACTGCGAAAAGCTTGCCGAGGAACTCAAGACCGAGCTTGAAACAGCTGTAGGTCAGAAGAAGGTAAGAGTCATCAAGAGACTTGAAGTTGTTGAAGCATTCCGTGTTTCCGGCAACAATCCTCAGTGGATGATTCTCGATGTAGTTCCCGTAATTCCTCCGGATATCCGTCCTATGGTTCAGCTTGACGGCGGCAGATTTGCAACATCTGACCCCAACGACCTCTACAGACGTGTTATCAACAGAAACAACAGACTTAAGAAGATGATGGAGCTTCATGCCCCTGAAATCATCATAAGAAACGAAAAGAGAATGCTTCAGGAAGCAGTTGACGCCCTTATCGATAACGGCAGACGCGGAAGAGCAGTTACAGGTCCTAATAACAGACCTCTCAAGTCTCTTTCCGAAATGCTCCGCGGTAAGCAGGGTAGATTCCGTCAGAACCTTCTCGGTAAGCGAGTTGACTATTCCGGACGTTCTGTTATCGTAGTTGGTCCTGACCTTAAGATTTACCAGTGCGGTCTTCCTAAGGAAATGGCACTCGAACTCTTCAAGCCCTTCATCATGAAGAGACTTGTTGAAACAGGTAAGGCTTCCAACATCAAGGACGCAAAGAAGAAGGTTGAAAGAGTAAACGGCGATGTCTGGGATGCACTTGAACATGTAATCAAGGATCACCCCGTACTTCTCAACCGTGCGCCTACTCTTCACAGACTTTCAATTCAGGCATTCGAGCCTGTACTCGTAGAGGGACGTGCTATCAAGCTTCATCCCCTTGTATGTACAGCGTTCAACGCCGACTTTGACGGTGACCAGATGCCTGTTCACGTTCCCCTTTCTGCTGAAGCACAGGCAGAAGCACGCTTCCTCATGCTCTCGGCAAACAATCTCTTAAAGCCCGTTAACGGTAAGGCTGTAACTGTTCCTTCTCAGGATATGGTTCTCGGTGCTTACTACTTAACTCTTCTTAAGCACGGCGAACCCGGTGACGTAAGAATTGATGAAAACGGCAACGAGATTTACAGAACATTCAGAAACTTCGACGAAGCAATGATGGCTTACTCTGTAGGTGAACTCGGTCTTCACTCTCCCATTAAGGTTATGATGGAAAAGACAAGACCTGATGGCTCCGTTAAGAAGGGTCTTATCAATTGTACACTCGGACGTCTTATTTTCAACCAGCCCATTCCTCAGGATCTTCACTTTATCGAAAGAAATGAAGATAACGAACTCGACCTTGAAATCAACTTCGTTGTAACAAAGGACGAACTCGGCCAGCTTGTTGACAGCTGTATCAAGTACCACGGTATTTCGAGAACTGCTGAACTCCTTGATGAAATCAAGGCTATGGGTTATAAGTACTCAACACGCGGCTCTATCTCCATCTCGGTATACGATATGACCGTTCCTCCTCAGAAGAAGGTTATCGTTGCAGAAGGTGAAAAGCAGGTTGACGTTATTTCCAAGATGTATAAGCGCGGTCTTCTCTCCAATGAAGAAAGAAGAGAACGTGTTATCAAAGTCTGGGAAGATGTTACAAAGGACGTTACAAACGCACTTCAGTCCAACCTTGATGAATTCAACTCCATCAAGATGATGGCGGATTCAGGTGCGAGAGGTTCTATCAAGCAGATCAGACAGCTTGCAGGTATGCGAGGCCTTATGGCATCCACATCAGGTAAGACTATCGAACTTCCCATCAAGGCGAACTTCAGAGAAGGTCTTAACATCCTCGAATACTTCATTGCGGCGCGTGGTGCCCGTAAGGGTCTTGCCGATACAGCGCTCAGAACAGCTGACTCGGGTTACCTTACAAGAAGACTTGTTGACGTTGCTCAGGACGTAATCGTTCGTGAAGAAAACTGTCACGATAAGGTTGGTCTCTGGGTTGAAACAATCAAGGATAACAATGAAATTATCGAACCCCTTTCCGACAGACTCCTCGGCAGATACGTTATCGACGATATCGTTGACCCCAAGACAGGCGAGGTTCTCGCAAAGGACGATACAATGCTCACAGAGCATGAAGTTGATAAGATTATCGCAGCAGGTATCGAAAGAGTACATGTGCGTTCTGCCCTCAACTGTCATGCAAAGCACGGCTGCTGCGTACATTGCTACGGTGCAGACTTGGCTAGCGGCAACCCCGTAAACATCGGTGAATCCGTTGGTATCATTGCTGCTCAGTCTATCGGTGAACCCGGTACACAGCTTACAATGAGAACCTTCCATACCGGTGGTGTTGCCGGCGGCGATATCACTCAGGGTCTTCCCCGAGTTGAAGAACTCTTCGAAGCAAGAAAGCCTAAGAAGACAAGTGTTGTTGCAGACTTTGACGGTGAAATCACCATCAATGAAGATAAGAAGGCAAGACACGTTAAGCTCACAGGCACAGACGGCGAAGAAAAGGTTTACCTTATTCCTTACGGAACAAGAATGGTTGTTCAGACAGGCGACAGTGTTGTTCGCGGTCAGAGCCTTACAGAAGGTAACATCAGCCCTGCCGATATCCTCAGAATCAACGGTCTTAACGCTGTATATTCCTACATCATCAAGGAAGTACAGAGAGTATACCGTCTCCAGGGTGTTGAAATCAACGATAAGCACATTGAAGTTATTGCACGTCAGATGACAAGAAAGGTTAAGATTGAGCATCCCGGTTCTACCGATATGCTTATCGGCTCACTTGTTGACGTTGTTGAATTCGAAGAAAAGAATGCCGAGATTGCAAAGAGACTCGAAAGCGGCGAAGTTGGTATTGCAGAAGCAACCTGCTCACCCGTACTCTTCGGTATCACAAAGGCATCGCTTTCTACAGAATCCTTCATGTCCGCTGCTTCCTTCCAGGAAACAACAAAGGTTCTTACAGAAGCGGCTATCCGCGGTAAGGTTGACCATCTTATCGGTCTTAAGGAAAACGTTATCATCGGTAAGCTCATTCCTGCAGGTACAGGTATGTCGATGTACAGAAACATCGAAGTTACCGACGAAAACGGCAACGAACTCAAGGTTGATATGCCTGAGGCTGAAAACAAGTATCAGGATTTCAAGATGGGACTTGAAGCACTCAAGGCAGAAGCAGCATTTGCAGATGATGCAGATGAAGATACAGACGGCTTTGATCTTGCTGAAGGTGAAGACGATGAAGAAGATTCAAACGTAGATGAACTTCTCCTTGCTCTTGAAAAGGCACTTGACAGCGAAAATAACGAAGACTAATCAAAAAATGGAGCCGACAAAATCGGCTCCTTTTTGACAAGTAAGACATTAAGAATACAAATTCGTAGCCTTCTCCGAAAGTGACGGGGAAGGTGTCACAAAGTGACGGATGAGGTTTTGTGTAAAGACGGATGAAACCTCCTCAGTCAGCTAAAGCTGACAGCTCCCCCTGAAAGGGGAAGCCTTAAAAAACAATATTCAATATTTGTTTAAGAAAGGAATATGTATAATGAAAGTACAGATAACAATGGAAAACGGCGGAGTTATGACACTTGAACTCTACCCCGAAATTGCACCCATAACAGTTGAAAATTTTGTAAAGCTCGTAAAGGAAGGCTTCTATAACGGACTTATTTTCCACAGAGTAATCGAAGGCTTTATGATTCAGGGCGGCGACCCTACAGGTACAGGTATGGGCGGCCCCGGTCATACAATCAAGGGCGAATTTATGGCGAACGGCGTGAAGAATACCCTCAAGCATACAAGAGGCGTTATCTCCATGGCTCGCTCCATGAACCCCAACTCTGCAGGAAGCCAGTTCTTTATTATGCATAAGGATGCTCCTCACCTTGACGGTCAGTATGCGGCATTCGGTAAGCTAGTAGAAGGCTTTGAAACCCTCGACGAAATCGCAACAACCGGAACCGACGGCATGGACAGACCCAGATTTGACATGAAGATGGAGACTGTAGTTGTAGTAGAAGAATAGTTACTTTATCTTTGATAAAAAGACCTACTTTCTTGAGGAGAAAGTAGGCAAAGACCTTTTGAATTAATCACTGTCCCTTAAAAGTGCTAAACAGAGGGAACATTCTCGGATAAAGCGAATCGCAGATGTCAAACGACGACATCTGCGATTTTTAATACTTTAGTTTTCCAAGTCCCGAACCTATCGGAAGCCCTTTTTTCACCCTCTCAGCATAAGCTTTTTGAAGAGTTGTTTTCTTTGGCAGGTTTTCATACGAAAAATCCGAAAGTCTTCCGAAAACGTGGAAAAGCTCGGAATAATCGGTTGTTTCATATGTTGAAATTATATCAAAATCATTCATAAAATCTACT
>JAZQAK010000051.1:0-30828 GCA_045545175.1 Feifaniaceae bacterium
TACATAGCTTGTTGCAAGAATCTTGTCGCCGTTTAAGCCGTAGAAGCTTACGAATGCTTCGTGTGCGGAAGGATCGGAGAATACCGCCTTAATGTCCTTACCGATTACGGACTTGATGGTAAGAGTATTATCTGTTCCCAGAATCTTACCTGTATTTGCTTCTATCCAGTACTTAAATCCGCCTTCAACATCACTTGATGCGGTGAAGGTTACGTCAGTATTGGACTCAACATAGTTATCGCCTAAGGAAGGAGCTCCATCCACTGTTACGTTACCGCCTGTGGTGGGTGTAACCTTAATGTTTACTTCTTCTTCGGGAACTTCGGGAGCAGGAATTGTGTCAAGGAAGGCGATTGCCTTTGCTGTTACATAGTCTGTGCCGTCAATAACAAGTCTTACTTCCTCGTACTTAACCTTTTCTGTGAAGTTTACGTCTACAACGGCTGCAGCCGCATTCTTAAGAGCATCTACATCAAACGCCTGGCTCTTTATGAGTACCCAGTTGCCTGATGCGTCCTTACCGTAAACGCTTACGCCGTTCCATACACCTGAATCGTGGCTTACTCTTTCGTAATAACGGATACCTGCAATTTCGGTTTCGGTGCCGAAGTCAACATCTACATAGAAACGGGGTACACTGGAGTCTCTCTTAGCAACGGTCGAACCTGCTTCATTCTTAACGTCTGCGTATGCACTGTGCCAAGCATTGTTGCCGGTTGCCGACTTTGCAAACGCAAGGTTTACATGCTCACCTAAGTTGTTTGAAGCACTTGCTGTAATTGTCCAAGCGCCTTCGGTGGGGGTGATTTCATCTGCTGCAAAGGCTTCTGTCTTAATGCCCGTCAAGGCCTTACCTTCCTTGGAAAGTGCTACGGTATATTCCTTGCTTGAACCGTCGGAGAAGTTTACGTTAAACTTGATTTCTGACATATCGAAAAGATCGTCAAGGTCTCTTATTACATAACGCTTGATTGTAAGGGATTTTTCGCCTGCAACAAGCTCAACGGGAATCTTTTCGGGATCAACTGCGATTGTTCTTTCACCATAGGTGATGCCTGTGGGAGTCTTACCCGCGGGAATTACAAGTACAAGGTCATCTGTTCCTCTTCCTGTTGCTTCGTCTGTTATCTTATAGGATACGGAATAGATATCCTTTCTTACAATTGTTACATCAATTGCTGTACCGTCGATTGTAACGGTCAAGGTTGTACTTGCACCAAGAGTTGCAACATAATCAGCCTTTATTGTAAGTACGCCGTCTATGAAGGTGTAGTCTTCAGCATCAAGTGCTGTCTCGCCGTTTGCTACGCTTACTGCACCTGCAGCATTTTCAGGAAGATAGAAGCTGAAGCTTGCTTCTTCTGCTTCAACGATATCGCCTGTAACGGTTGCTTCGCTTGTAAGTCTTGCGGTATCTTTAAGAATCTTGATGTTGTCCGCTGTGATATGCTCACTTGAAGATTTGATATGAATTTTTACATAACGATAGGTGTAAGAATCATCAAATCTCATTTCGGTCTGATATCTCTGAACTGTACCGACAGAATCGGTATATGTGCCGATGGAGGTATATATGGGCTTTCCGTTATAAAGCTCTGTCCACTCATCTTCAGCTGCGTTCTTTGCAACAATTGTTACGTTGGTGTTCCAGGTTGTACCGCCGGCTCTTTCAAGATGACGAATACCGTTATAAGGTTCGGGATTCTCACCGAAGTCGATTTCGTAATAGTGACCGATGGCTGCGGTGGAGTCACCGTAGGTTTTTCCGTCAATTCCACCGAAGTATGTATGCCAGTTTTGTTCGTTTCTCTTGCCAACGGGTGCCTTGATAAGAGGATGAGGACCTGCGTTAATGTTGTTACCGGAGCTTACTCTTGCCTTCCAGGAACCGGGAACGATTTCATCGTATGCATAGGTTGCGGTTTTCTCTCCTGTAACATCTATCCAGGAAGAATCAACCGTTACTTCGTAGGTGAAGGTTTCATTGTCGTCAAACTTAACTTCAACGTTTACCTTACCGGGAGCATCAACATCAATCGTTGAGTAAAGGTCTGTTGCACGTCTGAAGAACTGTCTCTTAACTGTGATTGTGCCCTTATCATCGGACTGGATGAATGCAACATCTGCTCGTACGTCGCCGTTTACAACTGTTACGGCAGAAGCAGTTTTACCTGTCTTGTTGGTAAGAACAAGGTCTGTTGAGTTATTGTAACCGTAAAGGAGGTAATCCACTTTGGATGTGTCGCCCTTTGTAACCTTTAATGTAAAGGTCTGGCCATTAGTGAATGTAACTGTGAAGGTGTGTGCACCGTCAGCTACTCCTTTAAGATAGGAATCAGCAATTGTAAGTGTGCCGTCCTCCATGGTATATGGAACATCAGCATTTGACTCGTCCTTAAGGCTTGTAATAACTTCGCCTGCAAGCACGTCAAAGTCGAACTCTGCCACATCGCCTGCACCCATATCAGCAGCAATTTCAGATGCACTTACAAGATATGTCTTGGGAGCAAGAACTGCGATTTCTACAAGTCTGTTCCATTTTTCAGCACCGTACCTGGGCATTACAATTCTTATGTACTGATAGCTTACATTTTCGCCGAAATCAATTGTCATATCTCTTGTTCCGCCGCTTGTTACAGTGCCGAGAAGTGTCCAGTTTGTGCTGTCAAGGTCATTTGAACCGTAAACCTGACCTTCATATAAGAAGCAGTTTCCTGTTTCCTTCATATGAAGACGTACGCCGGAAAGTGATGTAGGCTCACCAAAGTCAAGCCATACGCCGTTTACCCATGCAACTGCAATGTGGTTATTGCCATGGTTTTTAGAAACTGTTCCGTCTGCTGCATATTCTGTTATGGGAGATGTATATGTTCCGGAATAGTTATCGTATGCATAATCACCGTCGAAGAGCTTGCCGCCTCTGCTTGTTACATTATCGCCGGAATAGAAGTCCGTTGCATACTTCCAGCTTGTCTTGGGTGTGATTGCATCGGTGTCCTTTGAGCCTGTAGCAGAACCTGCGGGAACGCTTGCCCATACATAGTCTGCCACAAGGTTAATTTCCTTTGTTGTGCCGTCGGAAAGATTTACTGTGATTATGTTATCACCGATGTGGTTCATGGTGATTTCTCTTACAAACTTACCGCTGAAGGTATCTTCGGTAAGCTCTGTAACGCCTGTTGTCAATCCGCCGATTGCACCGGTTGTCTTTGAATAATGACCGTGGGATTCATTTAAACCGTTCTGGATACTTGCTATAACAGTATCTGCAAGACGGCCCTGCATATCGGAGCCGTAATATCTTCCGCCAAGGGTAAGTGTTACGCTTCCGTCTGCTGCTTTTTCGCCAACAGACCATTCCTTATTCGCATCGGAAACCGCCTTACCGTCATAAGTTACACCTGTGATTGTAACGCCGTCTTTAAGATAAAGCTTATAGTCAACGGTTGCAAAACCGAGATTACCTGCATGAACTGTGCCGCTGGGAGCTGCTGCAGATGCAGTATTTACCTTTACGGTGTGAGTAAGCTCTGTTGCCGCATCGTTAAGAACGGCAAGCTTTTCGCCGTCAACCGTTTCCTTCTGTGCATCGTTTAAGATGTTGTCGTAAAGTGACTTTGCTTCCATAACTTCCTGTGCATCTTCAAGAGTTATTTCATAAGCTTCGTACTTATCTATAACAGCTGTAACAGCTGATATTGCGTTATCATAGATAGCCTTGATCTGGGCAGCGGTCTTTGTTTCCTTGTCATCGTCTGCCTTAAGTAATCTTACTTCTTCAAATGCCCAGTGTCCTGACTGGCTCGCTGTACAGTGAATCTTTATGTATCTCGTCTTTAAGTTATATGCCGTTGCACCGAACTTAACGTCGGAAATTGCGGATTTAACGGCGGGTGTTACGGTGATTTTATCAGAGGTTATCCAGTTTTCACCATCTTCGGAAATGGAGATATAACCCTCCTTGAAGTTCTGGTTACCGTTTACACGCTGGTAGAGACGGATTCCGGAAAATTCATATACTTTTCCCATATCATATTCGATGTATACAGAGTCTGCTGTTGAGCCACCGATACAGAAGTCGTTATGAATCTGATAAGTGGGATATCCGCCACCGGAAGAGCCAAGCTCCTTAAACCATTCGGGTGTAAGGTATATACCGTCGTATACGATATAGCCTGCATCGCTTCTTGTTTCGGTAATAGTTTCGCCCTTTATACGGTAAACGTGAGCATCACCAAGAGGATAACCCATGGTAACTTCGTCTGTGCCTAAGGGAGAACGGGGAGTAACGGGCTTTAACACCTCAAGCTCTGTAAAGCAGGTGTGGCCTGTGGTTGCGTTGTCACAACGCTTATCAATTAAAACCTTGATTCCCTTAAGGGGTGTGGTGTCTCTTCCGGGATATACATAGGCACTTCCGGGTGCTTCATTTGCCCAGGTAATACCGAGATTTGCCTTTTTCACCATATAAAACCAGGTTTCACCGTCATATGTACCCTGAAGAGAAATTACACTGGGAGATGCACCGCCGTTAACTGTTCTGGGGTAGATTCTTACACCGCCAACAGCCTTCGGCTCATCAAACATAATTGTGACAGGGGAGTCGTTTAAAGATGCCTGACTTGTGGGGGAATGATAGCAGTTGCCCTGGTCGCCGTAGTATGTGCCGTCATAAAGCTTGGTTACGGGAGTACTTGCGTTCCATACATTTGCCTCCCATGTCCAGTTTGCAGCGTCGGTATAATAGTCAAGTTCAAATCCTGCAGGAGCAAGTGTTTCGTTATCTGCATTTTCATCCAAAAGAATGATTTCCTCTATTTCAAACTCTGCATGAGCATTAACACCATTAACCGTAAATCTTATGTATCTTGCTTCAGCGTTTGCAAGAACTCCTTTTTTAGCAAAGAAGAAGTCCGCATGATTGTCGCCTTCTGCTCTTGTCGAGGAAATAGCACCCATAGAAAACCATTCTGTTGCGTCATCAGATACCTCGATGCTTAATCTTGTTGCTCTTCTCGCGTTCATACCGCGCGCCTTGACGCTGTCTACCAGTCTGATACCGGAATAAGCGGAAACAGCTTCGCTTTCACCAAGGTCAATTGTTACGGCAGTATCACCTGCACCTGCAATTTTTCCCATAAAGCCTTCTGTTTTACCGTTAATAGTGGGATAGGCGTCGTTCATCGCATTAAAAGACGTTGCAGTCTCGCCTTCGGGCAAGTTAGCTTTATATTCTTCATATTCTTCTGCCGTCATCTTAACGCCTTCGGTATAAATACCGTTATATACCGATTCAATGTTCCCCTGCTTGTCGGTTCCGGTTACACTAACATTCGCACCGTCAAGCTCAGTAAGGTATGTAACAGCGTCATCTTCGGCAGCAACATAGCTGTCATATGTTACGTTTGCTATGTTGGTTTCATTTGCCGCCATAAGCTCAACTTCGCCGAAAAGCTCAAGCTCTTCTTCCAATTCTTCTTCCGTAACTTCTTCTATTACGGGGATGTCAAATTCTACGTCTTCCTCTGCCCATGCAGGAACTGCCGTCATAGTTGCCAGCATAGCAAGGGTCAAGAGTAAAGCCAATGCCTTTTTCATATAGAACCACTCCTTTTATGAAATTAAGGTATATTACCCCAAGTTACAATCTTGGTCTGTACATTATACCACATAACTTTCAAGTATGCAAGAGAAAATTTCCATTTTTTATATGGGTACATCTTCTGCTTCAAAGATTTCCGACGAACCGTTTCCCGCAACGTTGTTTTATAGGAAGCTGATTTATCCGTTCCACTATTTCGGGATGTATAAATGCATTCCCTACGGTGTCCGGCAGACATTTACCGGGATGCATCGTAGGGTTCGGCGGTTCCCGACGAACCGCTTTTTTGTTGCGGTGTTTTATAGGGAGGTTGTCACTCTGAACAGAGCCTGTTCCTTTTGTCATTCTGAACGAGCCGTCAGGCGAAGTGAAGAATCTCTGTAACACACCTTTGTACAGAAAAAGGAGATTCTTCGGTCTTCGGCGTTTTTATCAAAACGCCTACGCCTCAGAATGACTATGGCAGACGTGGGATAATGACAGCATGGGCGAAACACAATCCCTCCGTCCTCGGAGATTTTCGCCTTCGGCTGAAAAATATCCGAGGACACCTCCCTTTACACAAGGGAGGCTTTCAGCTACGTGTTTCCGGGATAGGGCATAATAGCTATGACGAAAGGTGTATCGCAGTGGCAGATCTTGCTCCGCCCTTGTTTATGGTGCATCGCCTGCTTCAGGGAGGAGCGTAGGGAACGGATTTATCCGTTCCGCTTTTTCGGAATGCATAAATGCATTCCCTACGGTGCAGAATGTCATTCTGAACGAGCCGTCAGGCGAAGTAAAGAATCTCCCGCACTCGCGGTTGCACTCTATATGAGATTCTTCGCCCTTCGGACTCCGAATGACAATGGCGGAATAAGCACACAAAAAACGCAGAGGCTTTAAGCCTCTGCGTTCCTTTTTTATTTTGTTACTGTTATTGTTTCTGTGTAAATTGTTGTGACTACTCCGTCCTTCATATAGGTTATGAAGCCTCTAGCCTTGATACCGAGTTCTGCATAGCTTGCGGAAAGCTTGTGCTGACCGGAAACAATTGCAGGATTGCCTTCGCTGTCTTTTCCGTTTGCGGATGCGAATGCTACCTTTACAGCCTTTCCGTTTGTACTTGTCTTTCCTGCAGATGCGATTGTAAGGTCGCCGTAGGATGCATCCTTTACATAAATTACACCTGTTTCAATAACTTCTGTTCCTTCGGGAACGTATCTTGTTGTGATGAAACCTGCAACATCGATGCCGTTAACCTTATCTGAGGTCTGTGTAATTGTAATGGTTACACCTTCCTCAACAACTTCTGCATCTTCAACAAATACTGCTACGAGAGCGATGTCAACGTCGGGTGCATAGAAGAAGTAATCGGTGGAATAGCTTACCACCTTACCGTCAAGTGTCCAGTGGCTGAACTTGTAGCCTGTTTCTGCAGTATTAGCTTTTGCACATACTCTTGTATCATATGCGAATGTGCCCGTCGCTTCGCCTGCAACACCGCTGCCTACTGCCTTGATTGTACCGTTTGTTACGGAGATGGTGCTTTCCTTCTTAGCTTCGTCAGTCTTTTCTTCGTAATAAGCATAGAAGTCAGTGTCTTCTGTTATTGCCGCAGCAACATCTATTTCTACACCATTCTTGTCTGTCCACATCTTAAATTCATAACCTGTGGTGTAAAGCTTTTCTTCAGAAGGAACTGTAGGTGCATTACCCTTCTTTACATAGCTTGTTGCAAGAATGTTCTTGCCGTTTCTGCCGTAGAAGCTTACGAATGCTTCAAATGCGGAAGGATCAGAGAATACCGCCTTAATATCCTTACCGATTGCAGACTTAACTGTAAGAGTGGAATCTGTTCCCAGAATCTTACCTGTATTTGCTTCAATCCAGTACTTAAATCCGCCTGATACATCGCTTGTTGCAGTGAAGGTTACGTCAGTGTTGGATGCAACATAGTTATCGCCTAAAGAAGGAGTTTCATTAACTGTTACGTTACCGCCTGTGGTGGGTGTAACCTTAATGTTAATCTCGTCTTCATCAGCATCGGGAGCAGAAGCTCTTGTGCCGGCCTTAAGGAATGTAAAGTGCTTAGCTGTTGCGTGAGCTGAGCAGTCGATAACGATTCTTACCTGCTTGTAAGATACATCCTCGCCGAAGTAAACTGTTGCCTGACGTGTGTTATAAATGCTGCCTGCATTAACGGTGGGCTCACTCTTGTTGTATTTGCTTGTGTCAAATGCCTGGCTCTTTATGAGAGTCCATTCTTCTGTATCGGCGTTACGTCCGTAAAGTGCAGCACCTTGCCATACACCGGAATCATCATATCCCGATGCCGCTGTAGAACTGGTGTTTGTTCTTGCGTAATAACGGAAGCCTGCAAAGGACTCAGCTTCTGTGAAGTACACATCAACTGTGTGACGGTTTGTTCCGATATCGGCAACACCGTTTCCTGTGTAGCCCGTGTGGTATGTCATTGTAACACCGCTGTATTTTTTGAACATACGGTCGGGGGATGCATCATCGTTGTTTGCTGTGATGTACTTTACTGACCATTCATTATCCGCAGGGATTATTTCGTCCTCCAGGAAGTTATCTGTAACCGCACCGGTAACAGCAACTATAACATTTGTAAGATTTACTGTGTAAGTCTTATCAGCTTCGCCTTCAAAGCTTACGGTAAGCTTGATGCTTGTCATATCAAACATATCATCAAGATTTCTGAAGTCGGGACGGGCGATCTTAATCTTTCCTTCTTCAACAACGAAAGGAACATTCTTTTCACCGTATTTAACGGCTGTTACTGTCTTTTCGCCAACGATGGGAAGATAAAGCGCTTCGTCACCTCTTGCATTAGTTGCTCCGCCTGTAAGTGCATATGTTACAGCATACTTATCCTGCTTTGTAACGGTGATTTCCGATGCAAAGCCGTCAATTGTGGCAACAAGTGTTGTATTGCCCGTGGGAAGATTATTTGTATAAGAAGCCTTTACTGTAAGAGTACCTGTTTCCTTATCCCATGTATAATCGTCTTCTGTAAGGGTAACATCGCCGTTTTTAAGGGTAAGTGCACTTTCGTTTCCGCTTATAAGCTTGAATGTAAATGTTGCCTCTTCCTCTGTGTTGATGTCAACAATTGCATTGTCAATTATGGGCTTTGCAACTGCATTTATAATGTGAATTGTATCTGCTGTGATATGAGCAGATGAGGATATTACCTGAATTCTTAAATAACGGTAGGAAACCGCTTCAGCAAACAAGATATCTGTGCTGGACATGGGGTGGTTGCCCTCTACGGAATAACCGATTACTTTATACGCAGGCTTAGCGTTGTGGAGTTCTACCCAGTCGTCGTTTGCATTAGCCTTACCCCAAACGATAACCTTTGTATTCCAGGTTGTACCGCCTGCTCTTTCTCTGTGACGGATACCTGCATACTTTGTCATATTTTCGCCGAAGTCAACATCAATATAGTGACCGCGGGCTGCAATGGAGTCAGCGGCGGATCCGAATGCAGAGTGCCAGTTCTGCTGGTCCTTCTTGCCTACCGCCTTCTTATAGAATGCAAATGCAGCAATGTTGCTTGTCGAAGAATAGGAGCTGCCTCTTACCTTCCAAGCACCTGTTGCGGGCTTGATTTCGTCTGCTAAGAAATCAGCTACAGGCTCGCCTGTTGCAATCCAGTCAGACTTGATTGTAACATAATAGGTCTTGGTTGAGTCATCCTCGTAGGTAACGAGAAGTTCAACAACGCCGTCTTCTGCAACATCCATAGTTGCAAAGAGGTCATAAGACTGTCTGAATACTGTACGTCCGATTGTTATGGTCTTATTATCAACGCTCTGTGTGAATGCAAGTGCCACATTGCCGTCCTTAATTGCAACGGCTTTTGCCTTTTCACCGCGAAGGCTCTCAAGTACCAGGTCTTCACTTGCACGGCCTGTAGCATCTGCAAGAGTGTATGATGCCTTGCTTGTATCCTTCTTATCAACAGTAAGAGTGAGTGCCGCACCATTTGAGAAGGTAGCTGTAAAGGTATGTGTTCCATCAGCAAGAGATGTAACATAAGCATCGTTGAATGTAAGTGTGCCGTCTTCATAAGTATATTCCGTTACGGCTGCACCGCCAAGAGTTACACCTGTCAATGTTTCATCTGCTGCGAAAGCAAACTTAAAGGAAGCTTTATTTCCCTCGGAAGGATCAACGCTTATGGTGGATTCGCCTGCAACTCTTGTTACGGGCTTTAAGAATACGATTTCTTCCATGAAGAGGTAGATTGCGCTGCCGTTATTGAATTTATCAAAACGAATCTGGATATAACGGTAGGTTGCGTTTTCATCAAAGATAACATCTGTCTTCTTTGCGGCATTGTCTTTCTTTTCGCCGATAAGAGTCCATGTTACAAGGTCATCTGAACCGTAAACAGATGTATCGTTTAAGTTATAGCTCTTATCTGTTGCTCTGATACCGCCAAGGGTTGTAGCTGTACCGAAGTCAACCCATACGGAAAGAGGACCGGGAGCATATACAAGGTGCTGAGCATTTCCTTTATTCAGCAAAGTACCGGCAGCATCAGTATATTTAGTAGTATATGTTTCAGCATTTGTAGCATCACCATAGCCGCCGTTGAACCAGCGTCCATAGCCGCCGTTTGGTGCAAGGTTGTTTGATGCTACCTTGATTTTCGAAACAGCGATGGCATCAGCTGCATCTGCTGAACCAACCGTTACATTTACATCGTTCCACTGATACTTAGCGGAAAGGATAATTTCCTTTGTTGTGCCGTCGGAAAGAGTAAGGACTAACTTGTGGTCGCCCATTTTTTCACTTGTAAGCTTACGAACGAAGAAGCCCTTGAATACTTCCTCGGACATGTCATCTCCGGCTTTTACACCAAATACCTCCATATCCCCACCGAACTTATAATAGCCGTTTCCTGCCTTACCGCTCTGGATACTTGCTCTTGCAATGGAATAGAGCCACTTATTCCACTCGGGGCTGTCCCAATAGTTACCGCCGAGGGTAAAGGTCATTGTTCCGTCGCCGTTGTTTTTATATATCCATTCGTCATAGGTGTTGGTAACCGCTTCGCCTTCATAGGTTACGCCTGTAACAGTTACGTCGTTTCCTGATACGTAGAGAGTATAGTCAACGGTTGTATAACCAAGCTCGCCGCCCTTATTGGTTTCTGTTCTGGGGCTTAAGTTCTGAGGCCATACCTCTTCCGTAAGACCGGATAAAGCAGCCTTAAGGGTGTCAAGACCGACAACGCCAGCCTTTGCACCATCGGAAAGTGCATCATATTCAGCCTGAAGGGCTGCAATTTCAGAAGCATCTTCAAGTGTTACGTCATAGGGATTAATTGCCGCAATCTTTGCATTGAGGGCAGCTACATCAAAGCTTTCAAGTGCAGCTTCTGCCGCAAGAAGTGTTTCGTAGTTTTCTACCTTGCTCTTAAGACCATCGGGAAGAAGGTCATAAGCTTCACGTGCAGCGATAACCTTGTCAGTGCTTTCTTCCGTTACTTCGCCGATTGCTTCGATTAATGCTTCAACCTCAGCAATTTTTTCATCGAAAACAGCTTCAAGCTCAGAAGGTGTCTTTGTTTCGTTTGCATCTACAGGGTTAAGAAGTCTTATTTCTTCCATTGACCAGTGACCGGAATTAGTTGCAAGACAGTGAATCTTAACATAACGCGCTCTTGCGTTGTATGCCGTTCCGTTAAACTTTAAGGAAAGGTCGTTTACCATAGGACTATCGGTTACAAATTCATCAGCCGCAAGCCAGTTTACACCGTCTTCCGATACATAAACATAACCAGATTTGAATGCCTGGCTTCCGTGATCGGTTCTTCCGTAAATTCTTACACCGGAGAAATCAACAGTTGAGCCAAGGTCGTATAAGATATAAGCAGATTCTGCTGTGTACTTTGACTTGTTGGCATTATCGTCTGCAATGCATCCGCCGATTTTATAGTCGTGGGATACCTGATACGCATACTGATCTCCGCCGCTTGCCTTAATTTCGGCAAGGATAGCAGAATCAATTATAACACCGTCAATAAGCTTCATGGAGTTCTGTTTATTGCTGTGAAGACTTGCTGTACCGTCTTTCGCAACAGTATATGTCTCCACTTCACCTACGGGATAGGGGATAAAGTCACCCTCATGAAGGTCAACACCGAAATCAATGGGCTTTAATACCTGAAGCTCTGAATAGCAGGTGTGTGCTGTAGTTGAGCCTGAGCCTGCGGTTGCATTAACCACAAACTTATAATACTTATAAGCAGGAAGGTTCTTTTCAACCTTAACTGTTGCAGGGCCCGAAGGTGTTGAATTTGAAAAGCCTGTTGATGCACTGTTCAATACCTTTATATATTCTTCTCCGTCGTTTGAGGCATATACACTTACTCTGTAGGGGTTACCGCCCATATTGTCGGTTCTTCCGTAAATACGGAAACCGCCGATAGCTTTTGCCTCGTTAAAGGTAATGGTAATTGTTCTGATTTCTTCGGGAATCGGAACATATCTCTTATTGGTATCTGTGGAATCAACAGTCAATATATTAGCAGCTGTATGATAATAGCTTGTTCCACTTAAATTATCGTCGAAAAGGAGATCGGAACTATTCCAGTTTCCTGTATTTGTATAGGTATTTCCTTCGTATTCAATGGGAATACCGCCGCCGGATGTGTGTGTGAAGTGCTGTGCCTGTCTGTAATAGTCATACTTAGCTTCAACTACTTCTACAACGTCATTTGCGCTGCCATAGCTTGTAAGGGCAGAATCCGCATTGATGAGACCAAGTTCACCCATGGACCATTCGCCCCAGCCATCTAATATCTGCTTGGGGATAATGCGCATATATTTAGCCTTGATGTTTGCTTTTTCACCGTCCACACCGAATTTGATGTCGGTATAGAAATAGGTGTTGTTCTGCTCAATTGTTGTTTCAATGGTTTCCCAGTTTTCACCGTCATCTGAAACCTTTACAAGAACGCTGGTGGGAACTCGTCTCACATAACCGAACTGCGCCGGAGTATTGTCGTACCAGCCGTTTGCCCAGCTTGCGGTTCTGTTTTCCATCCATACACGGACACCGGAAGCAGATGTAGCTTCATTCATAGTAATATCCATATAGTGACCTGCCGCATTGTTGGAAGAGCCGAGGATCCACTCTACGCTGTTTCTGTACTGGTCATAGAAGGCGGCTTTTTCCACTCCGTCAAGCTTTACGGAATCCTTATCCTTTGTAAGCATGGTTATTCCGGCCTTTTCCGCAGGATAGAACCATGCGGGAACGCTTGAGTTAAGAGCAAGATCTGTATCCATAACCTTTGTTGCATTTTCTGCAACAGGATCAATTAACACAAGCTCTTCAAGCTCAAACTCGTCCCAGGTGTGGGTAGCTGTTACTGCAAAACGGAAATAGCGTGCTGTTACGTTTACAGCCACGCCGCCGCTTAAAAATGCGAATGTGCCGGACTCTGTGGTGCCTGCATCTGTTCTTGTAACAGCGTCAAGGGCGTGCCACTTAAGACTGTCGTTGGAAACGTGGGTAACAACAGTCTTTATGTCTCTTGCGCCACCTTCAACAAGGCTTCTGCTTCTTACGGAGTCATAAACCTTGATACCGGAAAAAGTTTTAGCTTCGCCGAAGTCAAGAACAATATCACCTTTGCCCTTAACGCCCATGAAGCCCTCGGCAATTCCGTTCTCGTAGTAGAACTTGTTGTTCGCATCTGTGTTAGCACCGCCCCATGTTCCTGTGGTGTACCTTGCATTACCGATGCTTGCTAAAGAACCTTGTTCGCCGCCGTAGTTATAGTGGCTCATTACTACGCCATCTATCTCGTTAAGATATGTAACACCGTCATTGTCCGTGATTTCAAAATCATGAATCGCAACGGTTGATTCCATAAGCTCAACCTCATCACCGAAGATTTCAACATAATCTTCTTCCAGTTCTTCTTCCGTAACTTCTTCTATTACGGGGATGTCAAATGCTACGTCTTCCTCCGCCCATGCAGGAACTGCCGTCATAGTAGCCAGCATAGCAAGGGTTAAGAGTAAAGCCAATGCCTTTTTCATATAAACCACTCCTTTGGTTAATATTTTATGGCACCCGGGGGTGCCGGAACATTATACAAAAGTGCTAAGTTACACTTTTAGTACTACTATTTTATCACAACCGCCTTAAATTTCCAATCCTTTTTTGTCACGCCGTAATTTTTCTACACTTTGCACAAACATCTTTGTTCCCTTTTGTGCAAAACAACAAAACCGTTATCCGGATAGGCTGACAAACATATGAGATTCTTCGCCCTGCGGCGTTTTTTAGAAAACGCCTGTGGACTCAGAATGACAGCGGTGGGAGAAGGCAACGCCGTAGGGTTCGGCGGTCTGTGGCAAACAAACAATCAGGGAAGAAGTGCGTTCTCCCAAAAGGGTGTGCAGCACGGGATAATGCGGCAGGAGCAAGATTCTGCCCTACAGTGCTTTTTATCATTCTGAACGGAGCCGTCATTTTCTTCCTCTGTCATTCAAAGCGGAGTGAAGAATCCCTTTTCCGCTTTTCGGAATGCATAAATGCATTCCCTGCGGTTTCACATCATCCGTAAATGCAGGAGATTCTTCGTTCATTGCATTCTCTCAGAATGACAGCGGAGGAGCTAAGGCAGCTTTAAAGCAATAAATATCCACCCGCATAGGGTGGTTTTTTATTTTCGGGCATAGCCCTAATACTACCGCCTGCGCACAATGCGTTTTTTATTGGCCTGCCAGCTATGCAATTGTCACTTACTACCCATAAATGGGTTGCTTTTTGCAGGCTTCCCCTTGAGGGCTTGGCAAAATTTCACAGATTTGCAAATTTTGCTTCGGCTGTCGAGCAAGGCGAGACTGATGAGGTGTTTATTTTAATATTCCACTTAACGCAAATTCCACCTCATCCGAGTTTTGGCAAAATAAGCTTATTTTGCCAAAACTCACCTTCCCCCCAAGGGGAAGGCTTTTTCAAAAAACACTTATGTTATTATATGATATTTTACAACCATTGTTTGTATTTTTATTTTCATACTCACCGGTTAACCTCTTTTGAACCATGCGACTATCGCATGGTTTTCTTTATCCAACAAAAAAAGGACGATGCTTTTGCATCGCCCTTTTTAAGCTTTAATTAATTTTCCGAGCAGTCGATTTTGTAGAAATCGGTATAAACTGTCTTAACTTCTTCGCCGTCAAGATATGTGATAAAGCCTCGTGCAGAGATTCCGCCGTAATCCTTATAGCTTGCAGTAAGCTTATACTGACCGGAGGTCTTTGAATCGCAAAGAGCTACCTTTACTTTCTTGCCGTCCGCAGTAATCGTTCCGATCATATCTATGGTAAGGTCTGTTACACCGTCGTCCTTAACATAGATTACGCCTGTTTCAAGAACTGTTACGCCTTCGGGAACAACTCTTGTTGTAAGGAAGCTTGCAACAAGTATTGTTTCATCTTCGTTTGCCACCGTATCCTGTGATACTGTCATTGTGATGCCCACAGCTTTTTCAACAACTGCATCTTCTGCTACATAAACCGCAGTAAGAGCAACATCCATATCGGGTGCGAAGAAGATGTATGTTTCTGTGTAGCAAACAATCTTATCATTAATAGTCCAGTATGCAAATTTCTGTCCTTCTTCTGCCTCTGCTGCCACAGCCTTAACCTTTGTATCGTATGCATATGTTGCCTCAGCTGTTGCTTCGTCAGTTCCGTCGAAGAGTCCAACTGTACCGTTTGTTACTGTAATAGTGCTCTGTTTTGTAGCCTTTGCTTCATATAATGCATAGTATTCTGTTTCTGCATTTATTGCAGCTGTTACATCAACGTCAGCACCGTTCTTGTCAACCCACTTCACAAAGCTATAGCCTGTGGTGTAAAGCTGATCAGTGGAGGGAGCAACAGGAGCATTACCCTTCTTTACATAACCGGAGGATACAAGCTTAGCACCGTCTCTTCCGATGAATGCATAGAATGCTTCAAATGCAGAGGGATCTGTAAATACTGCCTTGATGTCCTTACCAACAGATGTGTTTATGGTGATACCTGTTGTTGCATCTGTGCCAAGGATTTTACCTGTGTTTGCTTCAATCCAGTACTTAAAGCCTGCAGCGTCTGCCGTTAAGGTAATGTTACCGTTTGCCGCCACGTTGGCAGAACCGAGAGAAGGTGCACCGTCGATATAAACGTTACCGCCTGTTGTGGGTGTTACATCAATCTTAACCTCATCCTCTTCTGCACCGGGAGCGCTTGCACCTTCCTTAAGAAGTGTAAGTGCCTTTGCGGTTGCATACTTAAAGTAACCTGCATCTGCAACAATTAAAACATCATCTGCATATACGGGCTCGTCAAAGTAAACGGTTGCAACCCTTGTCTCACCGAGGGATGTCTTATCAAAGTTCTGGGACTTTACAAGTGTCCAGCCTTCTTCTTCGTCTAAGGTTCTTACATATACGGTTACACCGTCCCATGTACCTGCAAAATTATCTGTTCTTGCATAGTAACGGATACCGGAGAAGGTAACGCCGCTGTCAGTAGAGAGCATAATATAGTGTCTGCCTTCCTCGGAGTCTGCCACAGCCTTTACATTATCGGGATCGCTTCTGTCCTCGGTGTATGCACTGTGCCAGTAAGTACCTGTCTTACTGAAGATACGTGAAACCACGTTATTATCGGAATTTGTGGATAATGTGGTTGCAGACCACATATCAGGCACAATTTCATCGTCGAGGAACAATGTCTCATCTGCTTCGGGAACATCAAGCCCTTCGGTCTGAAGGTTTATTGTGTAAGTAGCCGTAGTAGTGTCGCTGAAGGTTGCATTAAGAGTAACACTATCTACCTCGAAGAAGTTATCAAGACCTCTGAAGTTGTAACGAAGTACGGTTGCCTTGCCATCTGCCTGAGTGAAGGCAACATCCTTATCACCATACTTAAGGGTGCTTAATGTCTTTCCTTCGGGAATGGTGATTACAAGATTTTCTGTACCTCTTGCATTTTCTGTTTCCGTTAAATAATAGGTTTCAGAATAGTAGTCCTTAAGCTCTACATCCATTTCAAAGTACTCGGAGGAGTCAATCTGTACCTTTACATTGAAAGTACCTGTTCCAAGAGTCTTTAAGTAATCAGCCTTTAATGTAAGGGTGCCTGTTTCCTTGTCCCAGGTGTAGTTTGCTTCATCAAGCTCTATGTATGATGCCCATACGTTGATTATTCCTTCCGCATCCGCAGGTACGTGGAAAGTAAACTTTGCATCTGTTACGTTATCCTTGTCGATAACTGCCTTTTCGGGGCCACTGAATGTAACCTTATCCTTTATAAAGTGGATTGTGTCCGCTGTTATATGATTGGATGTGGATACAATGTGAAGTCTTAAGTAACGATAGGAAACCGCCTTACCGAAGAGAATGTCGGAAGAATAAATCGGAACACTGTTTTCGCCGACTGTATAATCGCCAACCTTTTCATAGTAGGGCTTAGCGGAGTAAACCTCTGTCCACTCTTCATCTGCACTGTTTTTACCTGTTACCGTAACCAAAGTATTCCAGGTTGTTCCGTTGGGACGTTCAAGATGACGGATACCTGTGTAGGGAGTCACGTTCTCGCCGAAGTCAACGTCTAAGTAGTGACCGATTGCCGCGGTGGAGTCGCCTGTTCCTCCAACGCCGTTAACTGTGCTGTGGAAGGAGTGCCAGTTCTGGTAATCCTTCTTGCCAATCGCCTTTGCAGAAAGCACGTTGCTGGGCTGATTTACATCAAGAGCAGAGCTTACTCTTGCCTTCCACTTAGTAGTGTCGGGAACGATTTCGTCATCGGCAAATTCGCCCGATGTACCTGTTACTGCCACCCATGCAGCATCAACAGTAACCGTGTAGGTCTTGGTTGTACTGTCGCTGAAGGTTGCAACAACCTTAACCTCGCCGCCCTTATTAACATCGATTAAAGAGAAGAAGTCGCCTGAACGTCTGAAGTACTGTCTTATAACGGTAATTTCCTTGTTGTCATCAGACTGGGTAAACTCAAGTTCTGTTCCGTCTTCAAGCTCAAGGGCTGTTACTTCCTTAGCCGATGTGTTTGTAAGAACAAGAGCACCTGTTCCGTTACTTGCATCAAAGAGCATATAAGTAACCTTTGATGTGTCTGTCTTATTTACCGTAAGAGTAAACTCAGCATCGTTTGTGAAGGTTACTGTAAATATGTTTTCACCGTTTGCTAAAGTTGCAACTGTATCTTTGGAAATTGCAAGAACACCGTCAGCAAAGGTGTATGAAACGTCGTCGCCCTCAGCATCCTTGAGAGAAGCAACGGTTTCATCGCCAACAAGGGCAAAAGTAAATTCTGCCGCCTTATTTTCTGATGCATCAACTGTAACAACCTCATCGGAGGTAAGCATTGTCTCAGCCTTTAAGAGTGTGATTTCGGAAATGGATATTGTCTGCTTGTATTCCAATCCGTTGGACTTTGTTACAGAGCCCTTATAGTATCTGTAAGAAACGATGTCGGAGAATTTCGCTGTCTTTTCGGTAAGGTTTGTTGTGAAGGTGTAGTCACCGAGGCTTACCCAGTTTTCACCGTCATCAGAACCCCAGTATCTTATCTGGGTGGGGCCGCCTGCTAAGGTACCCTTGGTCTTATCTTCGTTGTAGGAAGAAACTCTGGGATAAATTCTTATACCGGAAATTTCTGTTTCCTCGCCTGTGTCAAGGATAAAGTCAAGACGAACGGGAGGATAGAGAAGTACCTGCTCAACCGCACCCGAAAGGTCAGCGTTTGCAGTGTACTTTCCTGCAACGAAGTCAGTTTCATAGCGGTTAGCTGTTGTTGCTCCGCCCTTACGGATAAGGTACTCAACCTGACCGTCAAATGCCTTATTCATATCTCTGTTTCTTATGGATGTTGTTGCCTTCCATGTTGTCTTGGGTGCGATTTCGTCATCATATTCGCTGCCTTCGATTGCAGCTGCACTTGTAAGCTGAATAAAGTCAGCAGTTGTCTTTATGTTTACTGTTGCAGTTGAATCGTCACCGAAGGTGATGGTGATATAGTGGTTACCAATACCGTCGGATGTTACCTTTCTTACGAAAGAGCCTGTAAAGAAGGAGGGCTGGATTTCCTGACCTGCAGTCCATCCGTAGGTTGTATTTGCTGTTCCGAAGTAAAGTGTACCCTTGGATCCGTCTGTGTAGGCTGTAAGACCTGTAGCGGTTTCGTAGCCGCCTGCAAGGGTAATTGTCATATTGGTGCCGTCATTTGTAACGGTTGCAGCATCGGTTCCGTCAATAACTCTGCCTAAAGTATCGGTATATGTAACGGACTTGATTTCCATATTATCTCTTACAGGAAGAGTGAAGGTAGCCTTGTTAAGACCTGTGCTAAGTGCCACAGGCATTTCGTAGATGGAGCCCTTTACAAGAGCCTCGGCATCGGCCAGCTTATTTAATGTCTCTTCCGTAACAAGCTCCTTTGCACCTTCGGAAAGAGCCTCGTATGCGTTGCTTGCCGCTTCAATATCAGCCATAGAGGAGGACGCAGAGAGAGCATTGATAACTGCTGTAACCTCATCAGCTTCAGCCTTAAGTATTACGCCAAGCTCGGTAGGTGTCTTTGTGGGGTTTGCATTGTCGGGTGCTGTAAGTAAAAGCTCCTGGAAGGACCAGTGATTACCGCCGCCTGTTTCAGCACAGTGAATACGGATATAACGTGCAGTTATATTGTAGTCCTCGCCGAATGTTGCGGGGATGTCTGTATAAATTTCACCGGTTGATGCATATTTTGCAAGAGCAACTCTTTCAATTGCACCGCCTTCAAAGGCTATGTTTACGGTTGTACCGCCGTCTTCATGTAAGTCGGACTTATACCAGGTTTCACCGTCATCGGATACCCAGATATGTCCCTTGGTTAATGCCTGACCGGGCTGATTCCAACGGCCGAAGATACGGGCGCCGGAGAAGGTATAGCTCTTACCTAAGTCAAAGTCAACTGTTACATAACCGTCGCCTGTCAAAGCGTTGTCGATTTCCCAGTGGGGATCGTTGTTTGCTGTGAGCCAGGTTGCATAATAGCCTTCGCCTTCGTTGATTACCTGATGTACCTGACCGTCAAATACGCTTGCATTTACGGCTATGTTCTTGCCGAGGGAGCTGTAGAATGCAGTCTGGGCAGGAGCAGTTTTCCAGGCAACAACGTCATCATCAGAAAGGTAAGCAGAAACCGTACCTGTCTTTGCACCTTCGTCAAGAAGCTGGAATTCAGCAAGACATACATAGTTGTCACTCTTTTCGCCGACAACCTTGATATATTTAAGGTCAGCATCTATGAAGGAAGGAATAAGTACGTCAACGGGCATCATATAGCCGTTTGCACTGTAAGTATTATGAAGATCGGCTGTTACGGTTGAAATATTATACCAGTTTGTGCCGTCCTCAGAACCCATAAGTCTTACCTTACGCATTGTTGCTGTGTTTGCCGCATTGGCTTCTGCAGTGGCGTCATTTCTGGGCCAGAGTCTGATACCGCCGATTTTTGTCTTTTCCTTAAGGGTTATAACAAAGCTTCTGTCTTCGTCGGTATATACATGATCTGTTGCATTGGCAATTGAATGCCAGTAGCTTGAAAGGCTTATCATACCGTCGTATGCATTTGATACCTTATAGCTTATGGTGTTCCATTCGCTGCCTGCTACGACAGATTCGATTGCGCTGTTCGGAATTTCGTGTCCGTCAAGAGACCAGGTCTTCAAATCGCTGTTTGCATCTATCATGGCGATTTCTTCCATTTCAAGCTCGCCCCAGGTCTCTGTTACTGTTGTTGCTTCAAATTTAATGTATCTTGCGTTAAGGTTAATCTTTGCGCCTTTTCCGTTCATGGGGAAGAGAAGGTCTGAATAGAGCCCTTCTTCATTATAAACGGCTGTTGCGAGGAAAGTTCTGTACCAGTTTTCACCGTCGTCGGAGAAGTAAACGGTGCTTGTTACAATTCTTCTTGCACCGGGACGGGGTTCATTACCTGTTCCGTCAGTTCCGTAGGTGGAAAAATAACGGCTTCTGGAGGAATCCCACAAACGGATACCGGAAAATGCCTTCTTTTCGCCAAAGTCGATGGTGATGGTATCCCCCTTGAAAATCATGTAGCCCTCTTCAACGTCGCCGTCTTTGATAAACTGACCGCCAAGGTCATCGCCAACGGTAATCTGTCCGTTGTAAAGAGAAGCGATTGCACCTTCTGAGCCACGTCCTGCTACACTCTGAAATGAAACGTCTACACCGTCAATTTCAGAAAGAAGGGTAATTCCATCGGTTTCGGATGTTTCGATTGCGGCAAAATCTTCATCTGCCATAAGTTCAATCTCTTCACCGAAGAGGTCCACTTCTGTAAGCTCTTCCTCAGTAACCTCTTCGATTACGGGAAGGTCCAATGTTGCGTCTTCTGCCCATGCCGGTACTGTGCAAAGTGATGCCAGCATCGTGAGTGCGAGCAGTATAGACAATGTCTTTTTCATAAAAGAACCACTCCTTTTTCCGGGACAAAGCCCCTAAGTTTCAAAAAGCGTATAAAGACACTTTTAGTAATATTATTTTATCACAATCCCACAATTTTTCCAACTGTTTTTTGTCAGCCGCTTGATATTTGGGGTATTGCACAAAAGAGGTGTCTTTCCTTTGTGCAAGATTTCCAACGAAAGTCAGAAAATGTAAAGTGTGGAATGAGAAATATGCAATGAAAAATTGGATTGCGAACGGAATTTCTAATTGCGTATTTAATTAATGTAAAATGTATGGCAGTCTGTCCTTCCTAGTGTGCAACGCGATGTAGGGTCCGTCGGGGACGCCGGACCCTACATAATACAGCGACAGCAAAAGTATGAGGCTCTGCATTCAGATTTTATTCTTCCGTTTTCTTCATTAAAACAGCAATGCGGATGTCTGTCCTTCTGAATAGGCGTAGCTCCCTCTTGTCATTCTGAATAAGCGCAGCTCCCTCTTGTCATTCTGAGTGAGCGTAGCGAATGAAGAATCTCTTTTCGGAATACCGGGTATTATTTATTTAAGATTCTTCGCCCTACGGCGTTTTTACCAAAACGGCCTACGGCTCAGAATGACAGCGGTGTGGGAAAGGCAATGCCGTAGGGTTCGGCGGTTTGAGGCAAACAATCAATGGAGAACTGCGTTCTCCCGAAAGGGTGTGCAGCACGGACAAAGCGTCAGGAGCAAGCCCCTGCCCTACAGTACTTTTTGCCATTCTGAGTGAGTGTAGCCCCATTCTGTCATTCTGAGTGAGCGCGGCGAGCGAAGAATCTCTTTTCGGAATACCGGGTATTATTTAAGATTCTTTGCCCTACGGCGTTTTTACCAAAACGGCCTACGGCTCAGAATGACAGCGATGGATGTGGGATAATGCATCGCAAACGAAACACAATCCCTCCGTCATCGGAGATTTTCGCCTTCGGCTGAAAAATCTCCGATGACACCTCCCTTTACACAAGGGAGGCTTTATAAAATGTCTCGGAATGCATAAATGCATTCCCTACGGTTTCACATCATCCGTAAATGCAGGAGATTCTTCGTTCATTGCATTCTCTCAGAATGACAGCGGAGGGAGGAGGAGAATGACAGCAACGGAGCAAAAGCAGCTTTAAAGCAAAAAAACACAGAGGCTTTCGCCTCTGTGTTTTAATAGTCGTCAGCTAATTAAGCTTCAACACCTTCGAATACGATTGTGTATACAACTACGTCGATAGCGTATCCGTCTACAACCTTAGCAACTGCGAAGCAGATTTCAGACTCTTCTTCTGCCATTGTGTCAGTGTCAAGAACTGTACGATCCTCGTCATCATAGATGAGAGTATCAAGGAAGCTTTCGATGCTGTCTTCTACAGAATACTTAGTGGTCTTTCTGGTAGCGTCAACGTTGTAGATCTTAGCGTTCTTAACGTTAATTTCAGCAACTTCTGTTACGCCGTCACCTTCACCAAGGAATGTGTAGTTACCGTCAAGCTCTTCGTCGATGAGGAGACCTGCGAAGTATGCGATACCTTCGTCTTCGTCAGCGTCATAATCGTCGCTTGCAAAGAGTGTACCGAATTCTTCTTCACCTGTGTAAACAACCTTAATGTCTGTTACAAGACCAGCGTCGTCAGTAGCAACCTCAAGGATTGCGCCTTCGCTGTAAGCTGTTTCATAATCTGTGTAGAAGTCTGCTACATCTTCACCATCAAGGTCAACTACTGTGAATGCGGATTCAAGATCAGAATCAGCTACAGTTTCAAGAGTAACTTCTTCACCGTTCATGTAACCGGTGATTACAAGGTAAACTTCTTCGTCGTCGTTCTCTTCTTCGTAGATTTCATCTACAACAAGGAGAGCAGCGTCTTCAGCGATAGAAGCTTCTGTGCTTGTGATTACGAAGCATCCGAATAAATCGTCAACATCGTCAAATGCGATACCAGTGTAGAGTTCTTCGTCCTTGAAGATAGAAGCGCCTGCAACGGAAACTTCCTTCTTCTTTGTTACGTCAGCGAGGTCGCCATCAACGTCAACTGTGAATACTACAGCGTTTTCAGCAACACCAGTCTTACCAGCAAGTCTGTTTCTATTTGCATTGTACTCGTTGTCAGAAAGAGTAGCTGCGATTCTGAAGTCTTCTTCAGCTGCTTCATCGCTATCTGTTGCGATTGTGATTGTGGAGATTTCTCCAGCAGAGTTAAGAGCATACTTAATTACTCTTGTTTCAAGAAGAGCGTCGCCCATTTCGAGTTCATAGTAGTCGCCATTGTCTGTAGCTGTGAACCAGCCAGCAGATGCTGTAGCGATGTCAGCCATTTCGTCTTCGATTTCGATAGCTTCCTTAACGAACTCTGTTCCGTCGAATGTGTAGAAGGAAACCTTAGCTGCAAGTTCAGCCTGGATCCATTCACCCTTTTCGTTCATCATAAGAACGGTGTAGATGGGAGTACCAAAGATGGGTTCTCTTGTGTTTACATCAAGAACGAATGCGTAGTTACCGCCGGAAACCTTTTCAGATTCAGCGTAAGCAATCTTACCATTGTAGTTAAGGAAGAATGTTCCTTCGTCACCCTTGGAGATTGTAGCACCGTACTGATTAGACTTAGAGTAGATGTTACCAGCAATCTTGTAGTTGTTAGCTGTAGAGGAAACTCTGCCTTCAACAGTTTCAGAAGAAATGTAAACCTTCTTAACGTTGCCGTCATAGAGTTCGATTACAGAAAGGATGTCATCTTCAGCGATGTCTTCGAAGGAAGCAACAGCGCCGTCCTTGAAGAATGTTACATAGTAATCGTCAGAGTCAGGATCAAGAACCATAGAATCTGTTCCTGTCTTACCTGTTACTTTGTAGTTCTTTTCGTTGATGGACTTAACAGCGATTTCAGCAGATGTTGTTTCAACAAATACGAAATCATAGATGCCGTTACCGTCGTTATCAAGGAATCTTACAGAACCGTCAAGGTCGCAGTCTTCGCCGTACTCAGCAGCGATGTCGCTTTCAAGAGAAGCGATGTCGCCGAGTTCGCCGTTAAGGAAGTACATAGCGTCTTCCTGATCCTTTTCAGCTACTTCTCTGCGGATCTTAGCAACAACGGGCTCTTCGTCTTCGAGATCTTCATAGTACTCGAATGTGAAGTAGTTAGCCTTGTTGTCCTTCCAAGAATCAGCTTCGAATTCGTCAAATGCGATTTCGAGAGTAGAGTTCTTGTTGCCCTTAGGAGCGATTGCAACGAGTTCGTCGTCTTCAGTGAAGTCCTTTACATAAGCGGTGATTGTGTAACCGAAATAGTTTTCAGCACCTGTGCCGTTAACTTCGAATTCATATTCACCGATGTAATCGGAATAGTCTTCAAGGTTCTTGTCGTCGAATTCATCAGATTCGTCGCAGCCATTGATTAAAGCGATGTCAAGAGTAACATTCTGCTCATCCTTGTCTACTGCTTCAGAATAGAATGTGCCGATTACAGTACCTTCAAGCTTTGTAACTCCAAGGTAGTCTCTTAAGAGAGTCTGATCGCCCTGAACGTATTCAGGATCAGAAGCACTCCATGTTTCCTGTTCCATGATCTTTGCTTCAAGAGAATTGAAGAGAAGTCTTGCAACTACCCATCTCTTAGCAGCGTCGCCTGTTACGCCAGTAGCACCCTTGGTGATCTTAAGCATGTTGTTTGCAACATAAAGATAACCTGTGGGATAACCACCCTTAACGTTAGCAACAGGTGTGTAGCCGAGCATTGCAACTACCATCTTAACGATTTCTTCATATGTTACAGGAGCTTCGGGATCGAAGATGCCGTTGCCTCTACCTGCAACTATGCCGAAGTTAGATGCATAGTTTACATAACCAGCAGCCCAGTGAGAAGCAGGAACGTCTGTGAAGATTTCGTCTGAAGCCATGCCTTCTGCCTGTTCAGCAGCGTCAAGTGCACAAACTAAAACCTTAGCAGCTTCTGCTCTTGTGATTGTGTTATCAGGAAGGAAGGTTCCATCCTCATAACCGTTGATGATTCCCAACTTGCTAAGCATTGTTACTGCTTCAAGGTAAGTAGCGTCTTCTGCAACGTCTGTGAATGCAAAAGAGCTCATTGTGAAGAGCATTGCGCATGCCATTACAAGTGCGAGAACTTTCTTGAGATTTTTCATGTCTCAATTCCTCCTTATAAAAAATATTATTTTTGGCGAAAGAGATTTGCTTTCCGCAGCGATGGGCCCCTCTTTCAAAGTCCTGCTGCAGTGCCGAAAGCCTGTATCAGATACAGTCCTCCAACCATGGTCACATTATAGCACCTACTTTTTCTTAAGTCAATGCTATTCGATGACTTGTAACATAACTGTAAAAAAGGAAACACACAGTTGCAAAAAAACGCCTCTTTTCCGGCCAATAACTATATTATCATATAGTTTTTGGCACTTTTTGTCAAGCCTTTTTTGATTTTTTTGTAATTTTCCGCATTTTAAACCTTGTTTTTGTAACAAAGGCTCTTTTTTTGTTACAATAGCACATTGCAATAAAAAATGATAAATGTGTAATTATAAATCAGTAATGTGGAGCGGGATTGCAGAATAACATTTCTCATTTAATTTACGTAACAGAATACATAGCAGTCTGTCATTCTGAGCGAGTGCGGCCCCATTTTGTCATTCTGAGCGAAGCCGACAGGCGAAGTGAAGAATCCCTTTCCGGAATATCGGGTATTATTTATTTGAGATTCTTCGCCCTACGGCTCAGAATGACAGCGGCTGCGGCGCGGAATTACAGCGGCGGGGGAGAATAACAGAAAAAAGGCACTGCCCTTCGGGCAATGCCTTTTATCGGTTTTAATTATTTTACAATTGTAACCTTCTGAGTCTCTCCGTTCCAGAATACCTTAGCGCCGAGGTTTTCGGAGATAAAGCGGATAGGTGTATATGTTCTGTCATTTTCGATGAATGCAGGAGCGTCAAGCTTAACTTCCTTGCCGTTTACAAGTGCTGTTTCAGCATCAATTGTGATTTCGATTACGATATCATCCTTTGTGATTGTAACCTTTCTTGCTGCTTCATCCCAAGCAACGGTTGCACCTAAGTTTTCAGCAACGAATCTTGCGGGAAGCATTGTACGGTCATTTACAATCTTGGGAGCAACGTCGTTTGTTTCTTCATCGCCGAATACATGAGCGTCATGTTCGTCGATTGTAAGAATCATAACTTCTTCTTCTGTTGCAGCTTCAATTGTATATTCTCCTGCTTCACCTGCGGGGAATGTAACTGTACCCTTTTCTGCATCATATTCTGCTTCAATTACGTTTCCTTCGCTGTCCAATACAACGATTGTGTCAGCAACTACCTTTTCAGGAGCATCGTAAGAAACTGTTACCTTATCTTCCTTATAATCCTTGGGAACTGTAACAACGTCATCCTTAACTGTTACTTCAGGCTCTTTTGTGGTTGTGCCTGTTGAGCTTCCTGTAGATTCGCTTGTTGTGGGAGCATCAGCAGAGGATGTTCCGCCACTTCTCTTCTTAACATTTACTGTTACGGAAAGATTGCCGTTTTCATCAGCATCATCCTGAACAGAAGTGTAGTTAATTGTAGCGATTGTAGCTTCGCCTTCCTTGATAACTGTTGTTCCTGTCATAGAACCGGAAACTTCATATGTACCGATTTCAGCAACCTCTACGCCTTCGCAGGTAAGAGTAAGCTTGTTTGCGAAAAGCTTATCTTCAATGTCCTTTGCCTTTACGCCGTCAGCAACATTAACAGTAAGTGTAACTGTTCCTTCGCCGTTGTCAACGGGAGCACCCCATGTGAAGAGAGTTTCGTCAGCATCAAGCATATCAGCTGTCATCTCAGGAAGAGTAAGTCCTTCGTCATAGTTAATGGTAATTACGAAAGAACCTGTAACTGAAAGTTCGTCAAATGCAGCCATATAGTCTGCAACATCTGCTTCGTCAACCTTTTCTTTAATTCTCTTTTCAGCAAGATTCTTGCCTGCAGCAAACTTAGCTTCTACATTGGCAAGATCGATAACTGCTCTGAAGTCAAAAACACGACTCTTGGCAGAAAGGTAAGTTGCTTCAACTGCTCCTTCTGTTATGTATTTTTCTGCTGTATCAGTCTTTGCCATGGCATCAGCCTCAACATCAACAGATAACGTAAGTGCAGTGCCTACTGCAGTTGCAAGTCCGCCTGCTTCGTAAGCTGCACATACATTTCCAACCATACCTATTACCATAAGCATGGAAAGAATAATTGCTGTAATTTTTTTCATTGATATCACTCCTTATAAAATATAACACGCAAAAAGATACGCCTAAGGTATCATGTCCTATTATATATCTATACACGCCTCTTTGTCAAGTCTTAATTTAAAACATTTAGCAATAATTTTTTCACAGATAAAAACAAGCGGACACAAAATACGCATCCGCCTGTTTCAAAAAAGTTTCCTTTATTATATATACTGTATTTTACTTAATTTCGTACATATCGAGGTATTTTTTGGTGTTTTCAATCATTTCGTTGAAAAGTTCCTTTGCATCAGCAACGGGAATGTCAACAAGAGGATCGTTACAGAATGCATCAAATGCAAGGTCGATATTTTTCTCGATGCCCGCTTTTACAACCCCGGCCTGAGCTCCTGCGTTTCTTGCGATTAAAGGATAAATTCTCTCGGGGATTGGTCCTGCCATAACGGGAGTTGCACTGTCTGCACGGAATACCGCATTGGTTTCAACAACCACGCCCAACGGGAGATTAGGAATCTGTCCAACATTGGGAAGGTTTATATTTGTAACAAGGTCACCGAGACCAAGAAGCGCCTTCATCTGACGAACGCCTTCTTCGCCTGTCTTCTTAAGCTCAATAGCCTGCTCGCCGCTTATAAGTCTCTTGGATTTTGCAAGACGGCCTTCCATATCCTGCTTTCTCCATTTAACTGCGGTTAAGCCGAAGTTCCACTTCTTTTCAACCATTTCAACATCTTTTAAGTACCATTCTTTTTCGCAGAATTCGGCAAGGTGTCTGTCACCTGCAGCTGCGATTACGCCATAGCGAAGGAATAAGTCCTTTTTAACCTTGTTTGTGGTCTGCCACTGCTTGTTTGCCCAGTTATCGTCGGCAGCCTTACCCGAATCATCGTCATAGTGCTTTTCACAGAATTCCTTGTAAATGGGGAAGAGGTCGATATTTTTATACTGTGCGCTTGTAAGCCATGTAAAGTGGTTTACGCCTACCACGTTTACGGTGATATCGTCTCTCTCCGCTTTGATTCCGGTAGCTTCCTCAAGTGCTGTTGCAAGAAGTCTCTGTGTTCCGAATACTTCATGGCAGCATCCGAATGCCTTGATACCGGGGAAGGTCTTGTAAAGAGTATTTACGCATATTGCCATAGGATTGGTGTAGTTTATTACCCATGCATCGGGACAGTTTTTCTCAATCGCCTTTGCGATTACTTCAAACATAGGAATTGTACGGAGCGCTCTTACCACACCGCCGGGGCCGGTTGTGTCGCCTACGGGCTGATAAATTCCGTACTTTTCGGGAGCATGAACGTCAGACTCCATTTCGTCGAAGGTGCCGGGAAGGATGGAAATTACAACGAAGTTTGCACCTGTCAAGGCCTCGTCGATGGTTTCTACCGCATGATAACCCCACTTTGATACAGCGTCGGGAAGGTCGTTGTACTTATTTCCGATAATTTCATTTGCCTTTGCCGCATCCAAGTCGATATCGTATAAATAAACATCACCGCTCATCCCTTCGGAGGAAGCAAGATCACTCATGAGTCCCCATGCCCAACCACGGGAACCTCCGCCTATATAGGCAATTTTAACATCAGTTGCCATATTGTTTTCAATTTTCATACAAATTCTCCTTTCGGAATTTATTATAGCGGCTATATATAATAAAGGAAGCTTTTTTCAAAATTCCTTTCGCAATACGCCGCTTCGCTTAATTTGCGGATTTCTACCGCTTCGGGGACAGTATATCACTATTTTTAGCGAAATTCCTTAAGTTTTTTGCCCACTTGATGGCAATTCTTTAATTTTTTGCTATAAAAAACTCCCAAAAGCAAACTTTTGGGAGTTTTTATGTATTATTTTTCAGAAACTTATTATTCAGCCTGTTCCTCTGCAGCTTCGGGTGCCTGTTCTTCTGTAGCCTCAGAAGCCGTTTCTTCTTCGGGTACTTCGGGAATTGCAGTTTCTTCAATCACTGTTTCCGTTACTTTCTCTTTACCGCTGCAGCAATTTAATCCGCCGAATATGCACATTACCAAAAAGCCGAAGAGCATGGATGTGAGACCGCAAAAAATTTTAAGGAAATTGCCGATGTAATAAAGGTTTGCTCCCGCAGCACGAGCTCCGTCTCCTGCCTCAGCCATATTGTTTACTGAATATGTATAGTAATCTGCACCGAATGTTGCATAGCCCGATTCATAACCAAAGGGGGCAGAATCAGGATAATAAACCTCTGCACCAAGAGCACCGCTCATAGCCAAAATGCCCACCAGAACAAACGCCAGACCAATAAGAATCCCCAATACCTTACATGATTTTTTCATAATGATTCTCCTTTGTGTAATTATTTTTTCTTTCCTTTAATAATATATCACAGCCAATATTCCGTGTCAAGCGGAAGGACATATGAAAAAATTAAAAATTCTTCTAAAATTTTTTTAAAAACTGTTGACAAACTTGAAAATATATGTTATATTAATGCTAACGATAACGATTATCATTAACTGAAGGGAGGAAATATATGATTTCAAGAAAGAGTCACAAGAGAGATTCCATTCTTTCGCTTTTACAAAGCGTTAAGTGTCACCCCACTGCCGAATGGATTTATATGGAACTCAAAGAGGAGATTCCTGAGCTTTCCCTGGCAACGGTTTACAGAAATTTAGAGCAGCTTGCGGAGATGGGAATTATTCAGAAAATTGAAGGCGACGACAAGACAACCCATTTTGACGGAAATAAGAATCCTCACTTTCATCTTTCCTGTAAAAGCTGCAAAAGAATTTTTGACATTCCCACGGATTTTATCGCAATCCCGGTTGACAGCATTGTAAAGGATGCCCCCTTCGAGGTAACAGATTATATAGTACATTTTCGGGGAATATGTCCCGATTGTAAAATAAAAATAAATTAATTATAAAGAAGAAAGAGGTAATGATTATGGCAAAGTATGTATGCACAGTTTGTGGTTATGTTCACGAGGGCGATTCCGCTCCCGAAAAGTGCCCCGTTTGTAAGGTTCCCGCTGAAAAGTTCAAGGTTATGGAAGAAGGCGCGGCTCTTGCTGCTGAGCACGAATACGGCGTATACGCTAAGACAGTAAAGAACAACCCCGACATTTCCGAGGAAGATAAGAAGGATATCTTTGAACAGCTTATGGCTAACTTCAACGGCGAGTGTGCAGAAGTTGGTATGTATCTTTGCATGGCTCGTATTGCTCACAGAGAAGGCTATCCCGAAGTAGGTCTTTACTGGGAAAAGGCTGCTTATGAAGAAGCAGAACACGCTGCAAAGTTTGCTGAGCTTCTTGGCGAAGATTTAGAGCCCAACATGAAAGCTACAACAAAGGACAACTTAAAGTGGAGAGTTGACTGCGAATACGGTGCAACACAGGGTAAGTTCGACCTTGCATCCTGCGCTAAGAAGAACGGACTTGACGCAATTCACGACACAGTTCACGAAATGGCTCGTGACGAAGCCCGTCA
>JAZQAK010000052.1:0-6618 GCA_045545175.1 Feifaniaceae bacterium
TACATAGCTTGTTGCAAGAATCTTGTCGCCGTTTAAGCCGTAGAAGCTTACGAATGCTTCGTGTGCGGAAGGATCGGAGAATACCGCCTTAATGTCCTTACCGATTACGGACTTGATGGTAAGAGTATTATCTGTTCCCAGGATTCTTCCTGTGTTTGCTTCAATCCAGTACTTAAAGCCACCCGTTACATCGCTTTTTGCGGTGAAGGTTACGTCAGTATTGGACTCAACATAGTTATCGCCTAAGGAAGGAGCTCCATCCACTGTTACGTTACCGCCTGTGGTGGGTGTAACCTTGATGTTTACTTCTTCTTCGGGAACTTCGGGAGCAGGAATTGTGTTAAGGAAGGTAATTGCCTTTGCTGTTGAAAGATCTGAAGCATCAACTATAATTCTTACTTCTCTGTAAGTTACCTTTTCTGTAAAGTTTACTTCTGCAGTGCCTGCAGCCACGCCCTTAAGTGCTGTCACATCAAATGCCTGGCTCTTTATGAGTACCCAGTTACCGGATGCATCCTTACCGTAAACGCTTGCACCGTTCCAGAGACCGGAGTCGGAGCTTACTCTTTCGTAATAACGAATACCTGCAATTTCGGTTTCGGTTCCGAAATCAACATCGATGTAGAGACGGTTTGTTGTAGCATCTTTTGTAGCAACTCCCGGGGATGTCTCTGTATAAGCTGAGTGCCAGTTATTGTTTCTGCCGTCTCTCTTTGCAAAGGCATAGTTTATATGCTCATCCGCTGTATTTGAGGGGCTGGCTGTAATTGTCCAAGCACCGTCTGTGGGGATGATTTCATCATCAGCAAATGCTTCTGTGTTGATGCCGGTTAATTTCTTTCCTTCCTTGGAAAGTGCAACTTTGTATTCCTTTGAAGTTTCATCAGTAAAGTTTACGTTAAACTTGATTTCTGTCTTATCAAATATGTCGTCAAGGTCTCTTATTACATAACGCTTGATTGTAAGAGTGCCGTCACCTGCAACAAGTTCAACAGGCTTCTTTTCGGGGTCAATTGTAACTGTCTTGTCGCCATAGGTGATGCCTGTAGGAGTCTTACCTGCGGGAAGCTTAAGTACAAGGTCGTTTGTACCTCTTCCTGTTGCTTCGTCAACAATTACATAGCTTGCAGAATAAATGTCTTTTCTTGTAATTGTTACATCAATTGCTGCTGCTCCGATTGTAACTGTTAAGGTTGTGTCTCCTGCTAAAAGAGTTCCAACAAAGTCTGCAGCAAATGTTAATACGCCGTTTTCAAGGCTGTAGTTTGCAGCGTCAACTACCTCTTCGCCCTTTGTTACGCTTGTAACGGTTGCGTTTTCGGGAACATAGAAGTTAAAGCTTACTGCTTCTGCATCGTTTATATCGGTAATTGCTGTTGCTTCACCTTCAAGTCTTGCAAGGTCCTTTATAAGGTGAATTGTGTCAACTGTTACGTGAGCAGAACCACCGTCAAACTGCATTCTCATGTAACGGTAGTTAAATACCTTATCAAACATAAGGTTGTTTACATTGGGTGCAACTGCACCTGCGTGACCTGAGAAGAATTCTTCCCATTCATCGCTGTCGGAGTTTTTACCGGAAATTGTAATTCTTATATAGGTGGAGCCTGATACACGCTCGGTTACTCTTACACCGGAAAATTCGGGAGGATTCTGACCGAAGTCAACATCGATGTAGTGGTCGGCATTGGTATCCTGAATTGCATCGGGGTCAACATAGGTGTATGCAGTATGCCAGTTCTGAGAGTCCTTCTTATTTCTTAAAACTTCAACGAATGCCTTCTTGGGATGTGCATCTGCATTGTTTGCAGAGCTTGTTCTTACCTTCCACTCGCCTGCAACGGGAGTTATTTCGTCAGCGGCAAAGGTGCCGTTAACGGTGGGTGTAGCAACCCACTGGGCAGAAAGTGTAACCGTATATTCCTTTGTTGTTTCGTCCGCATAGGTCAAAACGACGGGAACTGTTGCGGTTGAGCCTTCTGCAAGTCCTATCTTTGTATAAAGGTCAGCAGTTTTTCTTATTATGTATCTGGGAATTGTGATTACGGTGTTATCATCAGATACGGTAAATGCGGGATATACTCTGCTTCCGCCACCTGCTTCAAAGGCAGTCGCCTCAACACCGTCAATGGTAATTTTGGAAACTTCTTTTCCACTTATGCTTGTAAGTACAAGTGCATCTGTACCTCTGCCTGTTGCATCGGAAACAACATAGCTTGCCTTTGAATAGTCGTTAATATTAAGTGTAAGGATAAAGGACTGACCGTTTGTAAGCGTAAGCTTAAGCTTGTGTGTACCGTTGGAAAGTAAATTAAGCTTATCTTTCTCAATTTTGATTAATGCCTGCTTACCGGAAACATTTGCCTTGTAAGGAACTTCAACGTTTTTATCGGTAACAAAGCTCTTTATTCCTTCGCCGCCTGCAAGTGTGAATTCAAAGTAAACGTCTTCAAGCTCGGACTTATCAACCGTTACTGTATCTTCGCTTCTAAGATATGTCTTGGGAACTAAGAATGCAATTTCGGAAATGGATACGGTCTGCAAGTAGGTTTTACCGTTTGACTTGAGTACAGAACCCTTATAGTATCTGTATGCCACGTTTTCACCGAAATCAGCTGTCTTTTCAGTGAGATCTGTTTTAGGATCTGATGTAAAGTTGTAATCGCCAAGGTTTACCCAGTCAACACCGTTGTTGGAACCCCAGTATCTGATAGTAGTGGGGCAGCCTGCTGCGCTACCTGCAGTCTTATCTTCCTTATAGGAGGAAGTTCTGGGATAAAGTCTTACACCGGAAACAGCTGTTGCCTCTCCCATATCAATTACAAAGTCCATACGAACGGGCTTATACATAATTACTGCGTCGCCCGTGGTGCTGTCAGGCTTAAGAACGTTACCTGCGATATAGTCAGACTCGTAACGGTTAGCGGTTGTTGCGCCGCCCTTTCTGATTAAGTACTCTGCCTTACCGTCGAAAGCACTACTCATGTTATAGTTCTGGTTTGTGGTTGTGGACTTCCATGTTGACTTGGGTGTCATTTCGTCGGTATATTCACTGCCTTCTATTGCAGCGGTGTTTGTAAGTGTTGACCATGTGGGAGTTGTCTTGATGTTTAATACATAAGTAACATCATCTTCAAAGGTAACTTCAACAAAGTGGTCACCAAAACCGTCGGATGCAACCTCTCTTACAAAGATACCTGTAAAGAATTCGGGAAGAATCTGATCTCCCTTTGTCCATCCGTAGTTTGCGCTTGTATCATTGTGATAATATGTAACACTTCCCTTAGAATAATCTGTAAGACCTGTTGCGGTGGTATAGTTACCTGCAAGGGTAATTGTCATATTTCCGCTTTCTTCGTCAACTGTAATGCTTGTTGCATCCTTACCGTCGTGGTCAACGCCAAAGGTATCTGTGTAAGTAACGGACTTAATTTCCGTATTACCTCTCTTGGGCATTGTGAAGGTTGCCTTCTTTAAGCCTGTGTTTGCACTGGTTGCCAATGTGTATACAAAGCCTGCATTTGCAGCCTCTGCCTTGGCAAGTGCTGCGAGAGAATCCTCGGAAACATAGGGCTTTGCAGCTTCGGGAAGGTTATCATACGCCTTTCTTGCAGCAACAATATCTTCATTATAGGATGTGATTTCAGCAAGAAGTGCTGCGATTATTTCTTCAACCTCTGCTGCTTCTGCATCCATAGCTGCTATAAGCTCATTTACGGTCTTTGTTTCATTATCTTCTTCGGGCTTAACCAGCATTACCTGCTGCCATGACCAGTGGTCACCGCCGCCTGTCATTACACAGTAAAGTCTAATGTAACGAGCAGTAATGTTCATATCCTCGCCGAAGTTCATGGGGATATCTGTATAGATATCGCCTGTTGAAGCATACTTCGCCATACCGGAAGTAGACTTATAAGAGTCTTCATAAAGCTCGGTACGGTACCAGTCAGTTCCGTTTTCGGAAACTAAGATATAACCCTTTGTAAGAGACTGACCTGCCTGATTCCAACGGCCGAAAAGACGGATAGCAGAGAAGGTGTGAGCCTTTCCAAGGTCAATGTCAGCCCATGCTGTCTGAGGGCCTCCGATATCGGTGGCGCCGTTAAGACCGTCAAAGTATACGAAGTTATCCTCCATATGGGGATCGGCGCTGCCAGCACCTGTCCAGGGATTGTAGTAACCTTCTGCGGTATTTACCCCCTGATAAATAACTCCGCTGAAGGGGTTGGTGGAAGCGTTAAGCCAGCTTGTGTTGTAAGAGTTACCGCCACCTGTAACAACAGGCATTGTTTCAAGTGTAACAACATCTTCCATAGCAACATAGCTGTTTGCTGTTCCCCTTGCTTCTGCCGTGAGCACCTGGAATTCGGGAAGACATACATATTTATCCCCAGTCATGCCGGCAATTCTGAGATAGTTCACTTCGTTAGCAATAGTTGTTGCAAGTATAATATCAATGGGTGCAGCATAACCATTACTCGAAAGAACTGCGTCGTTGTTAAGATTCAAAGTAAGGGGCTTCCAAGTTATACCATCATCGGAGCCTAAAAGCTGCACTCTTCTTGCCAAAGAAGCGCCATTCTGACTAGCTGTAGCCTTGGATCCGTCATTTCTGGGCCAAAGTCTCACACCGCCGATTGCAGTCTTTTCCTTAAACTTAATTGTAAGGATTTTGTCGTTAGCGGTATATACATACTCAGGATGTTCATTTTTAGGATCGGCAAATGAATGCCAGTAGTCAATCAAGGAAAGGTTATTATCATACGCCTTTGTTACTACATAACCGCCCCATGTAGAGCCCGCAGTAACACTTTCAAAGGCATCAGGAGATATTTCATAGCCTGTAAGAGACCATGTATTAAGGTCTTCCTTTGCCTTAATTATTGCGATTTCTTCAATTTCAAACTCTCCCCAGTTGGTAGAACAGGTTGTTACTTCAAATCTTACGTAACGAGCTTCAATGTTTGTTACGCCTGTTGCGGAGAAAGCGAAGGGAATATCACCGGTAAAAGCTTCGTCGTTATAAACAGGAATACCTGCAGCAAGAGTGTACCAGGTTTCACCGTCATCGGAGAACTGTGTACGGCTTGTTGCAACTCTTCTTGCACCGGGTGCGGGATTAGTGCCTGATCCGTCAGTTCCGTTAACTGCGAAATAACGCACACGGGAGGATTCCCATACACGGATACCGGATAATGCCATCTTTTCACCTAAGTCGATGGTGAAATAGTCGCCTTTTCTTGCCATAAAACCATTGTAAAGATCGGGAATATCTGTTCCTACGGTTTTCTGACCGTCGGTAAGATACTTGATGTCACCCTCGTAGCCGCTTCCTACCTTTTTGTAGGAAAGGGTTGCACCTTCCAGATCAGCAAGAAGGATGAAATCGTCCTCTTCTGTTGTTTCGATATCCGCAACGCGGGTATCTTCCTCTGTAACTTCTTCTGCGAAGAGTTCTACCTCCGCAAGTTCTTCTTCCGTAACTTCTTCTATTACGGGGATGTCAAATGCTACGTCTTCCTCTGCCCAAGCGGGAACTGTGCAAAGAGTTGCCAGCATAGCAAGGGTCAAGAGCAAAGCCAATGCCTTTTTCATAAAGAACCACTCCTTTATATAAATTTATGCATTGATTATATCCAAAAGGGTACAATAACACATTTTAGCTATATTATTATATCACAACAAATTCCAAAAAGCAAGGAGAATTTTTTTGTTTGCACAGAATGAGAGTAGGGAACGGATTTATCCGTTCCGTTTTTCGGAATGCATAAATGCATTCCCTACGGTGCAGGATGTTATTCTGAATGGAGGCAATTCCCCTTTTGTCATTCTGAACGAGCCGTCAGGCAAAGTGAAGAATCTCCCGCACTATCGGTTGCGCTCCATATGAGATTCTTCGCCCTTCGGACTCAGAATGACAGCGGAGGGCTGACTCAGAATGACAATGGCGGAATAAGCACACAAAAAAACACAGAGGCGGTTGCCTCTGTGCTTTTTGTTTTATTACTGTACAGTTATTGTATCTGTATAAACTGTTTTGATGCTTCCATCCGTTAACTTATAAGTGATGAAGCCTCTTGCCTTGATACCAAGAGCTGTATAGCTTGCGGAAAGCTTGTGCTGACCGGATGCTGTGTCGCTTGCAAATGCAGCCTTTACAGCCTTGCCGTTTGTGCTTGTCTTTCCTACATCTGCTATTGTAAGCACACCATCTTCACCGCTTCCTACAAAGGTTGCATCCTTTACGTAAATTACACCTGTTTCAATAACTTCTGTTCCTTCGGGAACGTATCTTGTTGTGATGAAACCTGCAACATTTACGCCGTTTATCACGTCGGATGTCTCTGTGATTGTGATGGTTACTTCCTCTTCGACAGTTTCTGCTTCCTCAACAAATACCGCTTCAAGAGTTATGTTTGCGTCAGGTGCATAGAAACTATATTTCGTTAAATAGCTTACTACCTTGCCGTCAAGTTTCCAATGGCTGAACTTTTTGCCACTTTCTGCAGCAGCGGCTGTTGCTGTTACATATGTATCATAATCATATGTGCCGCTTGTTGTAGCTGCACTTCCGGCAGACTTAATTGTTCCGCCTATCACTGTGATAGTGCTCTTTCT
>JAZQAK010000053.1:0-2315 GCA_045545175.1 Feifaniaceae bacterium
CTGGATAATCGAAAATACCGAGGGTGCATCCGCCTATACAAGCTACTATTATGAAGGCTTCAAGCACTATACAAACGTAATCTGTGCTTCAAAGGGTGCGTCGGGCAAGTGCAGACGTGAATTTGAAAAGCAGACGGGCAAAGTTTGCTTTGAAGTAAAATATCTTACAAAGAATACGTCGGGTGAGGGTGTAAAGCTTTCACTGACAACGGGCGGCAAGGAAACACTTGATTTCTTTGACGAAGGTACGGCTCTCATGTCCGAAAAGGGTGATGTTCTTCGCAAGCATAACCCATATGTATGGCAGACCTTCATGGTTGTTGCAAATACTGACACAAAGACAGCAGAAGTGTATCTCAACGGCAAAAAGTGTCAGAGTGTTACATTTGATGCTGACTTCTTTGACGGTATCTTGGTTTCCTACACACCCGAAAAGGGCGGTGTAATGAAGTTTACGGATGTTTTTGCTTACATTGTTCAGCCCGAGCCCGAGGACTATCCAAAGCCTCCCGTACTTCCCGAAAAGGACGACAGATATGTTACGGGTATGAACATCTGCTCACTCTGGCACAACGGCGAACACGTCGGCTGGGATGCCATAAGCGCATTCAAGGACAATCTTACATACCTCGGCTTCTACGATGAAGGTCTGCCCGAAACTGCCGACTGGGAAATCAAGTGGATGGCGGAACACGGTCTTGACTGCGAATTTTACTGCTGGTACTGCTCACAGACAAAAGCACCTAACCTTAAAACAGTCCTTTCGGATGCAATTCACAACGGCCACTTCAAGGCAAAGTATGCAGACTATATGAAGCTTGCCCTCATTTGGGAGGCAGGTGCAGGAAGTCCTGCATCACCTAAGGACGTTGAAGACTACTACATCCCGTATTTTGAAGATTACTTCTTCACAGACCCTAGATATTTAAGCATTGACGGTGTTGCAATCATATCGGTTTACAACATTGAAAAGGTGGCACGCGACCTTGGCGGATATGACAAGGTTAAGGAGGTTATGGAGCTTCTGCGTGCTTCAGCAAAGAGATGCGGCTTTAAGGACATGGCAATTATTACCTGCGGTGAGCCGAATGAAAACAGAAAGAGTGCTTCCATTGACGGTGTATATGCCTACGGCTGGGGACACTTCGGATATGTGCCCGACTATCAGATTGGCAGAATGCAGAGTCAGATGGATATGAATCTCTTACACGTTGTTCCCACGGTTTCTGTCGGTTATAATGACGTTGCATGGCGTAAGTCAAGACACCCCATGATTGACTGCGAGGATATGGGTAAGGTTATAAAGTGGTTCAAGGATGACGTTTTTCCTTCCTATTCTCATTTTGATGAGGAATGGAAAAAGAAGCTCATGATGTTCTCGACATGGAATGAATACGGCGAGGGAACATATATCTGTCCCGGCAACCTAAAGGGCTTCGGATACCTTAATGAAATGAGAAAGGCTGTTACAAAGAATGCCGACAGCTTTGAGTCGGACAGACCCTCACAGGCTTCCCTTGACAGAATAAGCTATCTCTATCCCAAGGGACGTGAGCTTCTCAGTGCACTTCTTTACACAAAGAGAGAAGCACCCACAAAGGTAGTATGCGAATACAATTACAACACACCCGAAAGCGTAAATATGTGGCAGGGTGTAAACGAGGTTGCCCTTTCCTTCAAGGACGGCAGAGTATGCGGACACGGAAGCTCATGGGACCCTCAGATTATAACTGATGTTGATATTGATGCAGAAAGCGTTGATGCAATAAGCCTTAAGATTGCAACGGCAAGTGCAGATTTCCCCGTGAATTGGGAGAGACCCGAAGCTTCGCCTGTCCAGCTTTTCTTTATGAGAGAGGGTGACGAGGCTTTTGCGGGTGCAAGAATGTTACTTTCCGGAACTACAGCCGAGGACGGTTCGCTTGTATTCTTCACAAAGGAAAATCCCGAATGGTGCGGCAGAATTACAAAAATCAGAATCGACCCGACAGAATCGAAAGGAAGCTTTGAAATAGAAAACCTCAAGGCTCTCACCTTCAATGACGGCAAGGTAAGATACAAGACCTTTATTGACGGCAAGGAATATAACTGCCACTACAGAACAAAGGTTGAAGACGGAAAATTCTACGTTTCCTTTGAGCCGCTGAGACACTTCCATTTGTTTACAAGAACCTATTACGAGTGGGATAAGGAAGAACAGACACTTATGGTGAAGTCCTACCACGACAAGAAGTCTCTTTGGACTATCGGCAAGGATACTGCCTTGATTGACGGTAAAGAAGTAAAACTCGAAAGACCTGTTGAAATGTTCGACG
>JAZQAK010000054.1:0-12023 GCA_045545175.1 Feifaniaceae bacterium
AAAAGAGGTCTGATATGACCTCCTTTACAGATATTTTCGTATATCAATTGCAAGTTTTTCTTCGAGGTTTATCAGGCGCTTTGCGATGTCCTTTGATACCTCGTCCGCCGCCTCGTACTGATTTAAATAGCGGTTAAGCGACTTTACACCCATATTGCAACCGTCAGTCATAAGGTCTGCCACCGTCTTGTCCGAATCGTCCATCGAAATTTTCATATTCGTCTTCATCCACGACATACTTTTTGCAATGGGGTTTGGCTCTTTGCCGTCATCGTCATATTTGTCGAGAAGTTCTTTTATCTCGTTTTCGAGTTTGTTGTGTTCGCTTTTGCAACTTGTGAGGTATTCCTTGAAATCCTCGTTGTGAACGTACTTTAACACGTCGTCTATCGACTTCGTGCCCATTTTTACACCTGCATCACATTCGCGAAGTAACTTTATCGTATCCTGTTCTACCATATTTATCTCCTTACGTTTTTTTATAGTATAATCATTACTCTTGATAAAAATACGTTTTGGTGATAAAATTATAAAAAACGAACAAGGGTGATTTTATGAATAGAAAGAAAATGTCTACACAGACTTTGGTGCTCGGTGCCGTAATGACGGCGCTCGTTGCATTGTTGCAGTATATGGGTGCATTTATAAAACTCGGGCCTTTTTCCATTACACTCGTGCTTATTCCGATAGTTATCGGTGCGGCAACCTGCGGTGCGTGGATAGGTGCATGGCTCGGTTTCATTTTTGCGATTATGGTTTTTATCACCGGTGATGCTGCGGCGTTTCTTGCAGTCAACGTGCCGGGTACGATAATAACGGTGCTTGCAAAAGGTATTCTCTGCGGTCTTGCAGCAGGTCTTGCTTACAAAGGCGTACACGCTTTGCTTGATAAGCGTTCTCACAGACAGGTTGAATACATAAAGAAAAATAACGGCCTTTGTGATGACTGTGCAGACGGCGTATATAAGTTCTTGTCAAGAAATAATCAGAGTATAGCCGTTTTTGCAGCGGCAATAATTTGCCCTCTGGTCAATACGGGTGTTTTCCTGCTCGGCTGTCTTGCTTTCTTTATGGAAACGATTGCATCGTGGGCAGCGGCGGCAGGTCTTAGCGGAAACGTTGCTTATTATATGATTTTCGTACTTGTAGGTGCAAATTTCCTCGTTGAACTCGGTGTCAACATCGTATTAAGCCCAATTGTCGTAAGACTTCTCAACATAAGAAAAAGCGGTTCAAGATGAACCGCTTTTTTTATTTTGATAAAATCTCTTTATCGCTTGCAAATTCGCTGCCGCTTCCCACTTCAAAGAGTTTGAGAAGTTCAGCCTTTGTAAGTTTTTTCTTTTCCTCACCGGATATATCCACCACTATATTGCCCTCGTTCATCATTATGAGACGGTTGCCGTAGTTTATGGCATCGTTCATATTGTGAGTGACCATAAGTGTCGTAAGGTTGTTTTCGGTGACGAGTTTATTCGTTATTTCAAGCACCTTGGATGCAGTTTTCGGGTCGAGTGCCGCAGTATGCTCGTCAAGCAAAAGAAGCTTCGGCTTTTTGAGCGTCGCCATAAGAAGCGTGACCGCCTGCCTCTGACCGCCTGAAAGAAGGCCTACTTTTGTAGAAAGTCTGTTTTCAAGACCTAAGTCAAGTTGTGCGAGAAGTTCTTTATAACTCTCACGTTCTTTTTTGGGAAGACCCCAGATGAGTTTACGTTTTTTGCCTCTGCGAGCCGCAATCGAAAGGTTTTCTGCAATTTCCATATCGGGTGCAGTGCCTTTCATAGGGTCCTGAAACACCCTGCAAAGCAGAGATGCTCTTTTGTAAGCAGGCATATTCGTAACGTTTACACCGTCAATCTCAATCGTACCGTAGTCGGGCTTCCACACGCCCGATATGGCATTGAGCATCGTGCTCTTACCTGCACCGTTACCGCCGATGACGGTTACAAAATCGCCTTCGTTTAAAGTGAGGTTAAGTCCCGCTAAAGCACGTTTTTCGTTGACGGTATTGGCATTAAAAGTCTTGTAAAGGTTGGTTATTTTAAGCATTACCGTCACCTCCGTTTATATCTGCGGGTATTTTGGGCTTGGTAAAATACTCTTTTTTGAGGTAGGGGAGTGCGAGGAATACCGCAACAACTACCGCTGAAAGCATTTTGAGCAGGTCTGTATCAAGACCGAGCCAGATGACGAAAGTATAAACGAGGTAGTAAGCAACGCTTCCGCCTACGACGCCTATAAGGCTGACTACGAAATTGGACTTGATTTTAAGTGAAACAGACAGACCGATGATAATAGCGGCAAGACCGATTACGATTGCACCGCGTCCCATATTTATGTCGGCAAAGCCCTGATACTGTGCAAGAATTGCGCCTGACAGAGCAACAAGACCGTTTGAAATTGCAAGACCGAGCACCTTGTTGAATTTGACGTTGACACCCTGCGCCTCACTCATATCCGCATTATCGCCCGTCGATTTTACAGAGAGACCGAGCTCCGTATAGAAGAAAAGGAAAAGTCCCACAATGATAAATACGATGAAAGCGGCGGCAACTATAATTGCCTTCGTGTTGTTGAGTGATGATAAAAGCACGGGGAAGGTGCGTGAATTTATGGTAAGATTCGCTTTGCCGAGAATCTTTAAATTGAGCGACCACAGTATAAGCTGAGTCAAAATACCTGCAAGAATTGCGGGAATACCCATAACCGTGTGAAAAACGCCCGTAATTATACCTGCAAGCAGACCTGCAATAAAGGCAACCAGTATGCAGAGGTATACGTTGACACCGTTTGCAAGCAGAATTGCACAGACGCAGGCACCCGTACAGATAGAGCCGTCAACCGTAAGGTCGGCAATATCAAGAATTTTATAGGATATGTAAAGTCCGATTGCCATTATACCCCATATCAGACCCTGTGCAACGGCACCGGGCAATGCATTTAAAAATCCCATTATATCTCCTTCGGATTAGCGAGCAATGTAGCCGTCAGCATCAAGTTTTGCAGTGTCGATACCAAGCTCGTCACAAATAGTCTTGTTGTACTTCTTAACGGGCTGTGCGTCGTAGCCGATTTCCATAGTTGTTACGTCCTTCTTGCCGAGAAGAATGTCAGCAGCCATCTTGCCCGTTTCAACGCCGATGTTGTAGTAGCTGATAGCAAGTGTTGCGAAGCATACGTCACTTTCGTAGCCTGTGAAAACGGGTGTCTTGTCGGGACCGCATACGTTTCTTACGGTTTCGTCATTTGAAGCAACCGTGTTGTCCGTGGGAACGTAGATAGCATCACATTCTGCAGATGCTTTTGTAACGATGCCCTGAAGCTCGGTTGATTCGGAGAACTTGTATTCGTTTACAGTGATGTTTTTGCCTTCGAGATAAGCCTTTACAACGTCGTACTGGTATGCTGAGTTGGGCTCTGCTGAGCAGTAGAGGATACCAACCGTAGCACCTTCTTCAAGGGCAAGCACGTCAATCATCATCTGAGCCTGGTCCTCAAGCGGAGCAAGGTCTGAAGTACCCGAAACGTTGTTTCCAACCACGCCGCTGAAGTTTTCTATACCGAGTGCCACGCCGTATTCTGTGATGGATGTGCCAAGTACGGGGATAGTTTCGGTTGCGTTGTATGCAGCCTGAAGTGCGGGAGTAGCGTTGCCGAGAATAAGGTCAACGTCCTCAGAAACGAAGCTGTTTACGATAGTAACGCAGGTGTTCGTGTCGCCCTGACCGTTCTGGTCTTTGTATACGACTGTTCTGCCCTCTGCTTCAAGAGCCTCTGTAAGAGCGTCTTTAAAGCCCTGAGTAGCAAGGTCAAGCGAGTCGTGTGTAACGAGCTGGCAGATACCGACAACGTATTCCGACTTGTCGGGATTAACCTTGATTGTTACCGTGTCGTTTGCACATGCAGCCATAGAAAGGCAAAGTGCAAGCACTAAAAGGATTGATAATACTTTTTTCATTTTTAAAACCTCTTTCGGAGTAAAATTATAATTACACGGAAATCCGTGAAATTAACAAAAAAACCCTGTTCCTCCAAAACGGAAGAACAGGGACAGTTTATAAAACCGTGGTACCACTCTGTTTCACCCTTTTTTCACAAAAAGAGCCTTATTAGGTGCAATTACACCCTTGTGATATAACGGTCACACCCGGTAAAGCCTACACAGCACAGCCTTCAGCCCACGGCTCGCAGAATGAATTCACCGCCCTTACACTGTTGCTTCACACCAACCAGCAACTCTCTTAAAATGCAATTAAACGGCTACTGCTTTCTACTCGAACGCCTTTGATATTATACCTGTATTTTATAGAATGACGTAAACTTTGTCAAGAAAAATTTTATTTGCGGTTTTCAAGAATATGACGTATAAACGTGCCGATACTTTCTGCCATACGGATAAAGCCTGCATCCTGAGGATGACAGCTGTCCATTACACATTCGTTCTGGTATGCTTCGGTAAAGAAGCTCATACCGTCAATAAACCACACGTTTTTGTCACCGTTTGCACGTGCTTTGAGATATGAAGACATAATCACGTCTCTGCGGGCAAGCGAGTCTTCCCATCCTCTGCGTGACGTCCAGAAATTCGGGCGTGTTATCATTATATAAGGAAGGTCGGGATTCTTTTTACGTATGATTTCATACATAGCGTAGTGCGTTTCTTCAAGATGCTCAACCGTCGGTGCATTGTGGTCATAGTCGCACACGAATATGCTCATGGGGAGGGTTGCCATCCACTCTGCAATAGCAGGTTCACCCTTTGCATGTCCCGAAAAGCCTATGTTTCTGAAGTCGATGTTGAGTTCGCGTGAAATTATAGTGGGATAAGTGTTGCCCGGACGGGTTGCCGCTGTACCGTGAACGATAGACGAGCCGTAGAAAATAACGGGCTTTATGTCACGGTAGGGCTTAGCCTCCTCAACCGAAGCATCGGGTGCGAGACCGATTTCGAGTGTCTCAACAACCGAATGAACGGGCATATTTATTGTAAATGAACGCATTTCACCCTTTTCAAGATGAATAACCTGCTCGTAAGTGTCTGTCATATCGTAAGGCATACGGAATTCCTTGATATAACGGCTTCCGAATTCACCGTCCATAAAAAGGTCAAAGCCTGCCGTTGAAACGAGAGTAAGATGAGATGAACGGCCAACCACACGGAACTTTGCACGGATTGCTATGTACGGTGAGTCGGTTGAAAAACGCACGCGTCCGCCCGCACATTCCTGATGAAGTTTTGCAACACCTTCGCTTGTAGCCTCGGCAACGTCAAACGGCAAACGGTGGAAATAGGGCTCTGTTTCGGGGTTGTACAAACCGTGAATCGAAAAGGGAGCCTTCTTTACGTCATACCACGTAACATCAATGTCGCCTATGCTTGTGTTGACGATCATATTTTTATCAAGATTTATAAAATTTTCCAAAATAATCACCTCGAGGTTATTATATCAAAAAAGGTTTTTTAGTCAATAGAATTAAAGGGAAAATAAAAAAGACACCACTAAGGTGTCTTTTTTATTTGGTGGAGGCGAGGGGAATCGAACCCCTGTCCGAAAAAGGATCCGCAGGACCTTCTACATGTTTATTTCTCCAACTGTTTGTCCGCCGGTGCACGCCGAAGAACGGGCTTGCACTTTTGCAAGGTGATTATCCTTGGTGGGTTATCACCATCTCCCACTCAGGTGCACTACTAAACGACGCCTGGTCTGCGGCCGTAGTACTCCGCAGGCAGACGGCTGCCTTTAATTAGGCAGCGTAAGCTAAATTATCGTTAGCGTTTAAATTTAAGTTTATGGTTTTAAGGAAGACCATACTTCCACATGCTTATCCGGTTTCACCGTCCCCGTCGAAACCTTTACGCCCCCGTATTTAAGCCGAAAATTTCGGCTTTTTTATTATATGTTATTTTTTGCAAATAATCCCTTTAAAAACTGCACCGATTCGTCGAGCCAGCCTGCCACGTGAGTGTCAAGTCTGTTTTCAAGATCCGTCGCCTCGGGTTTTGTAGTTACGTATGAGCCGAGTGCATAGCCGTGTCGTCCGCTTTTATACATATGCATTTCATAGGGGACACCGTGCTCCTGCAAAGCGAGTGCCGTAAGCAGTGTGCTTTTGGGATTTACCGTAGCATCGGTTGCCGTTGCAAACAGATACATCGGCGGAGTGTCCGCATCAACGTTTTTCTCTATGGAAAGATACTCTGCAATTTCTTCGTCTTCGCCTGATACTCTGTCAAAAGAAAGTTGGTGAGCATATTTGTTTGCAAGCACCGCATAGGCGAGAATTGCCGCATCGGGACGTGCGTCCTTTGCCTCTATGCCGAGTGTTTCTGACACAACTTCATCCTTCCACAGCGTTGAAATCGTGCCTGCAAGATGACCGCCTGCCGAGAAGCCGACAACGGCGACTGCCTCGGGGTCAACGTGATACTCGTCAGCATTTTTTCTTATATACGCCATCGCTGCAGCCGCCTGCAAAAGCGGACGCGGATGCTTACAGTCAGGGTATACACTGTATTCCAGAATAAAAGCGTTAAAGCCCATTCCCATATATGCGAGAGCAATCGGTTCAGCCTCCCTGGCCGAAAGAAAGCGGTAACCGCCGCCCGGGAATATTAACACCGACGGTCTTTTTCTGTTTATATCTATCTCGTCAAAAGTGTCGGGGATATACGCCGTAAGAACCGTATCTTTACCTAAATTATATTCTTCGTTAAGATTTATTTTTTTGTAAATCATCTGAAAAACTCCTTCGATGCTCTGTCAATATCACGCTTTGCCTGCCTTTCAGCTGCGGCATCACGCTTGTCGTATAACTTTTTACCCTTGCATACGCCAAGTTCAACCTTGACCTTTGAACCCGAAAAATAAAGCGATAAGGGAATAAGCGTCATCCCGTCAAGCCTGACCTTGTCAAAAAGACGTAATATTTCACGCTTGTGCAGTAAAAGCACTCTTTTACGAAGAGGGTCTTTATTAAATATGTTGCCCTTTTCGTAGGGGCTGACATGCATTCCGTGAAGAATTACCTGCCCGTCTTCTATCATACAATACGAGTCCTTGAGATTTACCTGGCCGAGACGGATGCTTTTCACTTCCGTACCCGAAAGGGAAATGCCTGCTTCAAGCGATTCTGTGACAAAATAGTCGTGGTACGCCTTTTTGTTCGCGGCGATTTGACGTATATTCTTGTTATCTGCCATAGACGCACCTCCTTGTCGTCCTTACATTATATAATTGAAGTTATTGTTTGTCCATATTTCTTGCAATATTGTAACATAAATGTTAAAATTGTATATGTTATGAACTGACGTTCAACTGCGGCAGACCGCTACGGCCTGCCGCTATATAAAAAGCCGCAGATGTAAAGGTCTTGGCAAGGGTAGGGACGTCTGTACCATCTGCGTCTTACATTACATACTATGAAGATAATCTATAAATGACACAGGAGGAATATATGTTAAAGATAGCACCGTCACTTTTGGCAGCAGATTTTGCAAATCTTGAAACCGACGTAAGAAAGGTCGAAAAAGCGGGGGCAGACTGGCTTCATCTTGACGTGATGGACGGTCATTTTGTACCCAACATTTCATTCGGTTCATCCGTGATAAAGGCACTCAGAAAGCACACGTCACTCGTTTTTGACACACATCTGATGATAACACATCCGCTCAAATATCTTGACGAATTTGTAGATGCGGGCAGTGAGTATATCACGTTCCACATTGAGTGCGATGATGATGCAGAAAAAATAATAGATGCCATTCACGAAAAAGGCGTTAAAGCAGGCGTTTCGATAAAACCGAGCACGTCAGTTGACGAGATAAAGCATATACTCGGTAAGGTTGAACTTGTACTCGTTATGAGTGTTGAGCCCGGTTTTGGCGGTCAGAAGTTTATGCCTTCTGCGGTTGATAAGATTGACACACTTGCAAAGCTCCGTGAGGAAAACGGCTATTCATATCTGATAAGCGTTGACGGCGGTATAACGGGTGAGACTGCAAGGCTTATAGAAAATGCCGACGTTGCGGTTGCAGGAAGCAGTGTTTTCGGTAAGGAAGACTTTGCCAAAGCAGTTGCTGACATCAGGGGGTAATAATGGAACTTCAGTTTACCAAGATGCACGGTGCAGGCAACGACTACGTGTACGTTGACTGCTTTAAGTATAAAATAGACGAGCCTGAAAAACTGTCGGTTATTGTAAGTGACAGGCATAAGGGCATTGGGGCTGACGGTCTTATTCTCGTTGCACCGAGTGATACGTGTGACGTTCGTATGATAATGTATAATGCGGACGGCAGCAGGGGCAAAATGTGCGGAAACGGAAGTCGCTGTGTGGCAAAATTTGCATATGACAGGGGCTACGTCAAGAATAAAGAACTCACTCTTGAAACGGATGCAGGTGTAAAATACATCACGTTGCATACGGGGGAGGACGGTAAGGCACATTCTGCAACGGTCAATATGGGAAAGTCGGTGACGGAGGCGTCAAAGGTTCCCGTTATAACCGAAAAAAAAGAACTCGTGCTTGAAAAGGTTTCAATCGGCGGCAGAGAGGTGGAGATAACCTGTGTGTCAATGGGCAATCCCCACTGCGTTGTGTTTACGGATGAAAACGTGAAAGATATAGATCTTGAAAAAATAGGTCCCGTATTTGAAAATGCACCTATTTTTCCTGAAAGGGTAAATACGGAGTTTGTTAACGTCATTTCATCAACCGAGCTTGATATGCGCGTATGGGAAAGAGGAAGCGGTGAAACGTTTGCCTGCGGAACGGGTGCTTGCGCAACGGCGGTAGCGGCAATAATGGCGGGACACTGTAAAAAGAACACGGATATCACCGTTCATATGAAGGGTGGAGATCTGGTGTTAAGGCAGACTGATGATGACGTTGTATTTATGACGGGTGAGGCAGTCGAAGTATTTAACGGAAATATGAAAGTGATTTAACAGATGGCAAAAGGTGAAGAAAAGACAAACGTAATGCGTATTCTCGACAAGGAAAAGGTTGATTACGCATACCATACGTACGACCATGATGACGGGTTGATAGACGGTATTTCCATAGCAAACAAGATGGGCAAACCGCTTGAAACGGTCTACAAAACGCTTGTGACAAAGGGCAAGTCAAGTCATTTTGTTTTCGTAGTGCCCGTAGCGTGTGAACTCGATTTGAAAAAAGCGGCACGCTCGGTCGGTGAAAAGGCGGTTGAAATGATAAAGGTTGCCGACATCAATAAGGTGACGGGGTATATCAGGGGCGGCTGCTCACCGATTGGAATGAAAAAGGCGTTTGTGACCGTTTACGATAAATCGGCAGAAACGCTTCCCACAATCACGGTCAGTGCAGGCAGGATAGGAAGTCAGATAGAACTCTCACCGCAGGTGCTTGCAAAACTTACGAGAGGCACTTTTGAAGACATAATAAAATAAAAAAACACCTCTATGCATATAATGTGCACAGAGGTGATTTTTTTGTGCGGAATAGCAGGATTTCTCAGTTTTAGGGAGGATGTACGCGGTTTTGCAGACAGGCTTACGGCAATGCAAAGCACGCTTGAAAGGAGAGGGCCTGACCAGAAGGGTCAGTATCTTGACGAAAGGGTAGGGCTTGCACACCGACGGCTTGCAGTTATTGACGTGGAAAACGGCAGACAGCCTATGACCTACGGCAGATACACGATAGTCTATAACGGGGAACTGTATAACACGGCAGAACTGCGTTACAGACTGCGTGAATGCGGACAGACTTTTTATACGACGAGTGATACCGAGGTGGTGCTAAAGGCGTATATCGAATGGCAAGGTGATTGCCTTTACATGTTAAACGGCATATTTGCCTTTGCAATTTGGGACAGTTATCGGAAACGGCTTTTCCTTGCCCGTGACAGAATGGGGGTAAAACCGCTGTTTTACTCGTGCAAAAACGGCATTTTCACTTTCGGCTCCGAAATAAAAACGCTTCTTGCATCGGGCTTTGTAAAACCCGTGATAGACACAGACGGCGTGGCTGAACTTATGCTTATCGGCCCGGGCAGGAGTGGGGGCAGCGGTGTATTCCGTGATATTGAGGAGGTAAAGCCCGGCTACTGCCTCGAAATAAGTGAGGACGGACTTCTGACAAAACGCTACTGGAAACTTCTTGACGCCCCTCATAATGAGAGTGCCGAGGAGACGGCAGAGCACGTAAGATACCTCGTTACCGATTCGATAAAAAGACAACTTGTGTCCGACGTGCCGATAGGCACCTTTCTGTCGGGCGGTCTTGACTCGAGTATAATATCGTCGGTTGCATCGAGAGAAATAAATAATTTAAAGACCTTTTCCGTCACCTATAAGGACCAGAAAGAGCATTTTAAAGCGGGTAAATTTCAGCCGACGACCGACGACGATTATATTGGAATTATGCAAAAATACATAGGTGCAGATTGTAAAGTGGTAACGCTTGACACACCTGCACTTGTGGAAGGTCTCTTTGAGGCGGTCGAGGCACGTGACCTGCCGGGTATGGCGGACGTTGATTCCTCGCTTTTGCAGTTCTGTAAGGAGATAAAAAAAGACGTCACGGTTGCACTTTCGGGCGAATGTGCCGATGAGATATTCGGCGGCTACCCCTGGTACCGTGATAAAGAGATAAGAGAACGCTACGGCTTTCCGTGGGCGCAGACCACCGATTACAGAGCAGGTTTTATAAGTGATGAATTTAAAATAAACGCCGCCGAATACGTTGCCTCAAAATACGAAAGCACGATTTCGGATACGGATAAAATGGCAGGCATTTCACCGCTTGAAAGCCGTATGAAAGAGATGATGAGGCTCAATATCGACTGGTTTATGCAGACGCTTCTCGACCGTAAGGACAGAATGAGTATGTACAGCGGACTTGAGGTGCGTGTGCCTTTCTGTGACCACCGTATAGTAGAATACCTTTACACTGTTCCGTGGGAAATAAAAGAGTATATGGGGCGTGAAAAAGGCATACTTCGTGAGGCAATGAAGGATTACTTGCCCGATGAGGTGCTTTACAGGAAAAAGAGTCCCTATCCCAAAACGCACAATCCGTCTTACAGAGATGCGGTGTCAAAAAAACTTTCAGAGCTTCTTTTGAAAAAAGACGCGCGTATTTTTGATATAGTAAAAAAAGAAAAAATAGAAAAACTTCTTACCGATGACAGCCTCACACCGTGGTACGGCCAGCTTATGACGACACCGCAGACAATGGCGTATATGCTTCAGCTTGAGTGCTTTCTCAGGCTTTATAACGTGCAGATAATAAATTAGTGGAAAAGTTCTTTTGTTTGTTGTAAAATAGTATCATATTCAAAAACAAAGGAAGAATAATAATGTCAAAGAAAAATAAAAAAACGACTGCACAGCGTGAAAAAAGATTTACGTATCTCAGCATTATAATTTTCGTTGTGGGCGTGATTGCTCTTACGGCTGTGTTTTTGCATTTTGATATATTTACGTATAAATCGGTATTTTTTGAATACAACGAATATGAACTTGCCGTCAATGAAAAAATGAAGGAAAATACCCATATTGCAGAGGTTGACCCTTACGGAGACGTGTTTATACCAAAGTCACTGATATCGTCGCAAACGATTTCGTATTTTGAGGCGGAAGAGTATGGCGAAAGGATACTTGCCTATAATGACGGTATACGTTACCGTCTTGCTTACGACCGATGTCACAAATGTGAAGACGGTTGGTTTTATGAGTATAACGGGTATCTGCACTGTTCTGCCTGCGGTAAGGGAATTGAGCTTTTCGAGCTCGGAAAAGAAAATCCCTCGTCCGAAGTATATCCCGTTCCGATAACGAAAGATATGTATGAAGAAAGAGCAAGCGTTCTTGCTGTAATTAAATAAAAAAGGAGTCGGAAAGGGCGTGTTCACTTAGGGATTATTCGCTCAAAAAGCATAATTTTGGCGTATAACTTTGTTAAAAGACCTCCATATCCGTCAGGATTATGGAGGTCTTTTGCCTTGTTCTTCATCCAAAATAATGCTTTTTGTAGTGCTA
>JAZQAK010000055.1:0-2275 GCA_045545175.1 Feifaniaceae bacterium
GTAATTACACAGTAGATGCCCTGACCGAGAAGAGTGTTTTCTTTTTCAACTGAAAGAACAAGTGCAGCACTTTCAGCATCCTTTGCATAATCTCCGTTTTTAATTGTTACTGCATCTCTGCGAACTTTGTACTGCCATTCATATGTGTAGGGAGCTTTACCGCCAAACACTTCAACTTCAAGTTCATATTTTGTGCCATATTCTACGCCGTCTGAACCTTCAGGCTGTTTGTAGATGGTAAGAGGTGTATCCTGAATGTATTCCTGACTTCCACCGTCAAAGGGTTTAGCCGGAACGATTTCATGACCGGGTGTAACTGTCTGTGTGGGAATTTTATATTTATCTTTAGGAGTTTCAGGCTCTACGTATACAGTATCATCTGAGCTTTCTGTCTTCTGGTTATCCTTTCCGGGTTCATCTATAACTTCATCATCGTCATCATCTTCTTCAAATGTTTCGTTCTCATTCTTTGATTCTTCCTTGTCGGATGTAAAGCCGGGAATTTCGAATTGTAATCTCTTGTCTTCATCCATCATACGAAGAAGAATTACCGCAACTTCCCCTCTCTTGATGTTGGCTCTGGGGTTGCAACTAAAGTTTGCATCGACACCCTGAAGAATACCTGCACGATAAAGCTTATAAACCGCAGGGGCAAAACTATCTGTCATCTGCACATCGGGAATTGCACCGTCAGTGATATCATTGATTTCCTTAAGAGCCTCATCTGTAAGTGCATTGGCAAAAATTTCCATATATCCTGCACGGGTTGCAAACTTTGAATATTCGTAGTCCTTTGTAATAATGCCGTTTTTCTTACAGTAATCAACGTAGGGCTGATACCACGGAGTACCGTTTGTGAGTGTCACCTTGCCTTCAACAGATCTCTGATTCATACAAGCCGCAAGCTTTACCGCTTCTGCATATGTAAGATTATCATCGGGTGCAAAAATGGTCTCGCTCTTGCCGTTAATAATACCAAGCTTTACCGCTGCAACAATATCGTTTCTATACCATGCGTTATCCTTTACATCGATAAAAGGATTGACAAGCTCGGAATGACCGCAAACAGAACATTTGCCATCAACAAATGTATGGTCGCCAACATTAAAAAGTTCAAAGCAGATTGTACATTCAGAGTAATGACAAGCCGCATTTGCCATGTCCATAAGTTCGTGCTTGTGCTCACCTACATCCTTTTTGCCGCTGCCGTCATATCCGCAAACATAACATTTGCCGTTTTCAAAACTGTGTTTACCTACGCCAAAGCGCTCATGGCAGACAAGACATTCTTCAAAATGAGTTTCCTCATCCGCCGATTTCATAATTATGTGTTCGTGTTTACCCTCGCCCTTTATATCTTCTTCTGCAGGATTACCATAAAAGAGATGACCGCAAACAGAACATTTGCCATCAACAAATGTATGGTCGCCAACATTAAAAAGTTCAAAGCAGATTGTACATTCTGAGTAGTGACAAGCCGCATTCGCCATATCCATAAGCTGGTGTTCATGCTCACCAACATCCTTTTTACCGCTTCCGTCATCGGCAAAAACATATGTCATCATAGACAAACACATTAAAACAGCAAGAATAACCGATAAAATTTTTTTCATATTTGTTTACCTCTTTTCTTTAATTTTCTGTAGTTACTGCAATATAACTATCATACTGTCTTTGGATTTCCCTTCATCAAAGCTTACATTTGCATCGGCTGTTATAATTATGTAAGCTTCTTTACTTGTAAGCTTTCTTCCGGTAGCATCCTTTACGGTGCAACGGAATTTACAGTCTGAATTCATTTTACTGTCGTCAACAAGGACTGTTAATGTGTCGGTGTTTTCACCTTCTGCCCATTCATAATCCTTGTAAACATTAAGATATCCGCCGTCAAGAATTTCGCTTGGATATGTGAACTCCCACTGATAACTATAAGGAGCCATTCCACCTTCTGCTACCACCTTGAACTGTACCTTTTCGCCATGTTTACCTGCCACGTTTTCGGGGTTGGCTGTTATATACATTGAACTCGGAAGAATTTTTGCAGAATTTGATACCACACCATAGGAGCCGTTTTTGACATCACACCTGTATTCACAGTGGCTTACAAAATCACCCTTCTCAACCTGTATTTTCAGTGTTGATGTTGTAGCACCCTTTGCCCATGTGTCGGTCGGCTCGATTTTTTTCCAACCGTTTGTGTTGTCATTTTTTATGTACCACTGATAGGTTGCATCGCTGTTTCTCGTACGAGCATAGAATGAAACTTCTTCACCAT
>JAZQAK010000056.1:0-6311 GCA_045545175.1 Feifaniaceae bacterium
TAATTTATTATTTTTTTATAATTTATCTTTACAACGGTTTTCTTTTATGCTAATATAATAGCGTAAATAAAATTTGCCGGACAGGAGTGTTACGTATGAATATTTTAGCTATAGGCAACAGTTTTTCACAGGACGCCACAAGATACTTACACCAGGTTGCAAAGTCTGCAGGTGTTTATCTTGAGGTATTCAATCTTGAAATCGGCGGCTGTCCCCTTTCAAAGCATTTCAGAAACATAAAGGCAGATGCAAAAGCATACGCTTTTGAATTCAACGGAATCAACACAGGCTTTCAGATGAGAATCAGCGAGGCTGTTCTTTCCCGCGACTGGGACTACATAACAATTCAGCAGGTAAGCACACAGAGTCCGAAATACGAAACATACCAGCCCTACCTTAATTTCTGCGTAGACTACTTCAGAGAAAACTGCCCCAAGGCAAAGGTACTTCTCCAGCAGGTATGGTCATATGAAAACGGCGGTCCTCAGATAACAAACTGGACAAAGTACAATAACACAGACGAAATGTTCGCCGACACAAAGGCAAGCTACGACAAGGCACTTGCAGATTCAAAGGCTGACGGACTTATCCGTTCGGGTGAGGTTATGCTTGAGCTTATGCATGGCGGTTTCAAGGTACACAGAGACGGCTTCCATGCATCTTTAGGTCTTGCAAGATACGCAATCGCACTTACATGGTTTGCAACACTTACCGGCAGAGATGTAGATACAGTAACCTTTAAGGATTTTGACGAGCCTGTAACAGACCAAGAAATTGCGGCGGCAAAGGCGGCTGTAAAGAAGGTTCTCGGCAAATAAATACACAAAAAAGAACGGCAAAGCCGTTCTTTTTTATATGCCTGAGGCACCCTTTCGGGTGCCTCTTTTCATTATACTTTTTGTTAAGCTTCAACGTACTTATGGTATACGTTTGTCTTACCTTCGCTGTCGATTTCAACAACAGTACCGCCGTTCAAATCTTCGTGGTGGTAGTTACCTGTACCTGTTTTAAGTGCATATGTGAGACGTACGCCCTCATAAAGAATAGATGAACAGTTATAGTGGTCATGTCCGCAGAGGTAGAGTTTTGTAGAGCCAAGGCTCTTAATAAGCTCGAATGCACCAAAGTCGGTGGGATGACAGCAAACATTCTCATAATTTACACCGAATGCTTCATAGCCGTCTCTCCAAGTGCCTGTAGAGGAATCATATGCTGCATTATAAGCTTCTTCGAATGCCTTAATCGGAATATGTGCAATAATCGAGGATTCGTTACAGCCTCTCTTCTGAAGTGCCTTTATCTGCTTTTCATACCATGCGAGCTGGTCTTCGGTAAGTGCACCCCAGGACTCTGTGCCGTTATAATCCATTTTGTTATGAGTATCCATCATAACAAGTGCGTGAACAGGCTCACCGTTCTGCTGTATTTCAATTACAAAGTTGCCGTTACCGAGTTCTTCGGGACCTTCGTTATAAATGAAGTTGTCATATGTTTTATATTCATCAACAACATTCTGTACGATTGTCGCTCCGCTTTCATTATCATGGTTACCCCACACTACTGTCCAAGGAATACCGTAAGCGTCGATAAGGTCAGCAAAGTTTGTGTATGCAACATCGCAATAGCCTGCAACAGAAATGTCACCGCTTACTGTAATGAGGTCGGGATTTGATTCAGTTACAAGTGTCTGAATTGTGTTTCTGAGAACAGTTGCTTCTTCGCCCTGCCATTCGGAATCCGACATCTGGGGGTCTGTAATATTAAGTATTACAAAGTCCTCATTTTGATCCTTCTGAAGAGTAAGCGTTACAATTTCTTCCTCTTCTTCCTCGGGTCTTATTACCGTTCCTTCTTCTTTGCCGCATGCTGCCAAAATCTTATTGATATAAACCACCTGGTCATTTGTACAGCCTGCGTAGCCGCCGTCACGGACCGCTTCAGCAACCTCGCAGATGCTTCTTTCAATAGGATATCCGTAATAGGTTACGCCGTCAACAATTGTATAAGGACGTGCAACAAGTGTTGTCTGGTAATGTGCTTCGGGAATATTATAAGCAACTACGGTGATGAATGTATTCATATCATCTGTACCGAACACTTTATTTGTACCGTCGGTATCCTTGTTATATCCTTTAACCTTAGTTACATCTGTATCAAGATAGAAGTCATAGGGGTTTATGCCCTTTTCTTCAAGCTTATCGTATCTTGTGAAGATCCAACCAACCTGAGAAGCGTTTTCATAAACACTTGTTGTGATATAAGATCTGAATCTCATACCGATAGGATCGTCTGTTCTGATAGCGTTTACATTTTCAGAAACAGGAGCGTTAGGATCAAGGTCAGATTCCTTCCAAATCATGAAGAATCTTGTGTCGCCACCGATAATAATATTACCTTCAAGCATATTTGTGCCTGCCTTATCATAAGCAAGACCAACCAAATCCATACCGCCGAGAGGTGTTCTTATATTAGAGATTAGCTCCTCAACGGTAATGCCGCTTGTGGATACATTTGAAAGAACTACATCCTTTGCAACGGGGTTATTATTTGCTCTGAGTGTAACCTCTGCTGTGAAAGGTTTGAAGTAGAGCATGATATCGTCGTATGCAATAGTGGACTTTGAAGAAAGTACGTCATAGAAGAGGTACATCTGAACAGAGCCGAGACCATATTCGCTGTTTTCTGCTGTAGACCAGGTTACAGAGAACTCATTCCATTCGCCTGCCGTAAAGTCAGTAAACTGATAGTTATAACCGCCCGAAAGACCGCCGTCACCGTTATAGAGGTTAGGTCTTACTTCAAAGATTGCGTTCTGAATATCTGTGCCGTACTTAACTTTACCTGTGATTGTATATGTACCTGCTGTCTGATACTGGTACTGTGAAGCACCTGAACCCATAGCGTACATAGAAAGGTTTGTAAGCTGCTGGGACGCACCGTACTCCTTATTTAATGTAGGAGCTTCAAAGTATGTATTGCCGTTTTCGGTTTTTGCATACTCTGCAGGAATCCACATGGAGCTTGCGTCAAGTGCAATACCGAGTTCAGATGTTGTAAACTGAAGTCCCATTATACCGCCAAAGTTATAATCGGGATTGATTGTTGCACCGAGAGCTGTTGCTGCAGGCCATCTGTTAACCTTTTCAGTTGCAAAGGTACCTTCAAAGTCTGCTCTCTGAATAAGCATACCCTTTTCGGCATCCACCCAGTTATTAGATTCCCAAGTGATGAAGAATGTTGTATCTGCATCGAGAACTACTGTATCGGAAAGTGCGTACTTCTTAGAGCCGTCTTCACTTGTGATACCTGTAGCAAGCATTGTTGTATCTTCTGTATTAACAAGTGCGATAAGGTCGGAAACGAGAATACCCTTGGAGGAAACTTCTACAGTTGTTTCATTTACTTCAAGGTTTGTGCCGGGGTTCAATGTTACGTTAACGGTAGAGGGCTTATAGTAAACCTTAACGTCATCGTAGCAGATATAAGCACCGCTTACAGCAGAAGATTCATTTGTCTGTGCATAGAAAATCACATGACCGAGAGATTCGCCTTCAGATACGTCATAATCCGAAAGGTCAACCTGATATGTTACTGTTGTCCAGCCTGAAGAATCGGGACGTTCTGTGGAATAAATTCTGATATTCTGTTTAACTGTTGCATGATCCTTAACAGTCTGAGGGTCAATAAAGAGGTTATTTACTGTGATATCACCTACAGTTTTAATCTTGTATGTGATAGTAAACACACCTGCTGTATCTGCCCAGTTTGCCCAGTCATCGACAAATGTGGAGTAAATAGACCAGCTATTATATGTGCTGTCATGAGGTTCGGTATAGTATCTGTTACCGTTTGCTTCAGAAACGATAAGAGGAGAATTGGCAGGAGTCCAGTTAGAACCGCCGATATCCTCTGTGCCCCACATGAAGTAGCACTTTTCAAAGCACTTCCAGTCGGGGTTAGTAACAGCACCTGCTGCACGAACGTCTGCCCATCTTGTCTGAGGAGCGGAAGAAAGTGTTCCGTCCCAGTTTACATTGAAGAGAAGTGTGCCGTAGCCTTCGTCGTACCAGGGGGTATCGTCAACTACGATATCGCCGCCCCAGATGAGGTAGATTTCGGTAACTTCTGAAGGCTTTACAATATAATCTGCGCCGAGAAGCTCGCCGTTTGCTGTGAGAGATGCACCGAGAAGATATTTTGTGGAAGCAGAGGTATCTACCTGTGCTATAACATTGCCTATCTTATCACCGTCTACAGCATCGACACTGACAACTGTGTCCGAAACATTTGCATTGCCGTTAGCTCTTACGGTAACGTCTGCCTTTGTGTTCTTATAATAAACACTTATATTATCAAACATGAACTTGCCTTCAGCAGCTGCCTTACTTGAAATCATTCTCAAGTAGTCTGAAGCATAGCTGTCGTTTGAAATATAGTTTGTATCATTAAGGTCTTCAACAACGTAGGTTATTCTTGTCCACGTGCTGTCAACTTCAGTTCTTTCAAGAGTACCGGAGGTATAACCGGAATGTGCATAGAAAGCAGAATCACTTGCAGTATTATAATCAAACACAAATGTATACTGACCTGCACCTACATATGAGTTTCTGAAATAGAGAGACATTGCGGTGGATGTAGTTGCCGTCAAAGAACCGTCTGTCAGCGAAGCAGTACCTGCGTCCTTAAGACCGATTCTGAATCCTTTTGAAGCGTAAGCAGGGTTTACTCTACCGACACCGGATACTGCAACACCTGCTGTAGCAGAGCCGTCAAGTCTTCCGCTTGTAATGGAAGAAATATCGGAAGAAGCAACTGCCGAGCCGTCGTTCTTTGTAGCAAAGTCTACAGTATAGAGAAGCGTACCCTTTTCTTCATCTGTCCATTCGCCTGTGGGTTCATCATCGCCGCCTGAAGAAGGTGGTGTCCAGCCCGTAGGCTGATAGTAAACGGTGATGTTATCATACATTGTGGGTGCTGTGCTGCAATAGAAGCGAATATTATCTGTACCGTAACTGGAACAGCTTGTGGAGCTTGACTCTGTTACACCGGCCGCCGTGTGAGTTGTTACAAACCATGTTCCGTCAACTGCTGTTGCTGTAGGAACAACATCAGGATTATAACTACCTCTTGTGGCATTATATGCTACTGTATTTGTATTAAACTCAAATATATATGTACCGTCGCCAACATAAATCTGACCGAATATAAGTGAGTCGCCTGAGCCTGAAAGCGAGAGATACTTATTATCCGTACCCGCAATCGAAGCACCTGAGCCTGCCTTAACATTAATTCTTGTATTTACAGTATAGTTGGGGTTAACTCTACCAACGGCACTTACCGCAACACCGGCGGAAGTAGGAGAAGAGTCTGCTCTGCCGCTTGTTATAGCCGAAACATCAGAAGTTTCAACTGATGTGCCGTCATTCTTTGTTTCAAAGTCCACCATAAAGAGCTTATAGCCCTTAGCTGTGTTTGCCCATTCGTCTACGGGGTCTTCGGGTTCGGGTTCCTCTGTCGCAGGAGCCTTGTAGTATACAGAGATGTTATCGATATAAATTCTGTCATCAGCAGAGAAAGGATTATTATTATAACCTTCTGTTGTAAATCTTGTACGGTTTACATCTGCATGTGAGCAGGAAGAATGTTCATGTGTTTCGGAAAGGTCTACCCATTCACCTCTGCTGAGATAAGAAGAATCCATATATTCGAGACCTAAGGTTTCATATCTGATTCTGTCTACTGTATTTGTACCCTTCTGAACAAACTTATAGCTTGTTTCGATTGTGTATGTACCCTCTTGGTCGTAGAAACCGCCGAGATAAAGGGAAATATCGCCGTGCGAAGCATCGGAAGCAACAGAGAGATACTTATTATCACCCTCTGTTATAATTTCTGTCTTAGAGTTATCTATGTAATTGAAGGAAATTCTGTACTCACTGCCGTCAACATCGGGGTTGATTCTACCCAAATCGGAAACAAGCTCACCGTTTGAGGGGTTATTATCAAGTCTGTCCTTGATAGTATCCCAGCTTGATGAATCAACTGCCTTTTTATTATTCTTTGCAGTAAAGTCGATTGTAAAGAGTTTTGTACCCTTTTCTTCGTCTTCCCAGACATCATTTGTTTCGATTTCAGGGTTGAGCATTGCATCATAGTCTACGCTTTCGTCGTAGTACCAAACCTTGATATCATCGAGGTAAAGCTTATCGGATGTGGAATAGTTACCAGCACCATAGAACATTACTCTTGAGTAGGAAGGAATGGAAGAAACCTCAAAGGTTGCAGTTTCTGTCACCCATGTGTCAAAGGTA
>JAZQAK010000057.1:0-41634 GCA_045545175.1 Feifaniaceae bacterium
ATGCCAAAGGCAATCTGAATGATGAACGCTACGAGATGATGAGTCAGAACTACGAAGCGGAACAGAAACAGCTTGAAGCAGAGGTTGTCGCTCTGCGACATGAAATTGAAGTACAGGAAAGACAGAGCGAAAATATTGAACAGTTCATCCGAACGGCAGACAAATACGTGGACATTGAAGAAATCGACCCGTGTATGCTGCGAGAGCTGATAAAGGCGATCTATGTGGAAGCACCCGATAAGTCCAGCGGCAAGCGCAGACAGAAGATCCACATCGAATATGACGGTATCGGTTTTATCCCTTTGGAAGAACTTGCGAAAAAGGAAACGGCGTGACCGAAGTCACGCCGTCCCTTGAAAACAGTCGTTTTCAAGCATTTTTCAAAATAACTGTTTTACGAAGCCCCGCCTAAGTGACAGGGGGTTCTTTTTTTATCCTATAAACAACATATACATAAGCGGGATTGTGAAGATACACAGCACGTGCGAGATAGATGCCATTCTCGCCCCCGTTTTCGTATCACCGCCGTATGCCGACGGGAATATAACGGTATTAAGTCCGAGAGGTGTTGCATATGCAAACAGTGCAAGTATTATCATTTCCTGCGGTGCTTTTATAAGTTTTAAAAGAGTTAAGAAGATTGCCGGAATCACAATCAGGCGAAGTGCCGTAACCGTATAAATCCTCTTTTTTGTGACAAGAGTTTTTAAAGGATAATTCGCGATAACGAAGCCCGTTAAAATCATCGCCATCGGTGACATACATTTACTTGCAGATTCAAGTGAGGCTTTCAATGCATACGGCATATACTGCAGAGCATTCGTAAGTCCGAGCACGAGGCCGATAATAAGCGAAATTATTATCGGGTTAATAAGCCTCTTTATACCAAACGACCTTCCTTCAGCATCGTTCGGTGTGAGAATGAACGTTCCCCAGGTATAAACGACAATATTCATGGGAAGCGTGAAAATCATATACTTGAAAAGCATCTCTTCACCAAGCAGTGCAAGCACTACCGCATTTCCCATAAACGAGAAATTGCCAAACGTCAACGCATACTCGAATATATGTATACCGTATTCATTGTTGGTAAAAAGCTTTGCTACAAAATGCGCTATAAGCATCGCTATTACAAGAAGACCTGCGCTGTATACAATATATTTCCAGGACGCTTTTATGTTTTCAAAGGTACAATTCGTCATAAAGGTATTGATGATAAGTGCCGGAACAAACAAATTGTTTTCCAGCTTCGACATCACCTTATCGGATTTATCACCCAAAACGTGTGCCTTATTTAGTACATAGCCTGCCAGAATGAATATAAGCATTACAAGCATTTGGTTGAGTGTCGGTATAAATGTCTCTCTCAAAAACGTCACCCCATAACTAAATTGTTGCTCTACTATTAGCATAGCACCGCAGGCACGCTTTGTCAAACACCATAATTGCCAAATCGGCAAATTTTTTTGTTGACAATTGTGCTATAATAAATTACAATATAAGTATGTCAGTAAGTTGACTTGCTTACTAATTACAGTAGCGGAGGTTTGTGATGGCACTTAAAGCCGACTCGCAATTAAATATTTCCGAGATGTCTTTCGGTCAGTATTTTTACTATCTCGTAGACAAAAGGGATATTTCAAGACCTCTGATTCTTGATACTCTCAAGGTTTCCAAAACGTATCTCTACGATATGTTTAAAGACCGTGTCTGTCCACCCACTCCCGAAATGCAATACAAAATCGCCTCCGTACTGCAGGCGACGGATAAAGAACTTTCCGTATTTTTTGACAAGGCGGCAAAGCGCAGGAACGAGCTTCCTGCCGACATCATGCTGATTCTGACATCCAAGAAAATTGCTGAAATAAGGCGTCAGTCGGACATTAAATTATTGCTTTCGGAGAAGATAAACAATGAATAACTACAAATCTGCAAATGCATACGACCTTTCGCTGTTTGACCCGATGCGTAATCAATTCGCATCCGTACAGGTCAGACAGCGTGCAAAAAACAGCATCGTTGCCAAAACACGCAGGAATGCAACCTTCAATCTTGCAATAACGATACTTATAACGGCAATGTGCTGCATCTGGCTTGCCTGCTGTTCAACTTATAACGAAATTTCATCACAGGTATCCTCAGCAAAGGCTGAATATCTTTCACTCTGTGAGGAGGAGCAGGTACTCGAACTGAAGTTTGACCGCAAATTCAACCTTGCAGAAATTGAACGTATCGCAATCGAGGATTACGGTATGTCAAGGGTGAGTGCAAACGGCATCACGTACATAGATACTTTTACGGAAGACAACGTCGAAATCGTCTCATCCGAGGACAATTTTGCAGTTGCTCTCTTTAAGAGGATTTTTTCTTAATTCATAAACAAACGGGGAACGGCAATAGTTTTTTCCTTTCTTAATGCCGCTTCCCCGATTTGTATTTATTAAGCAGTTATAGTAATAGTCAACCCCGCCCGATACAAGTAAAATAGCTGTTTTTCTTTGTTGTCGGGCTTGAAATACACAAAGTATTCCTGCACCCTTACGCCTTGAAAAGACAGCTATTTTATCTTGTCTCGGGTTCGCAGATTTTTTTGTTTTCTTCTTTTCAGAGAAAACAGAGTTGACCATTACTATAACTGCTTTATTCTTTTTTCAAAAACAAATGTTTGCAAATTGGTTTTCTTTGTGTTATAATGAAAAAAAACGAAGGGAGCATATACAGTGACAAAAGGTCAGGAGAAAGAACTTCAGATATACAATTACGTACGTGCCTGCATCGAAAAGGGGGATTGTCCGCCTACTGTCCGTGAAATATGTGCTGAGGTGGGGCTTGCCTCTCCGTCATCGGTATTCACGTACCTCAAATCGCTTGACAAGCAGGGTAAAATAATATTCCAGAAGGGCAAAAAACGTGCCATTTCCCTGCCCGATATGCAGAACATTGCCACTTCTTACGTTCCTCTCGTGGGTCGTGTCACGGCAGGTATGCCCATTCTTGCTTATGAGGAAGATTTGGGTAAAATCCCGTTTTCATCGGATAAAAAGTATTCGGGTGAACTCTTTGCACTCAACGTAAAGGGTGACAGTATGATAAATGCCGCCATTCTTGACGGTGACATCGTGATAGTTGAGAAGACTTCGGTATGTTCAAACGGTGAAATCGTCGTTGCTCTTATTGAAGATGAGGCGACGGTAAAACGTTTTTACAAAGAAGACGGGCATTTCAGGCTCCAACCCGAAAATGATGCCTATGCACCGATAATCACAAACGAACTTTCAATTTTAGGCAGAGTCGTTTCGGTCATCAGGTACTACTAATCGACAATATTAAAAATCCCTGTGTAAGATAATACTTGCATAGGGATTTTTTATACCTTATAATAAACGTATGGAGGTGTCTTATGAAAAGAATTACAGCACTCTTGCTTGCGGTGGTAATGTTATTTGCCCTTACCGCCTGTAAAGAAGAACCGGATACCTCTTTGGAACAGCCGGTTGAAACAGTTATTCCCGAGGTACCCGAAGAACCCGTGGAACCCGAAATAAAATATTTCAGCCCCCTCACAGGTGAGGAGATTGATGAAAACACGGCGTACACAAGGCCCGTGGCACTTACAGTAAACAACTTAAAAAAAGCCACACCGCAGAGCGGTATGACGAATGCCGATATGTACTTTGAAATTCCTGCAGAGGGCGGTATCAACAGAATACTGACCGTTTTTCAGGATTATGACGGTGTCAAGGAAATTGGTACCGTACGAAGTGCACGTGCATATTTTGTCGACTGGGCAGTCCCGCTTGATGCCGTATTTATTCATTACGGCGGCAGCCCGTCTTTCTACACCTTAAAAAAGCAAAAAAGATTTGACGAGTGTGACGGTATTAACGGCACGGTTGAAAAGGCACTTTTCTGGCGTGATGCCGAAAGAAAGAGGAAGGCAGGCACCGAGCACAGTGTTATGACCAGCGGTGAAAAGCTTACAAACGGTTTGAAGTCGCTCGGTATACGTTCAACTGTAGACACGCCGTACGAACCCTTCTTTTTATTTAACAAAGAGGCTGTGGCAAGCGGTGATATTCCTGCAAATAAGGTGTCACTCAAGTTTTCCTATTACATAACTTCTGAATTTGAATATAACGAAGCGACGGGGCTTTATTTCCGCAGTCAGTACGGTCAGCCGCATAAGGATAAGACGACGAATGCACAACTTTCCGTTACGAACGTGGTATACCTCAAAACCTCAATTTCCGCAATCAGCGGTGACGATGCAGGCAGAATCGACGTGAAAACGACGGGAAGCGGCAGCGGCTACTACATCAGCAAAGGAAAAGCTCAGGAGATAAAGTGGAGTAAAAAGGATTTGTCCTCTCCCCTCAAACTTTACGATTTAAACGGCAACGAACTTGCGATAAACAAAGGCAAAACGTGGTTTATGATAAATAATACAAATATTGTTATGGAGTAAGCGTATGGAACAGTTACAGATACTTGAAAACGGCGAACAGCCGAGAAAAAAACTTACAAATTTAAATCTTAAGCAGGTAAAGGCAATAACACACGGTGCGTTGTATATATACGACGATATGGGCGGTTTTACCTTCTCCCGTTTTACACCTGCACAGACCGAGCATTACAGCAAACTCCCCTTATTTAAGGATATTGCAAAATACAATGCAGGTGTTCATTTTGATTTTTACACGGATTCACCCGTTTTTGAAATGGATTTTACCTGCATTGAAAATCACGAATCTAACTCATGCTCACTTGATATTCTTGAAAACGGTGCTCTCTGTTACAGTATGCCCGCCGATTTCAAGCAGGGCAAAAAATACAGTGTTAAATACGAATTTTTAAAGCCGGGTAAAAACAGAATTACCGTCTATCTCCCCGCTTATTCGGAACTTATAGTTAAGAGAATTTCTCTTATTGAAAACTGTGACATAACGCCCGTAAAGCATGCTAAAAAGATGCTTTTTGTGGGTGATTCGATTACACAGGGTATGTATATCAACAATACTTGCGCAACGTATGCAAGTATGCTCACCCGTATGTTTGACCTTGAAGCACTCAATCAGGGCGTGTCGGGTTATTATTACAACGTCGATTCGCTTGACGGCGGTCTCTCCTTCGGTCCCGACTACATTCTCATTTCATACGGTACAAACGACAAGCGATATAACAAGACGATACCCGAGCTTATGGCAAGCGTTGAAGCTTACATCAAAAAACTCACGGGTATGTTCAAAAAGGCAAAATTCTTCCTCGTCGTTCCGTGGTGGAGACTTATGAGATATGACGAGTCGGTATATCTCAAAAACTTTGAGGAGGTTCGTCAGGCAATATTCGACGTCGTGGAAAAATATCCGCAGATCGTTGTGATTGACGGTTATTCCGCAACACCGCATCTTGACGAATTCTTTGCAGACAGAACGCATCCTAACCAGGCAGCACATGCGCATATGGCACTCCACATTTCAAGTGTAATAAGAAAATACATCAAATAAGACAAAAGGCACGGTTTAAAACCGTGTCTTTTTTTCGGTAAACTATATTGACTTTTTTCGGATTTTCGATATAATAGTGTTACAACAGTTAAAGGTGTGTGAAAAATGGACGTTTACGAAAGATTTACTATGCTTCTCAAAGCGAAAGGTGATACTCCCTACGGCGTTTCAAAGGCAACAGGTATACCCCCTTCAACCTTTACCGACTGGAAAAACGGTAAAAGTACGCCAAAAGTAGCAAAACTTACGAAAATTGCCGACTATTTCGGTGTTACACTCGCATATCTTATGGGAGAAGCTGAGTCAAGTGATATTGACCAGAAACTCACGGGCATAGACTTTGCTCTGTGGGGCGAAGTGAAAAATCTCTCGGAGTCCGAAAAAAAGGACATATATGATTATATAATGTTTAAAAAGAGTAAACGTAGATAATCTAAAGGAGACAAAGAAGAGAATTGACATTATCCGAACTGTATAAATATGCCGACACTCACGGTATTGACGTAGACTATTTTCCCATGAGTGAGGTTGAGTCTGTTTCTTTCCCTTGCGGCTGGATAGCGCTTGACGTTGATAAAGTCAGGGACAGTGCTGACGAAAAGGTTCATCTTGCCCACGAGATAGGACACGTTGAAACAGGCAGTTTTTACAACGTACACTCCCCGCTTGACCTTCGTTCACGGCACGAAGCACGGGCTGACCGCTGGGCTATAAGAAAGCTTATTCCCAAATACGAACTTGAAAAGGCGGTCGCAAGCGGTATAAAAAACCCGTGGGAGCTTGCGGAATACTTCGGTGTTACGCAGGATTTTATTGAAAAAGCAATTTGCTATTACAACAATTAAAAAACCAGTCCTGAGGACTGGTTTTTTAATTTACAAAGTTAAATCAATATCTTTGATTATTGCTTTAAGCTGGTCTGCGCTATGTCTTAATTTATCGAGTTCTTCTTCTGTCATCTTAACAGGCAGTTTACCGTATACACCGTCTGGTCCTATAAGATGAGGAACGCTCAGACACACGTCGTCAATACCGTATTCGCCGTGGAACATCCACGAAATTATACCGACTGAATTGTATGCCGACTGAAGCATACTTACAAGATAGCAAACCGCATTCGTAACCGCATAGTAGGTTGCACCCTTGTTGGCAATAATCTCACCGCCCGATTTGCGTATATACTCTTCAATACCTTCTCTGTCAAGCTCGCTGACGTTCATATCACGCTCACGTTCCATATTGCTGAATTCGGCAATCGTGGCACCCGAAATTCTCGCAAGCGACCACGGAACGAACAGAGAATCGCCGTGTTCACCAAATACATAGGCGTGAATATTCCTCTGCGCCACGTTAAACTTCTCCGAAAGGATATAGCGCAGTCTTGCAGAGTCGAGCGTAGTACCCGAGCCTATTATCTGCTTTTCGGGCAGACCCGACATTTTTATAAATGCATACGTCATAATATCAACGGGATTGCTGACAATGATATACGTCGCATTCGGTGCATATTTTACTATATTGGGCGTAATGCTCTTTAAAATATCGATATTGCCCTGTGTGAGTTCAAGCCTCGTCTGTCCGGGCTTACGCGGTTTACCCGACGTTATTATAACGACGTCCGAATCCTTTGCTTCGGAATAATCACCTGCAACTATCGAAATCGGGCTGCGGAAACTTGCACCCTGTGCAATATCCATTACTTCGCCCTTTGCTTTGTCTTCTTTTATATCTATCAGAACTATCTCTGAGACAGTTTCTTCCATAGAAAGTTTATATGCTATTGTTGCACCAACGCTGCCTGCGCCGATTACAGTTATTTTGCTTCCCATAGTATTTCTCCTTAGTGTTTTTTATTTATTCTACCACAATGTCAAACTATTAACAAGTTTTTTAACAATTTGATTTTTAAATTAAAAAATCATATAATATATTCGGAGGTGTTCTTATGTATACTGAATTCTCACTTGTTATGAGGGATAAATCCGAACATTTTGTCAGAAGTTTTGTCCCGCAGTCTCCGAAAGCCATTTTTATACTTATTCACGGCAAAGGTGAACACAGCGGCCGTTATATACATTTTGGAAACGAACTTGAAAAAGCGGGTTACGCCGTATATGCACCCGACCTTCGCGGTCACGGAAAAACAGGCGGCAGAATCGGCCATACGGCTCCCAGAAACAAGATTCTCGATGACGTTGCAGAAATCGTCTTATACGCCAAAATCAGGCACCCTGACCTGTCTGTATTTATGTACGGGCACAGTATGGGCGGAAATATAATTCTCACCTACCGTCACAGACGTCCCGACGGTATAAAAGCCTTTATCGCATCTGCACCGTGGCTCTATCTTGCCATAGATTTTGCAGAGCCTTTGAAAAAAGCGGTTGTAGGCGTTTCAAAACTGATTCCGAATATGTCGATTAACACCGGAATTGACGCTACGGTTATCACTTCACTCGAAGATGAGCAGAAGGCATACCTTGAAGACAAAAAAATGAACGGTGTTATTACCGCCTCTACGGTTGCCGACGTTTTCGTTGCCACAAAAGAGATATTGAAGTATGCACCGACGGACAAGACTCCATTTTTCCTTCTGCACGGCGATGATGACAGACTTGTTGACGTTGAAGGCAGCAGAAAACTCTCAAAACTTTCGGGTGAGGTCTGCAAATACAAGGAATACAAGGGTAACCGACACGAGATTCTTCACGATATCAGCCGTGACGAAGCAATATCCGATATGTTAGCCTATCTTGATGCACAGTTATGAATTATATAAGTTTTTCGGATTACGCCAAAAACATATACGGCGACAAGGTTTACAAACTTTCAATAGAGGGCGGTAAAACCTGCCCCAACCGTGACGGTACGGTCGGCTACGGCGGTTGTATATATTGCAGTGCAAAAGGAAGCGGTAATTTTGCCGAAGGTGGTGAAAGTGTAACCGCACAACTTGAGCGGGCAAAAAGCCGTGTTGCCTCAAAATGCAAAAGCGGAAAATACATTGCATATTTTCAGAGTTTTACGGTGACGTATCTGCCCCTTAAAGAATTTGAAAGCAAGATTTTCGAAGCGTTATCGCTTGATTATATCGTGGGAGTATCGCTTGCAACACGACCCGACTGTCTTCCCGACAGTGTTATAGAGATTATAGAACGGGCGAACAAAATTAAGCCCGTCACGGTTGAACTTGGTCTTCAGACTATACACGAAGACAGTGCAACATATATCCGACGAGGATACAAACTGCACGTTTTTGAAGAAGCGGTTGAAAAGCTTAAAAAAATCGGTGTCCACACGGTTGCACACCTTATCGTCGGATTACCCGGTGAAAGCACGGATATGATAAAGCAGAGTGCGCTTTACGCCGCAAAACATTGTGACGGAATAAAGTTACAGATGCTCCACGTTTTAACTGATACTGACCTTGAAAAAGACTATAACGAGGGTAAATTCTCGCTTTTCACACTCGAAGAATACACGCAGATTATATGTGACATTCTCTCAGAATTGCCCGAAAAAACGGTAATTCACCGTCTGACAGGTGACGGCGACAAAAAAGAACTTATAGCACCAACGTGGACGGCAAACAAAAAACTTGTCATAAACACGTTACGTGAAGCAATAAAAAACACCGTACATAAATAAAAAGAGGTATCCTTTCGGACACCTCTTTTATTTATTCTGTTAAACAGAAATTATTCGTTGATAGCTGTAACAACGCCTGAACCAACTGTTCTGCCGCCTTCACGGATAGCGAAACGGAGACCTGCTTCAATAGCGATAGGAGTGATAAGTTCAACATCCATAACAACGTTGTCACCAGGCATGCACATTTCTGTGCCAGCGGGAAGGTTTACAACACCTGTAACGTCTGTAGTTCTGAAATAGAACTGGGGACGGTAGTTGTTGAAGAAGGGAGTATGACGGCCGCCTTCTTCCTTAGTAAGAACGTAAACCTGACCAGCAAACTTCTTGTGGGGCTTGATGCTGCCGGGCTTAGCAAGAACCTGACCACGTTCGATGTCTGTTCTCTGGATACCACGGAGAAGTGCACCGATGTTGTCGCCTGCTTCAGCAAAGTCAAGAAGCTTTCTGAACATTTCGATACCTGTTACAGTTGTCTTCTTACCTTCGTCCATAAGACCAACGATTTCAACTTCTTCGCCAAGGTTAAGAACGCCACGTTCTACACGGCCTGTAGCAACTGTACCACGACCTGTGATTGTGAATACGTCCTCGACAGGCATAAGGAAGGGCATATCTGCCTTACGGTCGGGAGTAGGAATGTAGCTGTCAACAGCGTCCATAAGTTCCTTAATGCAAGCATATTCGGGAGCTTCGGGATCTGTTGAAGCGCAGTCAAGTGCTACTCTACCTGAACCACGGATGATCGGAATTTCGTCACCGGGGAATTCATATTCTGAAAGTGTTTCACGGATTTCCATTTCAACGAGTTCGAGAAGTTCTTCATCGTCAACAAGGTCACACTTGTTCATGAATACAACGATTGCAGGAACGCCAACCTGACGAGCGAGAAGAAGATGTTCCTTCGTCTGAGCCATAGGACCGTCAGTTGCAGCGATAACGATGATACCACCGTCCATCTGAGCAGCACCTGTGATCATGTTCTTAACGTAGTCAGCGTGTCCGGGACAGTCAACGTGAGCGTAGTGACGTGCTTCTGTCTCATACTCAACGTGAGCTGTGTTAATTGTGATACCTCTTTCTCTTTCTTCAGGAGCCTTATCGATGTTTGCATAATCTTCAAACTGAGCCTTACCTGAAAGTGAAAGGAACTTTGTGATTGCAGCAGTAAGAGTTGTCTTACCATGGTCAACGTGACCGATTGTACCAATGTTTACATGGGGCTTGGTTCTCTCAAACTTAGCTTTTGCCATTTTGCTTATCCTCCTAGCAATAAATTATTTAATGACTTATTAGTTTTATAATATAATACTTTGACCAAAATTACAAGAGTAATTTTTAGTCTTTCTTTGCTCTGCTGCTGATGATTTCTTCTGCAACAGACTTCGGAACCTCTGCAAAACTGTCAGGCTCCATAGCGTATACGCCACGACCCTGTGTCTGTGAACGAAGATCAGTAGCATAACCGAACATTTCTGAAAGCGGAACTTTAGCATCTACCTGCTTAGCGCCTGAACGGTCAACCTGACCGAGAATGAGACCACGACGTGAGCTGAAGTCGCCCATTACTGAACCGAGGTATTCTTCGGGAACTGTTGTTGAAACCTTCATGATAGGCTCTATAAGAACAGGATCTGCCTTAGCCATTGCTTCCTTGAATGCCATTGAACCGGCAATCTTAAATGCCATTTCGGACGAGTCGACTTCATGGTAAGAACCGTCGATAAGTGTTACCTTTACGTCAACAACATTGTAGCCGGCAATAATACCTGACTGCATTGCGCCCTGGATACCTGCGTCAACTGCGGGAATGTATTCCTTCGGAATAGCACCGCCGACAATCTTATTAACGAATTCGTATCCCTTACCGCTTTCGTTGGGTTCAATCGTGATCTTACAGTGACCGAACTGACCCTTACCACCAGACTGACGCTTGAACGTCGTATCAGCAGTAGCTTCACGGCGGATTGTTTCTTTGTAAGCAACCTGAGGCTTACCGATGTTTGCTTCAACCTTGAACTCTCTGAGGAGACGGTCAACGATAATCTCAAGGTGAAGTTCACCCATACCTGCGATAATTGTCTGACCTGTTTCTTCGTCTGTATAAGTTCTGAAAGTCGGGTCTTCTTCAGCGAGCTTTGCAAGAGCAATGCCCATCTTTTCCTGACCAGCCTTAGTCTTAGGCTCGATAGCAACACGGATAACGGGTTCGGGGAATTCCATAGATTCGAGAATAATCGGATGATTCTCATCACAGAGTGTATCACCTGTCGTTGTGTTCTTAAGACCAACAGCGGCAGCGATGTCACCTGAGTAAACTACGTCAATATCCTTACGTTCGTTAGCATGCATCTGCAGGATACGGCCGATTCTCTCGTCGTTGTCCTTAACAGAGTTGTAAACGCTTGAACCCTTGTTGAGTGTACCTGAGTACACACGGAAGAAGCAGAGTTTACCTACGAACGGGTCTGTCATAATCTTGGATGCAAGAGCTGAGAAGGGCTCTTTATCAGATGACGGTCTTTCCTCTTCTTCTTCTGTATCGGGATTAACACCCTTGATGCTGGGAACGTCTGTCGGTGCAGGCATGTAATCTACGATTGCGTCAAGCACCTTCTGTACGCCCTTATTCTTGTATGAAGTACCGCATACAACGGGAACCATTTCGTTATCAATGGTCATCTTACGGATACCCTTCTTGAGGTCTTCTATTGAAAGGTCGCCCTCTTCAAAGTACTTTTCCATAAGTTCTTCCGAACCTTCGGCAACGTGTTCAACAAGTTCTGCTCTGAACTGCTGAGCCTTTTCTACCATATCAGCCGGAATTTCTTCTACTCTGATGTCCTTTCCAAGATCATCATAGTAAACGTAAGCCTTCATTTCGAGCAGGTCGATAATACCCTTGAAGGTATCTTCCTGACCGATAGGAAGCTGTATCGGAACAGCATTACACTTAAGACGCTCTTTCATCATTTCTACAACGCGGTAGAAGTTTGCGCCCATAATGTCCATCTTGTTGACGTATGCCATTCTCGGAACACGATACTTGTCAGCCTGTCTCCAAACTGTTTCAGACTGCGGTTCAACACCGCCCTTAGCACAAAGTACCGTTACAGAACCGTCGAGTACACGGAGTGAACGCTCAACTTCAACTGTAAAGTCAACGTGACCGGGAGTGTCGATAATGTTGATTCTATGGCCGTTCCAGTGACATGTTGTAGCAGCTGAAGTGATGGTAATACCTCTCTCCTGTTCCTGCTCCATCCAGTCCATCGTTGCCGAACCGTCGTGTGTTTCGCCTACTTTGTGGTTAACACCCGTATAGAAAAGAATACGTTCTGTAGTCGTAGTCTTTCCGGCATCGATATGAGCCATAATTCCAATATTTCTGGTAAGTTCCAGAGGATATTCTCTGCCCATACTTTTTCTCCTTTAGGAAATTAATATCTGTAATGAGCAAAAGCCTTGTTTGCCTCTGCCATCTTGTGTGTATCATCCTTCTTCTTAACTGCACCGCCGGTGTTGTTAAGAGCATCGAGGATTTCGTTAGCAAGTCTGTCCTTCATAGTTCTTTCGCTTCTCGCTCTGGAATATGTTGTAAGCCAGCGCAGACCTAAAGTCTGTCTTCTTGCAGGGCGTACCTCCATAGGAACCTGGTAAGTTGCACCGCCTACTCTTCTTGCTTTAACTTCGAGAACGGGCATAATGTTTTCCATAGCCTGTTCGAAAGCTTCCAGTGCATCCTTGCCTGACTTTTCTTTTACAACGTCAAACGCGTCGTAAACAATTTTCTGTGCTACACCCTTCTTACCGTCAAGCATAATGTTGTTGATAAGTCTTGTAACGAGCTTACTGCCGTACATAGGATCGGGTAACACGTCTCTTACGGGAACTGAACCTCTTCTTGGCACTGTTCTTCCCTCCTTCACATTATTATTGATATCATAGGTACTCGAAAGCTACACGCTTCCGTATGTGCAAAGCCGAGATTCTACCTTTAATATATATAGAATACGGCAAAGCACTTTGCTTTGCGTAGTTATTAACGCAAAAATTTTTATCAGTGGATTACTTGCCAGCCTTGGGACGCTTAGCACCGTACTTAGAACGGCTCTGATTTCTCTTGTCAACGCCCTGTGTATCAAGTGTACCTCTGATGATGTGGTAACGAACACCAGGAAGGTCACGTACCCTACCGCCACGAATAAGAACAACGCTATGCTCCTGAAGATTGTGGCCTATACCGGGGATATACGCAGTAACTTCCGTACCGTTTGAAAGACGAACTCTGGCAATCTTACGAAGACCTGAGTTAGGCTTCTTAGGTGTCGTTGTTTTAACAGCTGTACATACGCCTCTCTTCTGAGGTGATGAAAGATTCGTGGGCTGCTTCTTAAGAGTGTTGAAACCCTTCTGAAGTGCAGGAGCCGTCGACTTCTTCACTGCTGTCTTTCTGCCGTTTTTAACGAGCTGATTAAATGTCATCATCTTTTAAGTTTTCCTCCTTTCCTCAATAGGTTTGTACCAGACAAGCAGGTTGCTTATCTTGTACAAGCCTATTGGACTACGGCGTAAATGTGGGACGAGCCCACATTCACACCGTAGTATTGTAACATTTATTATATCAAATGTCAATCATTTATTGCTTCTGCAAGAACAGATGCATAAACATCGTCCGCTTTTGACTCTACAGATACGTTTCGGTAACATTCCATACCCGTTCCGGCAGGGATAAGTTTACCGATGATAACGTTTTCTTTAAGACCGATAAGCGGGTCAACCTTACCCTTGGTTGCCGCATCCGTAAGCACTCTCGTCGTTTCCTGGAAGGACGCTGCTGAGAGGAACGAATCCGTTTCAAGTGACGCCTTGGTGATACCCTGAAGCACGATTTCACCCTGTGCAAATGCAAGACCCTCTTCACCTGCCGCAATACGCTTTTCGATTTCAGCATTCGCTTCTTCGATTACGTGACGATCAACAAGTGTGTTGGGGAGAAGATCTGTGCTTCCGTTTTCGAGAACACGCATCTTTCTCATCATCTGACGCACGATAACTTCGATATGACGGTCGTTGATTTCAACACCCTGCAGACGGTAAACACGCTGAACTTCCTTGATAAAGTACTGTTCAACCGCACTGTCACCGAGAACTGCCTTGATGTCGTGAGGATTGGGTGAACCTTCTGTAAGACGTTCGCCCTTTTCTATTGTTGCCCCGTCGTGAACTCTTATACTTGAGCCATAAGGAATCGGCACGTCAAGTTTTTCTGCACCCTTAAGGAGTTCTTCCTGTGAGGGAGTGATTACAACGTGCTTGAGCTTCTTATCCTCAGTGATACTTACCGTACCGCCGATTTCTGCGATAATAGCCATCTTCTTGGGCTTTCTTGCTTCAAAAAGTTCTTCGACACGGGGAAGACCCTGTGTAATATCGTCTGCCTGAGCAACACCACCGGTATGGAAGGTTCTCATCGTAAGCTGTGTACCGGGTTCACCGATAGACTGAGCAGCAATGATACCTACTGATTCACCGATGCTTACACGTTCGCCGTTTGAAAGGTTGCTTCCGTAACACTTAGCACATACACCGTGTTTAGCATGACAAGTAAGAAGTGATCTTACGTATGCACCTGTTACACCTGCATCAATTGCCTTCTGGGCAATATCCTTTGTGATAAGCGTATCAGTATCAATGATAACTTCGCCCGTTTCGGGATGAACGATCGGCTTAGCGAGGTATCTGCCGACAAGTCTGTCTGCAAATTTCTCGATAATTTCATCACCTTCACGGATTTCAGATACGTACGTACCCTCTTCCGTTCCACAATCGTTCGTACGGATGATAACGTCCTGCGAAACGTCAACAAGTCTTCTCGTAAGGTAACCCGAGTCGGCTGTTCTAAGAGCCGTATCGGCAAGACCTTTACGAGCACCTCTTGATGAAATGAAGTATTCAAGGACTGAAAGACCTTCTCTAAAGTTAGATCTGATAGGAATTTCGATAGGCTGACCTGACGGCTTAGCCATAAGACCACGCATACCTGCGAGCTGACGAATCTGGTTGTAACTACCACGGGCACCTGATTCAGCCATCATGCTGATGGGGTTGAATTCGTCAAATGCCTTCTTGACTTCGTTTGTAACGTCAGTTGTTGCATCGTTCCACACCTTGATAACTGCTGCAAAACGGTCTTTTTCAGTTGTGATACCTCTCTTGTAGAGGTTGTTTATCTTTGCTACCTGCTTATCAGCTTCAGCAATGATATCCCACTTTGACTGAGGCACAACCATGTCTGCAAAGCTCATGGTAAACGAGCCTCTCGTAGCGAATTTATAACCGAGGTCCTTGACGTTGTCAAGAAGGACAGCCGTCGGAGCGGGACCGTGCTTATGAATACATCTGTCAACAATCTGTCCAAGCTGCTTTTTACCGCACTTGAAGCCGATTTCGTCAACGTACTTGTTTTCAGGCTTATTTCTGTCGACAAAACCGAGGTCCTGAGGAATTACTTCATTAAATATAATACGGCCGACTGTTGTATCGATTATACCGTACTCGTCCTTTGCAACTCTAACCTTAATCTTTGCATGGAGACCGACTTCATGGTTATCGTAAGCAAGAAGCGCCTCATCCTTATTCGAGAACACCTTACCTTCGCCCATTTCACCGTCTCTCGTATAAGTGAGGTAGTAAGCACCGAGGACCATATCCTGTGAAGGAACGGTTACCGGACTACCGTCCTGCGGTTTGAGAAGGTTGTTTGCAGAGAACATAAGATATCTTGCCTCTGCCTGAGCTTCTGCTGAAAGCGGAACGTGAACAGCCATCTGGTCACCGTCAAAGTCGGCGTTAAACGCCGTACATACGAGCGGATGAAGTTTAATTGCCCTACCGTCTACAAGCACGGGCTCGAACGCCTGAATACCGAGACGGTGGAGTGTAGGAGCACGGTTGAGCATTACGGGGTGATCCTTGATAACGAATTCAAGTGCATCCCATACCTCGTTAGTCGCCCTTTCAACCATCTTCTTTGCGCCCTTGATATTGTTTGCAATACCGTCTTCGCAAAGCTTCTTCATAATGAAGGGTTTGAAAAGTTCGACTGCCATTTCCTTAGGAAGACCGCACTGGTAAATCTTGAGGTCAGGACCTACGACGATAACCGAACGTCCCGAATAGTCAACACGCTTACCGAGAAGGTTCTGACGGAAACGGCCCTGCTTACCTTTAAGCATATCGGAGAGTGACTTCAGAGGTCTGTTATTGGGACCCGTTACAGGTCTGCCCCTTCTGCCGTTGTCGATAAGAGCATCGACAGCTTCCTGAAGCATTCTCTTTTCGTTTCTTATGATAATGTCGGGTGCCATAAGTTCCTGAAGTCTCTTAAGACGATTATTTCTGTTGATAACACGTCTGTAAAGATCATTTAAGTCACTCGTAGCAAATCTACCGCCGTCAAGCTGAACCATGGGACGGATTTCAGGCGGGATTACGGGAACAACGTCAAGAATCATCCATTCGGGTTTGTTTCCCGAAAGTCTGAACGCTTCAACAACTTCAAGTCTCTTAAGAAGTTTTGCCTTCTTCTGACCCGTCGCCTCCTGCGCTTCTTCCTTGAGTGTTTCCGAAAGTTTTTCAAGGTCAAGTTCAGAGAGCATCGTCTTGATTGCCTCTGCACCCATATCTGCCTTGAATTCGTCACCGTATTTTTCACGGTTGTCCATATAATCTTTTTCCGAGAGCACTTCACCCTTAGAAAGAGGTGTTGAACCGCCGTCTGTTACGATGTACGCTGCATAGTAAAGCACCTTTTCAAGTGCTCTGGGTGAAATATCAAGAATGAGACCCATTCTTGAAGGGATACCCTTGAAATACCAGATGTGTGATACGGGTGCCGCAAGTTCAATGTGACCCATTCTCTCACGGCGAACCTTTGAGCGTGTTATTTCAACACCGCACTTTTCACAAACCTTACCTTTATATCTAATTCTCTTGTACTTACCGCAGTGACATTCCCAGTCCTTAGTAGGTCCGAAAATCTTTTCACAGAAAAGACCTTCCTTTTCGGGCTTGAGTGTACGGTAATTGATTGTTTCGGGCTTTGTAACTTCACCGTGTGACCATTTTCTCATCTGTTCGGGAGAAGCCAGGCCGATTTTTATACTTTCAAATGCTAAATTATCCATAACCTTTTTCCTCCTTTAATTACATATCAAAATCGTCATCGGTATCATCACCGAAATCGTCTGTTTCTTCGATGTCGTCGTCATCTTCGATTCCCTCTTCACCGAAACCTTCAGCAAGTTCGCTTTCTTCATACACGTCTGCGGCAAGTTCTTCCACAGGTGTTCTGCCGAATCCGATTTCATCTTCATCGGGAAGTTCCTTGATTTCGATTTCTTCATTATTCTTATCAAGAACCTTGATGTCAAGACCGAGTGACTGAAGTTCCTTAATAAGAACCTTGAATGATTCAGGTATACCGGGCTGCGGAACGTTGAGGCCCTTTACGATGCTTTCATAAGTCTTTGAACGTCCTGTAACGTCGTCGGACTTGACCGTAAGGATTTCCTGAAGTGTATAAGCAGCACCGTATGCTTCAAGTGCCCAAACTTCCATTTCACCGAAACGCTGACCGCCGAACTGCGCTTTACCGCCGAGAGGCTGCTGTGTAACGAGTGAGTAGGGACCGATTGAACGGGCGTGAATTTTATCATCAACGAGGTGATGCAGTTTGAGGTAGTACATATAACCGACTGTAACGGGGTTATCAAACTTTTCACCCGTACGTCCGTCGTATACCACGCTCTTACCGTTTTTGCTCATACCTGCACGGTCGAGCATTGCTTCAATATCAGAATGACGTGCACCGTCAAATACGGGAGTCATTATCTTAAAGCCAAGTCTTGCGGCAGCCATACCGAGATGCACTTCAAGGACCTGACCGATGTTCATTCGAGAAGGAACGCCGAGCGGGTTAAGTACGATATCGAGAGGCGTACCGTCTTCAAGATAAGGCATATCTTCGGGCGGAAGTATTCTCGATACGACACCCTTGTTACCGTGACGACCTGCCATCTTGTCACCGACCGAGATTTTTCTCTTCTGTGCAATATAGCAACGTACCACCTGCTTTACGCCGGGGCTGAGCTCGTCACTGTTCTTTCTCGTGAATACCTTAACGTCAACGATTATACCGTATTCACCGTGAGGAACTTTAAGTGACGTATCTCTGTAATCCTTAGCCTTGTCACCGAAGATTGCACGGAGAAGTTTTTCTTCAGCCGTCTGCTCAGTTTCACCCTTAGGTGTGATCTTACCTACGAGAATATCGCCTGCATGCACTTCTGCACCGACACGGATAATACCTCTTTCATCAAGATCCTTGAGCATATCTTCACCGACACCGGGAATTTCTCTCGTGATTATTTCATCACCGAGTTTCGTTTCACGTGCTTCGGTTTCAAACTCTTCAATGTGGATTGAAGTGTACATATCTTCACGTACTATCTTTTCGTTAAGAAGTACGGCGTCCTCGTAGTTGTAACCTTCCCAGTTCATAAAACCGATGAGGGCGTTTCTACCGAGTGCGATTTCACCGCTGTCCGTTGCAGGACCGTCGGCAATAACTGCACCTGCCTCAACGTGCTGACCGTTGTCAACGATGGGACGCTGGTTTATACAAGTACCCTGGTTTGAACGCAGGAACTTGATAAGATTATATTCATCAACCGTACCGTCGTCATTGCGGATAACAATCTTGTCAGCTGCAGCCTTGACAACCGTACCTGCCTTTTTGCTGATTACAACGACACCGCTGTCGTATGCCGCACGGTATTCGATACCCGTAGCAACAATCGGAGAGTCGGGACGAAGAAGCGGAACTGCCTGACGCTGCATGTTTGAGCCCATGAGTGCACGGTTAGCGTCATCGTTCTGCAAGAAGGGAATCATCGACGTTGCAACAGAAACTATCATTCTGGGTGACACGTCAACGAAGTCAACCTTGTGCTTTTCAACTTCAAGGAACTCGTCTCTCGAACGAACGGTTATTCTGTCATTTATGAAACGGCCTTCTTCATCGACCGGTTCACTTGCCTGAGCAACAACGTAGTTGTCCTCAATATCAGCCGTCATATATACGATTTCATCCGTAACTACGCCGTTTTCCTTATCAACCCTTCTGTAAGGTGCTTCGATGAAGCCGTAGTCGTTGATACGTGCAAACGTTGCGAGGTACGAAATAAGACCTATGTTAGGACCTTCAGGCGTTTCGATAGGACACATTCTGCCGTAGTGCGAGTGATGAACGTCACGCACTTCAAAACTTGCCCTGTCTCTTGAAAGACCGCCGGGACCGAGTGCTGAAAGTCTTCTCTTATGTGTAAGTTCTGCAAGGGGGTTAGTCTGATCCATGAACTGCGAAAGCGGTGATGAACCAAAGAACTCCTTGATAGCTGCAACAACAGGACGGATGTTGATAAGTGCCTGAGGCGTAACAACGTCAAGATCCTGTATCGTCATTCTTTCACGGATAACTCTCTCCATTCTGGAAAGACCGATTCTGAACTGATTCTGGAGAAGTTCGCCAACCGAACGTATTCTTCTGTTACCGAGATGGTCGATATCATCCTTTACGCCTATACCCTTCGTCATACAAAGGAGATAGTTTACAGAAGCGAACACGTCGTCAACCGTTATCGTGTTTGCAACGAGCTGTGCACTGCGTTCACGGCAGGCAGCGATTATATCTTCATCGTTATCGCATTTTGCAAGTATTTCAGAAAGAACCTTGAAATTGACTTTTTCCTTGATTCCGAGAACCTCAGCAGCGTCAAAGTTAACGAAGTTCTTTATATCAACCGTTCCGTTTGAGAACACCTTAATCTTGTGACCGTCAAGATCAAGATAAACCGTGTTTACACCGCAGTTTTCTATTTCAAGCGCTTTGTCGGCTGAGATACGTTCACCGGCATCGGCAATGATTTCACCTGTGAGAGGTGCAACTACGGGTTCTGCAAGCTTTCTGAACTTGATTCTTTCACCGAGAGCCATCTTCTTGTCATACTTGAAACGGCCGACCTTTGAAAGATCGTATCTGTGCGGATCGAAGAACAGATTGCCGACAAGAGTCTGTGCACTTTCAACCGTAGGCGGTTCGCCCGGACGAAGTTTCTTATAAAGCTCGATGAGGGCTGAATCAGTGCTGTTTGCAGGATCCTTTTCAAGAGTAGCAAGAAGCATTTCGTCTTCGCCGAATATCTCCTTAATCTGCTCGTTGGTGCCTGCTTCGGGAGCAAGCGCCCTGAGAAGAGTCGTAACGGGAATCTTTCTCGTCTTGTCTATTCTTGCCCAGAACACGTTGTTCGTATCGGTCTCATATTCTATCCACGCACCTCTGTTGGGGATTATCTGCGTGGTAAAGAGGTCGATAGCCTGCTTGTCCGTCGTCTTGTCAAAGTACATACCGGGTGAACGGACGAGCTGTGAAACAACTATACGCTCTGCACCGTTGATTATGAACGTACCGCTGTCTGTCATAAGCGGGAAATCGCCCATAAAGAGCTCCTGGTCCTTAACCTCACCCGTTTCGTTGTTGATGAGTCTTACCTTGACCTTGAGCGGACGGGCATACGTCGCATCTCTGATTTTACATTCAGTTATCGAGTACTTTGTCTCTTCCTCGAAATGATAGTCGAGGAACTGAAGCACGAGATTCTGTGAATAATCGGTGATGGATGTAAGGTCTTCAAAGACCTCCTTGATACCTTCTTCGACAAACCATTTGTAAGATGACTTCTGGATGTCTATCAGGTTAGGCATCTGAAGTTTCTCGGGTATTCTTGAGAAGTCAAGACGTTCGGTCGTACCCTGAACTCTTTTCTTCACGCCGAGTTCTTTTTCAACGGCATCGAAGTCTGCTTTCGGTTTTGTTGCGTATCCAACATCCGTTGAAAGCATTACATTTTTCGCCATAGGCTTAAATCACTCCATCCTAAAAATTTTGTCAGTCCTTGCGGACAAATATATATTAATAAATAATATAATACGCGCATGTGGGTGCAGTATAGTAATATATCATAATCAAATAGGCGTGTCAAGAAAAATTTTTGCCTTTTTACAAAAAAAATCCCGCACTCAATGTGCGGGATTTGTGATTTTTGAACTATTCTATATCTGTGTTGAGTAGTTGAACAACAGAGCAAACCCAATAACAATCAGAAAAGAGGAAGAGTAAAACAAAATCATTTTTCTATTCCGGTTCTTGTTTTTTCTGTCGATATGCAAACTTTGTTTGCTCGATATTTTTACTTCGTAAAATCGATATGTTTTTCATTTAATTCAAAACTCGATATGATATAAATCTCGTTGCCGTAAGGCAACATATCGAGTGCGTCAGCACATATCGAGTCATTTATGACATATCGAAAATCTCGCAGAGATTTATATCGATGCGTGTTATCCTTAAGAATAACACGCAATGTGCGGGATTCCTGATTTTTGAACTATTCTATATCTGTGTTGAGTAGTTGGGTGCTTCCTTCGTGATGTAGATATCGTGGGGATGACTCTCCTTAAGACCGGCACCTGTAATTCTTACGAACTTGCCGTTATCCTTAAGTTCCTGAATGTTGTGAGCACCGCAGTAACCCATACCTGAACGAAGACCGCCCAGAAGCTGGAATATAGTATCCGACACTGCTCCCTTGTAAGGAACGCGTCCTTCAACGCCTTCGGGAACGAGTTTCTTGTTGTTTGAGGTTTTGCTCTGGAAATACCTGTCCTTACTGCCTTTTGCCATTGCCGCAAGACTTCCCATACCTCTGTATACCTTGAACTGTCTGCCCTGATAGATTTCGTTTTCACCGGGGCTTTCTTCACAGCCTGCAAGCAGACTTCCGAGCATAATGGTATCTGCACCGGCAGCTATTGCCTTTGCAATATCACCGCTGTATTTGATACCGCCGTCTGCGATAACGGGAATGTTATATTTCTTAGCAACCTGTGCAACGTCGTACACTGCAGTTATCTGCGGAACACCTATACCTGCAACGACACGGGTTGTACAAATCGATCCGGGACCGATACCAACCTTAACCGCGTCTGCACCTGCTTTGATAAGGTCTTCTGCCGCTGCTGCAGTTGCTATATTACCTGCGATAAGTGAAACTTCAGGGAACGCCTTTTTAACCTTTGTCACACAGTCGATAATACCCTGTGAATGACCGTGAGCAGAGTCGAGAACAAGCACGTCTGCCCCTGCTTCAACGAGAGCCTTTGCTCTGTCAAGCACGTCGGCAGTAACACCGATTGCGGCAGCACAGAGAAGTCTGCCCTGAGCATCTCTTGCAGAGTTGGGGTACTTCTGTGACTTTTCGATATCCTTGATGGTGATAAGACCTTTGAGTTTCATATCAGCATCAACGATGGGAAGCTTTTCAATCTTATGCTTGCAGAGGATATCCTGCGCTTCTTCAAGCGTAGTTCCTACCGGTGCAGTAACAAGATTTTCCTTTGTCATAACTTCCTTTATCTGTATCGAATAGTCCCTGATAAAACGAAGGTCACGGTTTGTGAGAATACCCACAAGCTTACCGTCTTCACATATCGGAACACCCGATATTCTGTATTTACCCATAAGTTTATCCGCATCGTCAACGGAATTTTCGGGTGCAAGGAAGAAGGGGTCGGTAATAACGCCGTTTTCACTTCTCTTTACCTTGTCCACTTCGATTGCCTGATCTTCGATAGACATATTCTTATGAATAACGCCGATACCGCCTTCACGGGCAATTGCTATTGCCATTTTAGACTCGGTAACGGAGTCCATAGCCGCCGACATAATCGGCACGTTAAGTTTAATTTTGTTTGTAAGGCGTGTCGTCACGTCTACGTCAGCCGGAAGAACGTCACTTTTCGCCGGTACGAGTAAGAGGTCGTCAAAAGTAAGACCTTCACCAACAAACTTATCTTCTGTAAATCCCATAATTTCACTCCCGTTAAGATAAAATTGTATTTTTTCTATTATAACCATTTAATTTGCCAAGTTCAAGCACTTTTTTTGATTATTTGTATCTTTTTATTTCTATAAACGTGCGTCCCTTACGGCTCTGCCCGCCTTCTTTTGCGATTTCCGCCTTGCCGAAACCTCTTACCGAGATAATATCCCCCTCTTTAACCTCACGGGAAACGCTGTTTTCAGGCAGGTAATTGAGTGACACCTTATCCCCTTTTATATAGCCTGCCGCCACCGTCCTCGAAACAGAAAACGCCTCGGCAACCACGCAGTCAAGCCTCATTGAAGCAACCGTGGCGGTTATATTTTCATATTTGAGTTCAGGCAGAGTGCCCACAATGCCCCTTTCAAGTTCAACGGTGCATTTGCCGACACTTTTCAGTTCATCTATCAGATACTGCGCTATTTTGGACTGACACACTATAAACGGCGGGTTTGCACTGTCCGCAATATCGCCGAGCACCGTCCTCTTTATACCGAGTGCCATTATTGCCCCGAGATAATCACGGTTTGAGGGGCTGCCCCACGTGCATTTTACGGTGAGTATCTCTATCGGAGGCTCTTGTTCATAATAACAGTCTTTCGGTCTTAATACCGCAACCTTACGTAATGCCCCCTCGTAGCCGCCGTCAAAAGTTATATCGCAAAAACGGGTAAGTTCAGTTGCCTTTGCAGTCAGAGCCTGCTCTGCAGGTGTGAGAAAATCCGAAAAAGCATAGACACCCCTTGCACTAACACGCCCCGCAAGGTCGTATATACGTTCAAGGAGTTGTTTTTCATCGTTATTTTTAGCATATTTTTCTGCTATCGTGCCCATTTTCTCACCTCTTTGCTTTATTGTAATCAGATACCATCTTTTTTGTCGATATGCAATCTTCGATTGCTCGATATTTTTGCATAGTTTCTTCGAAACATCAGCAAAATCGATATGTTTTGCGGTTCGTCAGAAACTGCCGAACCCTACAGGCAAAACTCGATATGATATGAATTCTCGTCGCATTAGCGACATATCGAGTGCAAGGCACATATCGAGTCATTTATGACATATCGAGAATTCTGTCAAGAATTCATATCGATAATTTCAAGCAATGCTTGAAATTATTGTATCACAATGTGGCAACAATAAAAAAGAGGTGATTGAAATAAAACAGGATTCATTGTCATTTTCTACGGTTTTTATTCTCACGGCAGGGTTATTTATCTTTCTTGTCGCCATAGTTACGGTTGATAAAAATTCTGCCGCCCTGATTGGAGAAAGCGGATTTTTTTCGGCATCTTCCCCGTTTTTTCAGGGTGTGAAAGATTTCTTTGAAGGAGTACTTCGCTTTGCAATGGCGCTTGACAGCCCGTGTTTTAAACTGTTGCGTACCTTATGGTTAAATTTCACCAAAGACTTTCTTACCCTCTTTTCGTTGCCCGAGCTTATACGCAGTTTTTTATTGAATTATGTGCTATGATATGATATACTTTTAAAATAATGAATTACAGAGGTAACGTAAGTGGATCGCAATCATATCAGAAATTTTTCAATAATTGCCCATATCGACCACGGCAAGTCAACGCTTGCCGACAGGTTGCTTGAACTCACGGAAAACGTTGCAAAACGTGATATGGAGGAACAGCTTCTCGACAATATGGATCTCGAAAGAGAGAGGGGCATAACGATAAAGGCACGTGCGGTAAAGCTTGACTATACGGCGCCCGACGGTGAGAAATACGAACTCAATTTAATAGACACCCCCGGACACGTCGACTTCAACTACGAGGTGTCCAGAAGTCTTGCCGCCTGCGAGGGTGCGATACTTATCGTCGATGCTGCACAGGGCATCGAAGCACAGACACTTGCAAACACCTATCTCGCAATTGAGGATAATCTTGAAATTGTCCCCGTAATAAACAAGATAGACTTGCCTGCGGCTGACCCTCAGCGTGTCATCGGTGAAATCGAGGATATCATCGGTATTCCTGCACAGGATGCACCGCAGATATCTGCAAAAATGGGGCTCAACATACCTGCGGTTTTAGATAAAATCATATCGGATATTCCCGCACCGCAGGGTGATGAAAACGCACCTTTTAAAGCACTTATATTCGACTCGTACTACGATGCCTACAAGGGTGTTATAGTATACGTCCGTGTGTTTGACGGTCAGTTAAGAGCGGGTGATACCATAAAAATGATGGCAACGGGCGCAGAATTTCAGGTTGTCGACGTTGGTTATCTGCGTGCAAGGCATATGGAATCTGCCGAAAGGCTGTCGGCAGGCGAAGTAGGCTTCATCACGGCAAGTATAAAGAACGTAAGCGATACACGTGTAGGTGACACCGTGACTAAAACGGACAGGCCGACTGCAGAGGCACTTCCCGGTTACAAGGCCGTTCGTCCGATGGTTTTCTGCGGTATATATCCTGCTGACGGCTCGAAATACAACGACCTGCGTGATGCACTCGACAAACTTCTTTTAAATGATGCCGCACTTTCGTTTGAGCCTGAGACCTCTATTGCTCTGGGCTTTGGCTTCCGTTGCGGATTTTTGGGTCTGCTCCATATGGAAATAATTCAGGAGCGTCTGGAAAGAGAGTTTAATCTCGACCTTATAACGACCGCACCGAGCGTTGTCTATAAAATCAAACTTACAAACGGCGAAACGATATTCTGTGACAACCCGACCAACTATCCCTCTGCCGCCAATATCGACGAGGCGTACGAGCCTATTGTAAAGGCGGATATCATTACACCCAAAGACTATGTCGGCAGCATAATGGAACTCTGTCAGGAGAGGCGCGGTACCTTCAAGGATATGCAGTATCTTGACCAGACGAGAGTTACACTTCACTACGATATGCCTCTTAACGAGATTATTTACGACTTCTTTGATGCGCTCAAATCACGTACCAGAGGATACGCTTCTCTCGACTATGAATTTGCAGATTATCAGAAGAGTGAACTTGTAAAACTGGATATACTCTTAAACGGTGACATCGTCGATGCACTTTCATTTATAGTACATTCGGAAAAGGCGTATACGAGAGGGCGCCGTATTGCCGAAAAACTTAAGGAAAATATCCCAAGACAGCTTTTTGAAATACCGATTCAGGCGGCTGTCGGCGGTAAGATAATCGCACGCGAAACCGTAAAGGCAATGCGTAAGGACGTGCTTGCAAAATGCTACGGCGGTGACATAACGCGTAAGAAAAAACTGCTTGAAAAACAAAAGGAAGGCAAAAAACGTATGCGTCAGCTCGGAACGGTCGACGTTCCACAGGAGGCGTTTATGTCGGTACTCAAACTCGATGAGTGATTTCAAAAGAAAAGAAAGCAGGCAGCCTACGGTATATTTCAGGCCTCCGACAAAGATAAAACCGCTCGGAATTTATATACATATACCGTTCTGTCAGCGAAAATGCAACTACTGCGACTTTTATTCGGTATGCGACTTAAAACAAAGCGACCGTTATATAGACGCTCTCATAAAGCAATTTGAGGATTATTCGGGCGCGGCAGACAGATACTGCGTCGACACCGTTTATATCGGCGGCGGTACACCCTCAATTCTCAAAAAGAAGCAGATAAAACGCTTATTTTCGGCTTTAAAAAAGAATTTCAGCATAGCAGAGGATGCAGAGATAACCTGTGAGGTAAATCCTGTATCAGCCTCAAAAAAGATGCTTAAAGTCTTAAAAAAGCAGGGCGTAAACAGGCTTAGCATAGGTGTACAGAGTGCGGATAACACTCTTTTAAAGAAACTCGGCAGGCTTCACACGTGGGAGGACGCCGTTTCAACCGTTGAAACGGCAAGGAAACTGAAATTTCAGAACATCAGCGTTGACTGTATGTACGCTTTGCCGGGGCAGAGTAAAGAGATCTTTTTTGACACTCTGGAAAAAATAGTGACTTTGGGGACGGAGCATATATCGCTCTATTCTCTTAAGGTAGAAAAAAACACACCTTTTTACGAGATAAAAGACTCGCTTGACCTCCCCAATGAAGACAGCGAGATAGATATGTATTTCGGTGCAATAGACTTTCTCGTCAAGCACGGCTTCCACCAGTATGAAATTTCAAATTTTGCGAAGGCTTCATACGAATGCAGACACAATCTGAAATACTGGAACTGCGAAGAATATCTCGGTCTCGGTGCGGCGGCGGCATCCCATTACGGAAACAGCCGTTTCACGTTGGTACGTGATATAAAAACGTACTGTGACTGCGTTCTCGGCGGTACGGACGAGGGGCTTATCTGTGAGGAATACGATGCCCCGATTAACGAATGTGTCGGCGACTACGTTATGCTCAAACTTCGTACCAACAGCGGAATAAACGTTAGCGAGTTTAACACCCGTTTCCGCGGATACGACTTTGAAAAACTTTTCGGTGAAAGGCTTACACCCTTCGTTGAAAAAGGTCTTGTGGAAAAAAACGAAAACGTATATCATTTAAACCGTAAAGGTTTTTACGTGTCAAATTATATTTTGTCAACAATTCTTGACTTTGATTAAGGAGATTTTGAAATGAAAAGATTTTTAAGTATCATCATCTGTTTTGCAATGTTCTTCTCACTTGCCGCATGTTCAGGCGGTTATAAACTTGACGACAAGCAGATAAAGCAGGACGTTCTGGACTGTGAATACATAGACTGGTTCGACTACGAAATGGAAAAATTCGACGTTGTAGAGCGTGTCACAGATAAAGAGGCAGGTACGGAAACCGTAACCTTTACGGCAGAACTCAAAAACGACTTTTCGGAAAAGACGGTAAGTATGGACGTCGTATACGTTGATGGTGAAAACGGTACAAAGGTGATTTCCGAAGCCGTTGTAAACGAAGATAAGCCGAATTCCTTCAAGCTTACGGCAGATTCTCTCACACAGCAGCGCCGTTTAAGCCTTGCTATCGGTTACGATGCATACACTTCAAGCAACGGCTCAGCCGTATACACCTATATGTTTATGGAGGCTGATGCAAATAACCCTGCAGGCTACAACAGTTATATAAACGAGGGTGATTACAACGTAATCTCATACGAAGCCGACCTTGAGAATCTCTCTGCAAAGAGCCAGATGTATTTTGAAAAAACGGGTGAACTTTTCAAGGTTACCGAAACGGTGAATTTCGAGTATTACTTTGATACCGCAACGAACACCTGGCAGATAAAATCTGCCGACGTTATCGCATCAACGGTAGAAAAGCTTACAGACAGTTTTGAACTCACTAACACAGCTATGGTAGACGGTGTCATTTACAACGTAAAACTGACAGGCATCAATCCCGACGGCACTTTCACAGGCACGGCATCCGACGTGGCTATATCGGAAACACCCCTTGCAGGCACACGCCTCTGCGGTGCAAACGTAGTAGGCAGACCGCAGGGTAAAAATCAGGTATGGTATTTCCTCGTGACCGAAGGCAAACTCTCCTCAATCTTTACGGCAACGGGCTCACTTAGTCCCACCGTCGCAGAATAATAAAAAATCCGCAATACTTGTGTATTGCGGATTTTTTATTAAGTATTAACTGAAAAGTTCAACCAGTTCTCGCATTGCTTCAAGCGGAATAAAGCAATCCTGATTGTCATATGCATATATGCTTTCGCCGGATGCATATCGGATATCAAGTTTCGCACCATACATATGCGGAAGTCCACTCACTTTACTGACGTAGCCGTTATGCTGTGCAAAATCATATTTCGATACGATTTTCCAAAGACGCATCATAAATAATGCATCCGCCGTAAATTCTTTTGGTGCACCACTGCTTTCTCGCCCATACCAGTCAATTTTGCACTTAACGGTTCCGTTTTCCGATTTTGCATCAAGTGTATAAATTCTTCCGCCAAGTTCGTTTTCTTTCTCCGAAACAACGGCAATAAGCGAAAATTCACACTTAAAACTCACTATTTCTGTTGACGCTATTACCTTTGGTGAATTCTCACCGCTGTTATACGTTTTAACGCCACCATCAATATTATCAGTATTATGGCCGCACCCACGAAATCCCATTTTCATAACAAGTCGTGACATATTACCAACTCTCATTTACTTGGCATTGATGAATCGATAAAGGAAAGTAACAACCTGCGCTCTCGTACAGTTTGCATCAGGGCTGAAGGTTGTGGCACTTGTTCCACCCGTAATGCCTTTTTCAACCGCCCAAAGAACAGCATCATAATAGTAACTGTCTGCTTTTACATCCGTAAACGGATTATTGCTTTCGGTTGCCTGTGGCTGACCTGCAGTTCGCCAAAGGAAAGTAACAACCTGTGCTCTGGTACAGTTATTGTCAGGCGAGAAGGTGCTTACGCTTGTTCCGCCCGTGATTTTGCTTCCGAGTGCCCATTTAACCGGCTTATAGTAAAAGGCATTTTCCTGTACGTCAACAAAAGGCATAGTAATTGCGGCAGGTTCGGGAGAACCTATCATCCTGTGCAGGAAAGTAACAACCTGCGCTCTTGTGCAGTTATTGTCAGGCGAGAAGGTATTTGCACTTGTCCCACCTGTTATGCCTTCTTCTGCCGCCCAAAGAACAGCATCGTAGTAATACTGTCCCTTGGCAACGTCAACGAAGGGCGACTCTTTGTCGGTATCGTCTTGTGTCGGCGTTTCTTCTGCTTTATCTTCCTCAAGAACAGGGAACGTGTATGTAATCATAACTGTTGAATCGCTAAGTCTGTTGACGTCGCTTTCCTTCACGGTAAAGCCGTCAAGCGATGCCCTGATACCTTCAGCAAACTTTGCGGTATAATCCCAGCCCGAACGGATTGCATCTACGTACATCGTTATCGTGTATTGCTTGCCTGCTTTGAAAGTATCCGTCTTGGCCATATATTCGCCGTCTTCATACCACGCAATTGCACCCGAATCTTTTTTCGCATCATAATATTGAGGATGGGCAGATTCAGGCTCGACGTCGGGTGTGTTTCCGACTTCGGGGAAATCAATACCCCATATATAGATATCGGAAACGGTAACTTCAGGGGCATTCGTTACGTATTTAACCGTCATAAGCGTGCCGTCTGTTTCATACTCAGCCTGTTGACCGTTTACGATTACAACAGGATTGTACTGTGCATTCTGATCTTTTCTGAAGGTATAACCTTCGTCGGCTCTAAGGTAGATAGTAGCACGGTATCCCATACCGCTTGCAAAAGGAACGTCCTGTGCAACACCGGCATCGTTTACGTAAAGTCCCCAGCGAATGCCGTTCTTTGTAAATTCATCTCCGCCATTTGCAAAGCTGACACCTTCGCCACTGATTTTGCCGTAGTATTCGGGGAAATAGCCTGTCTGCGGATCTGAAATATTGATATTAACATAATCTATTCTGACTTTACCGTCGTCTGCCTCACCGTATGAAAAATCACAGTTGTTACACTTATATATTATGGAGTTGCCGTCAGATTCACCGTCGCCGAAGTAATGCTCTTCATTAAAAAGAACTTTTTCGCAAACAGAACACTGCAGGAAATGCTTATCATTGTCAAAGTGTAAGAATTCGTCCTCATTATATGAGTGATTACATTCGAGTTCGTATACCTTTGACATAAGTACCGCGCTGCCCTTGGTAGACGAAAGGTCATATGAACTTACTCTGTCGCCCATAATTGAAAAATTGGGAGTGCCGGAGAATATATGGGTTCTGTCAAGATTGACGGTTACCTTTGCCTGATACTTTCCTGCAACCATCATTGTATGCTCGTCACAAGGCTCGTCGTTGTGATACCATTCGACTGAAATATTTTTTACACCTTCCGCATCACACGAAAGAACATCGGGTGAAAGTGTCATACCGTAGGCATTTGTACCATTGATATTAAGATTTTTTATCTCTTTTCTCGTACTTGTCCCCGACATAAAGCTTCTTCTGTCGGCATTTGACATATGGTGTGTTACAACAACCGTAGCAGAACCGTCATTTCCCGTGGCGTTGAGTTTTGTCCATTCGCTGACAGGTAAGATTTCACCGTTAAGTTCTACCGTATTTCTCTGCGGATCAAGCATATCGGAAGTAAGTCTTACACTTCCGGGGTCTGATGCAGGATGGAACTTATAGCCGTATCTTTGTTCGTGTCCTATAACGTAGGGATACCAATAACCCGTCAGTGTAACGTTTATGGTTGGAACAGTCAAAACACGAAGATGGTTTGTACTGAAGGTTCCGCCTTTAACTGTTACATTGGCATTTTTTGTGGCTCCGAGAACATCAGCATTTCCTTTGCCGTGGAATGTACCGCCGTTGATTGTGGTAAAGCCGCCTAAAAGCCTTAAGCACGCCGAACGCGAAAACTCTACGTCAACATCGTTATCATTCTCTTTGACATATGTTTCGAGTTTTGAAAAGCCTCTGCCGAGAAACGTACCGTCGTTCACCAAAAGACTTCCGTCTTTTACCGTGATGCAGTCGCCGTTTACTTGTTGCCATGCATATCCGTCAAACCTTGCGCCGATTGCCAAGCCAAGAACTCCGAACTGTATAGCATAGCCAAGCATATGTCTTAAATCGTAGACGTCTCTGCCGTTATATATCCAATGTTTTTTCGAACGACCTGCTTCAAGCGTACCTCCGTTGATTGTTACGGCACCGCCGTCAATTTCAAGCACGTTTCTGTATTTTACATCACTGTTGAAATATCTCGGATATCCACTATCATCATGGGGATGGTCAATTTTTGCGTAGCAGAAAAGTTTACCCGAATTATCGCCGCTTGTATCTTTGACGATAAGAGATGCCCCACCCGGCACTCTTATCATAGTGGTTTCCATACCTGTTTCTGCATTGAGTTCAACGGATTTTCCGTTTAAATTCAACGTTTTTTGACCGCTGCCGAGAGTAACCCAATAATCACCCACGTCACTTACCTGACAGGTATAAATAATGTCACCGGTTACAATGATATTTTTATCTCCGTTACTTTCAAGAATCTGCTTGAAAGCCTCTGCCGTATTTACTTCCACGTATTCTGACTCTGCGAAAGCAGGCATAATTCCCATACAGGAAAACAAAATTGCAAAAGTAAGCAAAATGCTTATCAATCTCTTCATAATAACACTTCTCCTTGTTTTTTATATTTTACGGTAGTTTTGAAGTTGTCCTCTATAAGCAACACGTCATCTTCAATAGTGTATTTGAACGTGCTTGCCATAAAATCCCCGTTAAAATGGATTGTTACGCTTTCAATATTATCGGTATAGGCAAATTCTTTTTTGCCTTCTCCGAAGGAATAAAAGCCCTCTCCGTCAGGTAAAAAATTATAAGCACAAAAGGACAACTGAACACTTTCCCAACGTCCGACAAGTCTGTTATCCATATCTACGCCCACGGGTCAGCTTCTTTTGAAAGTCTGATTTCGGAAAGACATTGAATATCGTTCAAAAACCATTGACCTGTCGAAGGTTTCTGACGAAGTTTGACTGAACGCATATTGTCAGCACCGCTGCTTTTAACCCAAAGGGTTGCCCAGTTTTCGTTGTCAAAGGAATACGGATTTTCAAACACCTCAATAGTGAAAGGTGCCGAGGGCGTATATCCGTTTTCAGGCGATGCCCCTTCAAAATACGAAAACGGTATATAGTATTTATCACAAAGTCTTTCTTTAATGAATTGCTTTTCATAAGGACTTAGGCTTTCGGGTCCTTTCAGAAAATCAAGCATTTCAAACGTGGCATCATTACCGTTTTTAAATTGACACAACGCAATCAGAGTAAGTGCAACCGTTTTAAAGGGTGTATCCATAGAACTTTCAGGAAATGCCTGAAGTTCAGCAAGATTTTTCGGAAATGATGCAAATGTGAATTTCTCGCTGCGGTTTTTACCTTTTCCGACAGCATTTACCGCACTCGTCACGGCTTTAGTTGCCTCTCTCCGAATGGCGTTTTCCGCCATGGATTTCAAAGAATCAAAAAATCCCATAACTCTCACTCCTTTTCGTAACGTATTGTCATAAAGGTAAACAATCCGTTTTCATCAATAGCCTTTGCCCAAGTATCCGTAGCCTCACCAAATGCTTCACCTTCAATACCGGAATCAAACCACAACTCTCCGTTTCTTTCTTCCCAAGCAGAACATCTCATGCAAATCATACCGGGGCGAAGTTCTTTTTCTCTTCCGCTTTCCAATTCAGCAAGATAACTTTCATATTCTTCTTTTGGAATAGGAATAAGCATCAAGAGTTTTCCGTTATCGCAAATCTCAATCAACGAACTTGTAATTTGCTTTCTTTCACGCATTTCATCGGCAACTGCATCTTCATCTGTTTCGTCAATATAAGGCATCGGAGAATTGATATATTCCTCTGCATTCATATACGTAAGGTTGCCCGATTCATTTATTATGCCGATAGAATGAAATCGCCATTTACCAATATAGTTCATACCGCCACCTCCGATATTATTGCTTGTCGCTTTCATCAAAAGCATCTCCGCATTCGGGGCAGAACTTCGGAGGATTCATAGGATCTTTGGGAGTCCATCCACACTTATCGCACTTATATGCAGGTTTTTTGCTTCCGCAATTCTGACAGAATTTGCCTGTGTTTTCAGCACCGCACACACATTTCCAGCCTTCTGTACCCGCATTGATCTGCTGATTTTGCTGCGGTTGTCCGTTGAACACCCCTGACATACCGCCCATTATATTTCCTGCCATACCCATACCCATAAAGCCTGCCATCGCACCGCTTTCATTTGCTGCTGCGGTGTTCATAGCCTGAGCAGTCGCACCTGCCATATGACCGCGGAGCATATTGGCATCTCTGCCCATGGCGGCACTTCTCTGATACTCGGTAATTCTTGCTTCGTCTTCTTCTGTTGCATTAACGGAAGATACGCCAAACTCAACGATTTCAACGCCTCGTCTGTCTCTCCATTTAGCCGATAAAAGTTCATTGAGTTCATCTGCAAGTTGCATTGTATATGCAGGGATTGCGCCGTAGTAAATGTTATTCTGCGATATTTTGAACATTGCAGGCTGAAGTGCAGTCAGTAATTCAGACTTTAACTGTCCGTCAATTTCATCACGGGTAAATGCATTTTCTACGTTTGCACATACGTTGGTGTAGAAAAGCATCGGGTTTGTTATTCTGTACGAATATTCACCGTGACAGCGGATTTTAATATCAAGAGGAAAACCGATAGCCTGATCCATAATCCTGAAAGGAATAGGAGAAGGAGTACCGTACTTGTTTCCCATAATTTCTTTTGTGTTGAAATAGTAAACTCTCTGGTCCTTTGACGGCTCACCGCCAAAGGTGAAACGCTTGCCAATCTCTGAAAAGCTTTTTTTGATATTTTCACCCAATGAACCGTAGAAAAGGCTTGGTTCTGTGCCTGTGTCATACACAAATTCACCGGGTTCTGCACAAAGTTCTACAACCTTGCCCGATTCTACAATCATCATACACTGTCCGTCGTTTACGTTGATGATTGAGCCGTTTGAAATAATATTATCGGTCCCCTTTTTGTTGGAAGATCGACCACCCGCCTTTTTTTCGCCTTTTACAACGAGGGTGTCGGTATCCATGCTTTCACAGTAAAAATAATCTCTCCAGGAGTCAGCGAGTACTCCTCCCAATGCTCCGATACCTGCTTTTAATAATCCCATAATTTATTCTCCTTCCGTAATATAGTCTGTTATATCCCACACGTCGGGGTTTTTGACAAGTTTCCCGTCACCACCGAGCTGAGGTGAAAATTTATGCCCACTTAAATTCTTCTCTGTACTGATTTCAACGTTTGAATCACATTTTACGGTAAACGCCTCTCCGTTATATACAGTATGAATTTCGCCTGTATCAAGATTAGTTATATTAACGTCCTCTTTATATCTCGGCACGATTAAGTACCATTCGTCACCTGCATAATCAACGTGGCCAATCTGCCCGATGGCAGAATCATCCAGGTCGGCAAAAACTTTTCCTACGTACGTATTCCGAAAATCCATTCTGTCACCGTAGCCTAAAAACGCCACGGCAAACATCGGCTGACCGTCGTAATTATCAAAGTCGAAGACGTTTGCGTATATGCTTCTGTAATCCGAGTCTTTATACACCATACCGTTTTTGTCAGGCACCTGCGGTTTAAAGCAACCGAAAAGACTCGCCATGAGTGCAATAACAGAAGTCAGTTTCACTATTTTTTTCACCGTCCTCATAAAATCACCCCGTATGTAATAATTACCCCTCTCAAAACCCTCCAACAAAGGTTGAAGGGCTTTGAGAGGAAGGGAGCGAAGGCTCCCTTCGCTTTTTACTTGGAAATGTTTTCTATACCTTTGTACTTAACAGAATTTAAAATATTCTGTACTTCCGCCTGATTAAACAGTGCTTCCATATCGGTTGTTTCTGTGTCAATGAGGTCGCTGCCCGGGGCTACGTAAGCGAAAAGATAAACGTCGTACTCGTCTGTTTCGTCAAGATACAGGCAAATTTCATACTCAAATTCATCATACTCGTACATATAACCGTCAAAGCCTGAATATTTTACTTCCTTGTATGTGTCTTCCAGTTTTGCATCGTCCACAAAGTAATCAAGTCCGTTATCAAAATACAGATAAAACTCTATGGAAAAATCTTTTTCTTCATTTACAAGTTCTGCTTCATCCGTATCTGTTTCAAAAGGAACGGTTCCGTCTTTATAGCCGACTGTAACAGTTGCCTTCATGCTTTCGTCACCGTCACAAATCTGAGTAATTGTTACCGTCTTACCGCCTCCGCACGCCGCAAGCGATAAAATCAACGTTAGTGCTAAAATAACAGATAATAATTTTTTCATATCAGAATTCCTCCTGTTGTCAGTTTATTTTTGCTTCTGCCGCATCAGCACGGCGAGTATATTCTGCAAGACCGCCTGTACCTGCATCTTCCATAGCGTTCATATTTTCCATAATCTCGGCTTTCTTTTCGTCGCTTATTTCACCGCCGTCTTTCGCAACCTTTACTGCATCAAATGCAGTTTTCGTAAAAGCAACAGCAGCTTTCAAATCACGTTTTTCTTTTGTTGACATACCAAAGCTAAGCAAGCCCTTTTCGTCATCATTTACACCGAAGATATAGTTAAAGTGATGAATCGCATTCTCGGCATATTTAAGATAATTCTCTTTCTCTCTGTCGTTCGTTGCAAAACAAACGGTAATTTCTTCGGTTATATAGGGGTGAGCACGAAGCCCTTTTCTCATGGTGGTTGTGTCATCTTTGACACCGACCAGAGTGATTTTGATACCGCCTTCACCGAAAACGGTTTTTGTTTTTCCGTTTTCGTCAGTTTCTTCCGATTCCTCGATATACGGCTCATAACCTGCCACCTGGTCGTAACGGAAAAGTTCTGTCGGATATCTGTCTTTATTGTCTCTGGAACCGTCTATAATGCGGAACATACCGAAATCATCAAAGAACTCAATGCCCTGTCGACTCGTTGCAGACGGATACCTCTCGTGTTTTTGCACGTTTGGCAGAATGACTTCTTTGTAAATTCTGTCGAGACGTTTCATATATTCCATATGTCCTTCAAGTTCAGACTTTGTAAATCTGCTTTTTCTGATGAAGTTTGAACACATATCATCACATTTTGAGCAGATGTACTCGTCGCCCTTGATTTTTGTACGGCTCAGCATACCGCACTCACCGCCGCAAAATGCACAGGTCTTTTTACCGAAAATATTTTTAAAGAAATCGCCAAGTCCCATAATCTTTGCCTCCTTATCTTAAACTAATTGTAATTTTTAACTCAGTTTATGATATCGCTTGTATCGACAACGTGTGAAGGCTGATATTTTACTACAATATCACCGCTACTCGGTCTTGCACCGTCTTCTCTGTTAAATACGATTCCGATGCTTTCACCCTTGACGGTTTCATCCATAGACTTATCAAACATCTGCAAATCCTCTGCAACGCCTATTGCGATAACCTTGCCGTCCCTTATAACAGAAACCTTTTCGCCTTTTTTAAGGATACCGTCTGCCACTCTGCCGATAAGAGTATTCTTACCTGATTCTAAAGTCCAATCGTCAACGGGCATTGAGAAAGGTCCGTAAACCTTTACTGCATCTGTTGTAACCGTAGTTCCTTCACTGTCAGTAATCTTACAGGAAATTGCCGTGCCTAAAAGTATATTTTCCTTTTCAATGGAAAGTATCAGTGCCGCACTGTTTGCGTCCTTTGCGTAATCGCCGTTTTCAATTTTTGTTTTCTGGTTTCTGTAACCGTTATACTGCCATTCATACGTATAAGGTGCTTTACCGCCATATACCTGAACCTCAAGTTCATATTTTGAGCCATATTCTTCGCCGTCTGAGCCTACGGGCTGTTTGTAAATCGTAAGCGGAGAGAGTATATAATTGTTATTATCAGTGTCATAATCAATCTTTTCGGTGTCTACGGGATTTACAACGACTGCCTCATGTTCTGTGTTGATGTCCGTATCTTCAGTAACGAGATCGTCGTCAGGGTTCTTTCCGTTAGAGCCTGCCATATCAAATTTCACGCGTTTGCTTTCGTCCATCATACGCGAAATGATTGCCGCAACCTCAGAGCGTTTTATGCTGTTGTCGGGTTTGCAATTGTGGTCTGCATCAGCACCCGATACGATGCCTGCGCGGTAAAGTTTATATACGTATATTGCATAGGGGCTATTGTCTTTAACGTCCAAAATGCTTCCGTCAGGAATGTTGTTTATGTCTTTAAATGCTTCGTCGGGAAGAGCATTTGCGAAAATCTCCATATATCCCGCTCTCGTTGCATTTTCACCGTAGTTGTATTCTTTTGAGATGATATTGTTTTCTTTGCAGTAATCAACGTAAGTCTGATACCAGGGCGTTCCGTTTGTGAGAGTTACTTTGCCATACAAGTATACCTGATTCATACATGCCGCAAGTTTTACAGCCTCGGCATACGTAAGAAAATCATCGGGCTTGAATTCCGTTGCGGTTTTACCGTTTATAATGCCTGTATCAACGGCTTTCATAACCTCATCGTGATACCATGCATTTTCAGGCACGTCCACAAAGGGATTTATAAGCTCGGGATGACCGCAAACAGTACATACACCATCTTCAAACGTGTGTTCACCGACGTTGAAGAGTTCAAAGCAAATCTGACATTCTTCATAGTGACTGTTCATATTTGCCATCTTCATAAGCTGATGCTCGTGCTCACCGACATCCGGCTCCATGTTGGGGTATCTGCAAACTGTACATACTCCGTTTTCCATTGTGTGTGCACTGACACCGAAACGCTCGAAGCAGACGGTACATTCATCAAAATGACTATTCTCATCGGCTGTTTTGATGATAATATGCTCATGCTCGCCCTCGCCTTGTATTTCTTCATTTACAGAATTATCGTACTGAGAATTTCCGCAAACTGAACATTTACCGTCAACAAAAGTATGATCACCTACATTAAAAAGTTCAAAGCAAATGGTACATTCTTCGTAATGGCAAGCTGCATTTGCCATTTTCATGAGCTGGTGCTCGTGAGGACCAACATCTTTCTTTCCGTCACCTTCGGCAGCATATACCGCTGTCAAGGTGGACGCACTCAACATAATTGCAAGAATTACTGATAATACTTTTTTCATATTCGTTTACCTCTTTTCTTTATTTTGAAATTTAATCCATTATTACTATCATATCCGGCGTCGAAGAATAGTCTTCCTCCAGATCAACGCTTGCATCGGAAGTAACAATGACATAAGCCTCATTTGATACTCTTCTTACTCCGTTTGAGTCAGTTACAATGCAACTGAACTTGTAATCGGACGTAAGCTTATTTTCATCAACAGCCACCGAAAGTGTATCTGTATAATAACCCTCTGCCCACGGGAATGCTTCTGTAATTTTCAGTGGTATTTCGTTATCGGGAGTCTGTATGAGCCACTGATACGTAAACGGTCCGTTTGCTCCCTCTGCCTTTACCGTAAACGTTGCTTTTTCTGCGTGCTTTGCAGTCGTATTCTTTGGTTGCTGAGTTATAACAATATCTCTGGGGAGTAACTTCGCCACGTTTGAACTTATGCTGTAACTGCCGTTTGTTACTTCGCACTTGTATTCACAGTGGCTTATGAAATCAGCCTTCTCAACCTGTATTTTCAGTATTGATGTTGTAGCACCCTTTGCCCATGTGTCAACCGATTCGATTTTTTTCCAACCGTTTGTGTTGTCATTTTTTATGTACCACTGATAGGTTGCATCGCTGTTTCGCGTACGAGCATAGAATGAAACTTCTTCACCAACGTTTGCACGGACAGTATTTGGCTGATATGCGAGATACGGTGTTGTTTTGGGAACAACATACATATTACTTGCTGTTTTGGTAAAGCCTGTAGCATCGGTTACTATACACTTATATGCCATACATTTTATGAACTCAGCTTCATCGACAAGGATTTCTACCTTGCCTTCATTTACTTTATGATTGTTATCGCTCTTAAGTTCTGTATAGTCGCCATAGTTTTCGCTCTTATACCATTTATATGTGTATGGAGCTTTACCGCCGAAAACGTTGACATACACGTATGTTTTTTCTCCGACATCTGCACTGTATATGCAAGGTGTAATATGCATCCATGCCTTAAAGCCATAATCGCCCATATTTACAAGTCTTTCTGCCAGTGTTTCTCCAAGATTTTCAACTACCCATGAATCATATGGTATTGACTCAGGATTTTCTATCAGGATTCCGCAATAATAGTTTTCCTTTACCTCATCAATGGATTTTTTGAACATTTCAATTTTTGTAGCAACGCCAAAAACCTCAATGCCGTGTGATGGCATATGCATTGATACCGTTTCGCCGACTCTTAAAGCACCTTTTTCAACTCTGCCTGTGAAAATGTAACCGGAATTGTATTTAATTACATCCTCTGGCTTGAAAATGAAGGCTTGCTCAGGCAATGTCACATAATCTGAAGTCACTTCCTGACCAAGAGCATCGGTAACCTTACAACGGAACTGGCTTGTGAGCGGATTGTCCATGCTGAAGGTTACGGAAAGGGTTTTTGTTTTTGCACCCTTAATGTATTCGCCGTTTTCCAGAGGAGACCACTGATTATGCCAGCTCCGTGCACTCCATTCGTATGTATATGGAGTTTTTCCTCCGGTAGCAGTTACGGTATATTCAAGCTTTTCGCCCTCGTCTGCTCCGTCAATCTGCAGGGGCTGAACTGCGATTTCAAAAGGTTCATACATATCAGTTGTTTCTACCTTTTGTGCTGAAGATTCTTCTTCCTTGATTTCAGGAGCAGGTTCTGCATCTTTTGGAATTTCAAGCTTTGGTTTTTCTGTTTCCGGTTCTTCTGTTTTAGATTCTTCGGAGGTTGTTCCCATACTGAACTTAACACGCTTGGTTTCATCCATCATTCTTGTGATGATTGCCGCAACCTCACATCTTTTGATGCTATCCTCCGGCTTGCAGTTGTGCTTTGCATCCACACCTGTCAGAATTCCCGCACGATAGAGCTTGTATATACTGATTGAACTCTCGTGAACCATAGGAACATCGGGAATAGAGCCGTCAGGAACATTGTTTATACCAATAAGCGCCTCATCGGGAAGGGCATTTGCGAATATTTCCATATATCCTGCTCTTGTAGCCTTTTCGTTAATGTTACTAACCTTATAGAAAAAGTTTTCTGTTATTATTCCATGGTCTTTGGCATAATCAACATAAATTTGATACCAAGGATTTCCTCCTGATACAAGGTACACGCTTCCGTCCTTATAAAGCTGATACATACAAGCTGCAAGCTTGATTGCTTCAGCATATGTAAGGTTATCATCGGGAGCGAAGGTTGTTTCGGTTTTTCCGTTGATAATACCAAGCCTTACGGCATTATCAACATCTTCATAATACCAGCTGTCTGCCTTAACATCGGTAAATTTTGAACCTTCTGCAAATACAACAGATGTCATGCTTAAAATCATTGTCAAGCACAAAATAATTGATAATACTTTTTTCATATTCTTCCTCCTAATTAAAAACTTCCGCCTCGTCCGCCATGGGTTCTTCCCGAAGACGATGTGTGCGTTCCCGAATCTGATTTTGGTTTTTCTGTTTTTGTAATCCTTGAATACAGAAACAAATCTCTTGAAGTCGTCAGATTCATACTGCCGGGCTTTATATAATTTGCCGCATAATCGTTTTCTACTGCCGTTTTCATTTTCTTAAGCTTCTTTTTCATCATTATAAAGCCGAGTAAAAGAGGAGTTAATAGACAAACCAAAACAACACCGACAATGTATTTTATACTTAAATTCTTTTCGTTATATGGGTTTCCGTTTTTTGCCATCGAAAGAAACTCATCTGCAGTTTCAATATAAACAGAAAATGACTTATAGTAGTTATCATCTTCAAGATAAGGTAATACCTTGCTTTCAAGATAGATAAGTCCGTTTTTGTTGAAATACTCACGACCTTTTCCGTGAGTGGTGAAGTGATATTCTCTTGTGTCACGGCAAATGTAAAGCATTAT
>JAZQAK010000058.1:0-2427 GCA_045545175.1 Feifaniaceae bacterium
CGGCACTGTAAATTTCCCGATTTCTGCCGTAAACAGCGGTTTCTATGAAATAGATTTGCAGAGTGGCGAAATGTCAAAGATTTATCCGTATATCCACGGTGAAACCTTTATGACACCCAACGGCGGTGTGTATTGCAGCACGGACTATGCAAGAACACAGAGACTTGTAAATCTTGTGACGGGTAAAATTATTAATGTTGATTAAATTTGTGAGGTATTAAGAATGAAAAGAGGAATCACCCGCAGAGAGCGAGAAGTAACAGATTTAAATGAAATAATCGGCATACTCGACAGGGCAAAGATTGTCCATGTGGGTATGGTTGATGAAGGCAAACCTTATATTGTTCCCATGAATTACGGCTATACCATGATAGACGGCAAACTTTCTCTCTATCTTCACGGTGCGACAACGGGCAGAAAACTCGATATTCTCAGAGTAAACCCCGACGTGTTTGTTGAAATAGATACCGATATTGTGCCCTTTGAGGGTGAGTCTGCCTGCCAGCACGGTATTTGCTATTCTTCGGTTATGGGCGAAGGAAAGGCGACAATTATCGAGGATGTTGACGGCAAAATCGACGGACTTAAAAAGTTAATGCATACACAGACGGGCAAAGACTTTGAATTCAATGACAAAATGGTTGCAGGTGTAACTGTTATAAGAATCGACGTTGACGAATATACGGCAAAGAAAAGACCCATGCCGTCACGCGGTTAGCATACGCGGTCGCTCAGATAACACCCTTTGACCGCCACAAACCAAAGCGGTCAAATTCGTACAAAAACGGAGGAAGTATAATGAAAAAAATCATTTTTTTAATCACATCTATTTTAACAGCGGCAATGATTCTCAGTGCTTGTTCAAATCTTGAGGTGAAAAACTCGGATGAAAAGGGTGAAATCCCCGAAGAAAAGGACGTTTTCAATGTTGAAACAGAGAAAGAGGACAAAGAAGTACCCGAAGAAACGCCTTCAACTGCAGGTCTTCCTCACAAATACACCATTGAAACATTGAATGAGGAAATCACAGCTTCCGACGGAACCCTTCTTGCAACCTATGACTATTCTTACCCTGTTTTTGAATGTAATGACGGCGATGATGCAGAGTATATCGGAACAATAAATGAAATGTTTAAAAACAATGCCCTTGAGCATATAAGCTATCCGGAGCTTGATCTCGAATACTTAGAAGAAGCATATAATGATGCACAAAACGATGGATATTGGTTCAACCCGTACGGCTACAGCTACAGTTTTGACATACACACGGACGCTAAAGGAATTCTTTCTGTTACGGAAAACTTATATTTTTACACAGGCGGTGCTCACGGAGGTATGCTCAGAGATTCACACACCTTTGATGTGGTGAACGGCAAGGAACTTAGCCTTTCGGATTTACTCTACGGCAGTAACGAAGAAATAACCAATGCATTTACAGAAAAGTTTCTTGAAGTAGAAGATATGTTTTTCGATGACCCCTCGGTAGTTGTTCCCGAAGAACTCCCGAATGCACAGTACTTTGTTGATGCTGAAGGTGTAACAGCTTATTTCCAGCAGTATCAGGTAGGTCCTTACGCCGTTGGATTTGTTTCTGCGACAATTTCCGACAAAGAAATGTTAAAATACGATTTTTCCGACACTGCAAACTAAAGGTAAAAACAATGATTATACTTATAACAGGTGCATCCCATGTAGGAAAAACAGCACTTTCACAGAAACTTCTTGAAAAATACAAGTACCCTTACTTTTCAATAGACCATCTCAAAATGGGACTTATCAGAAGCGGAAATACCAATCTTACCCCAATGGATGACGATAAGCTCACGGATTACCTTTGGCCCATTGTCAGAGAAATGGTAAAGACTGCAATAGAAAACAGTCAGAATCTTATTGTCGAAGGTTGTTATATTCCTTTTGACTGGCAGAAAGATTTTGAAAAGGAGTATCTTGAACACATAAAATACTATTGCCTTGTCATGAGCGAAAAGTATATCAGAAACCATTTTGACGACATAAAGAAGTATGCAAGTGTAATTGAAAACAGGCTTGATGATAGTTATTTGTCAAAAGATGAACTTGTGGAAGATAACAGAAAAAACCTTGAGCTTGCCAAAACGTATGGATTAGACTATATGCTTGTAGATGATAAGTATGAAGTTAATCCTGAAATATAGCGTATGAATACCAATCGAGAAATAATGGTAAACTTCAAACCTTCTCTGGAAGAAGATAAATCAAAAAGGTCTTTGGTTACTTTCTCCTTAAGAAAGTAACGGAAAGGAAAATATATGCCATTTGATGCAGGCGTGATGGCGGCGGTAGTAAAACAGCTTCGTGATACTGTCATCGGCGCAAGAGTTGATAAAATATATCAGCCCGAAAGGGATGAAATCATATTGTCTGTAAGAACAGCGGGGGAAAGTAAAA
>JAZQAK010000059.1:0-4647 GCA_045545175.1 Feifaniaceae bacterium
AAGCGGTAATTTTTGCAGAGCGGTCGGTTTTGGTTCATTTTCCCGAGTGAAAATGAACAGAAATGGCTTGTTAAGCGACAATAAAGGCTTGCATACCACGAACATATGCCGTGCGTTTGCCCGCGGGGCGTCCCGCCGCCGTCCGCAGACGGCGGAACTCTCCCAAACGCTGCGGTTTCGCCATACAAAGAAGAGCCCCGAAACCTTTCGACCTCGGGGCATCATGTAATTCACTTAATTTCTTCAAACCTGCTTATTCAGCAGCTGCTTCGCCTTCAACTGCTTCTTCAGCACCTTCAGCTGCTTCGCCTTCTGTACCTTCGGCAGCTTCTTCGCCCTCAGCAGTTTCCTCTTCGGGTTCTTCGATAACAGCTTCTTCAAGAACCATGCCGCAGTGTGCGTTGTAGTTCATGATTTCTTCGCTGAGTCTGAAGTTCTGAGCGATGGGAGATGCAAGCTGTCTCTGTGCAAGCTGAACCTTACCGTAGATACCTGCAAGGTCTGTTGTGGAAACATATTCGTAACCGAGAAGAATAAGCTCACGGTTGATAATCTTTCTCACTGCGTCGTAGGAAGCACCGTTTTCAACAGCCTTCTTGCCGGAGTTGAGAATGTTCTTTACTGTTTCATACTGGCTCTTTTCAACGCCGCTAAGGTCGAGGTTGAAGCCGAGGAATGCGCTGGGTGCAGTTCCGAGGTTGGAAGCAATGCAGTTCTTGAGGTAATCCTTATCGTTGTCAACAGGATGCTTGATGAATGTGTTGCCTGTCACAAGATTGTCCATTGCGTATGTGTCGTCCATCATAATGAGACTGTCGTCACGCTCGTCAATCTGGTAGTTGACACCTTCAATACCGTACTGGAGAAGGTTTGCAAGCTCTTCGTTTGTCTGGAAGAGTGTGATAATTTCCATTGCTCTTTCGGGAACGGGGCTTGTTGCACTTACGCACATTACGCTGGAGAATGCTTCTTCAACGGAAACTCTGGGGATGTCAAAGAGATATCTTACATATGTTGTGCCGTCTGCCTCTGTCCATCTCTTGTCCTCGTCTGCTGTGAGAAGCTCCTTGGATGTTTCAAGCTTTACTGCATACTTTGCATTTGCTCCGGCTGTGCCGGGTGCAGGATAGTAACCGAGCTTTGCATAGTTTTCAACTGCCGCCTGATTTGTGTTGTAAAGGTTGTACATAAAGGTAGGCTTGCAGTCGTTGGCAATGTACTGAAGACCTGCAGGAGCAACGATGAATGCATCGTCATAGAATTCCGCACCGGAAAGTCCGATAGGTCCGGATACGGGCCAGATGCCGGGCTCGCCTGCCTTGATGGCAGCCATGTAGTTTGCAAAGGGAGTTGCGGAATAGTTTGTGAGGTCCTTTATCTGATAGCCGTACTTTTTGAGAAGATCCTCGTTGAATACAAGGTATGTATATTCGCCTGCATCAACGCCGATGTTTGTGGGGATACCGTAGATTTCGGTGCCAACCTGTGCAGCAGACATGAATGTAGGATGAATGCTTGTCTTGAGAATCTTGCTGTCATAGTCGAGATACTGTCTGAGACCGCGGAGCTTGCCGTCGTTTGCAAGTTCTGTGTACTTTTCGTAATCGTTGGCAACAAGAATGTCAATCTGGGGAATGTCAAGCTCGATGTCGGTTGTTGTGTCCTGGAAGATGTATTCGATTGTTTCCGCAAAATCCATCTTTTCTGTGCCTACAACCTTTGCGCTTGTTGTGGAATCGTTAACCTCGGGGTCTGTTTCCTCGAATGCCTTGTCAACGGCATCCCAGTAATTCTCCTCTGTGAGGTAATTGATTTTAAGCATTGTCTTGTAGTTGGGCAGAAGAATTTCGTTGAGTGCCATCTGAACTCTGTCAGCGGCTTCTTCTGTTGTGGAGTCCTCGGTAAGGATATACATGTTGAGGGCTATAATTTCTCTTGTACTTGTGTTGGCACTTTCCTTCTTTTCCTCTTCGCCCTCGGAACAACCGGTAAAGAGAAGAGTAGATGCTGTCATAAGCACTGCAAGTAAAAGTGAAAGAAATCTTGTTTTTTTCATGCTGTGTGGTTCCTCCCAAAATAATACGCATTATGTCCGCACACACCCCATCCCGGGCATGGCAGACAAACAGGTACTCATCCTATTTTAACTATTTTATTGTACACCAAAAGTGTATGAATGTCAAGCACAATATATTTTTTTAGTTATACTGCACATCAAAAAAGCCTTGTGTCGAGCAATTTGCACATACCCTGTTTTAAAACTCGAAATGAACCGGCAGACCGTCCTCGTAAATCACATCGTTTTCGCCCTTGATGAGGGGAAGCATGTAGTCGATGCATCTGTCGTTGACGCCCTGCGAGTCGGAGGAGAGGAAATTTTCGGGAATGCCCTTTACCTTGTTGGCAATGTTTCTTACATCCTCGGGGTAAATCTCAACGCGGTAAACGTCGGAATTCTTCAGGCGTCTGAAGCACATCATCTTACCGGTTTCACCCTTGACCGCATGCTTTACGCCCGATTCGCCTATGCGTCTTGATTCCTCGATGTCACACTTTGAAGCAACGTGGGAAGCACATCTCTGCAGGACATTAAGCTCAACCGAACGGCACTTGCAGCCGATTTTTTCGTTGACAAGCGCCTCAAGCACCTTGCCTGCACCTGCAAGCATTGTGTGGCCGAAGGGGTCATCGTAGCTGCCCGTCTTCTTTTCGCCGACGTAGCTGCCGTCAGCAAACTTTATGCCCTCGGAAATCGCAACAACAACATATGGCTTGTCGGGATTCTGGAGCTTTTTGTTGACGTCTTTTATGAAGCTTTCCTCGTCAAATACCTTTTCGGGAAGATATACAAGGTCGGGGCCTGCGCCGGCAAGAAACTTTGCAAGAACGCTTGAAGCCGTGAGCCAGCCTGCGTCTCTGCCCATGATTTCGACGATTGTAACCGCCTTCTTTGTGTAAACGGCACAGTCTCTGCAGATTTCCTGCATGGTGGTTGCAACAAACTTTGCAGCCGAGCCGTAGCCGGGTGTGTGGTCGGTGATGTCAAGGTCGTTGTCGATGGTCTTGGGGATACCGATAAACTTTATGTCGGGCAAATCCGTGCCTTCGTTTCTGCGGGCATAGTCCGACAGCTTGTCGATTGTGTCCATGCTGTCGTTGCCGCCTATGTAAAAGAAATACCCGATGTTGTTTTTGACAAGCACCTTGTAGATTTCTTCGATTTCTTCGTCAGTCTTTATCTTTTTTCTGCAGGAGCCGAGGGCTGCGGCAGGGGTGAGAGCAAGAAGGTCGAGCTGTGAGGGATTCTTTTCAAAGTAGGGGTTAAGGTTGATTAAATCCTCCTTCATAAGACCCTCGACACCGTTTTTCATGCCGTAAACGGTTTCGATTTTTTCGCTGTCAAGACAGCCTTTGATAACACCTGCAAGTGTTGCGTTTATTGCGGCTGTCGGACCTCCCGACTGACCCACAACGGCGTTTGCTTTTAGAGTTAACATGGCGATTCTCCTATATGAGTGTTTTATGTTAAAAAATTTATCCGAGTCTCAGTTTTCTGCAGACGACCCTCATGACAAATGCCGTCACAATTGCACATGCAAAGTCGATGATAAGTCCCTGAGGAATCAGCGGCAAAGCCGCAGCCGCAGCCCCTCTGCCATCCAGGGTAAGAGCAGAAACTGCAATGATTACAAGCTGCTTTATGAGTGAGCAAGGAATAACGCTTATGGCAATTGCCAGCGTTCCGACCCTTGAAAAATGCCTCTGGCACAGCATTGCAACAACGGCGCAGCCGAGATAAACAAGGGGCGAAAGATTTGACGGAGGATTTACGAAAAGGTCGGCAAGAAAGCCGAGAGAAAGTGCATATATCCCCGCTTTTTTTATGTCGGTGAAGGATACAAGCGCGCATACAAAGCAAAGCATGATGTCCGGCACGGGATATGCGCTTTTAGCCGATTTCATAAAGGGAAGCACCGAGCTTGCCAAAAGAAAACACACAAGTGCCGTTATGATAAGAAATATGTGCTTTGATTTTTCGTCTTTTTTGTAACTGTAACTCATATTTTAGTTCCTAACTTGCAGGCAAGCCTTCAACGCCCGTCCTACACAGGTGATTATTTATTTTCCCTTCATCATGCAAGGGGTGAAACCGCAGCGTTTGGGGAGTTTCGCACTCTGCGGAGTGCGGCGGGGAGCCTCCGCTGGCAAACGTACGGGGAATGCTCGTGAAGAACAAGCCTTCGGTGTCGCTTAACAAACCATTTCTGTTCATTTTCACTCGGGAAAATGAACCAAAACCGACCGCTCTGCAAAAATTACCGCTTCGCTCAGATTTTTGCGAGCCGCGGAGGCTCCCCCATCCGCAATCTCGCTTTTGCGTTACACAAACTACTGTCCTACAGTTTCATCTATCGTCCGACTGGCGTCGGCTATGGCGGGTTGGGTTTATTTTACACAAACCGTCTTTGTCGCCCAAATGCCGACGATGCAATCGAAATGTTGCCCCCTCGATGTTGCACGTACACCAAATGTGGGGAGATAAGCCGCCACGGCGAAAGAGGGGAAGTCAGCGGAGTGAGGGCGGCAGTATCATGATAGTTTGCAGATGCCAAATTTTGACGGCTGTGTAGAAGTACTTTGTTCCTT
>JAZQAK010000060.1:0-112884 GCA_045545175.1 Feifaniaceae bacterium
AAGGTGTATTGAATATACCTTAGTTGGTGTTTATGACACAGAGGTTCACCCGTTCCCATTCCGAACACGGTAGTTAAGCTCTGCGGTGCTGAAAATACTTGGCTGGAAGCGGCCTGGGAAGATAGGAAGACGCCAACACCCAAAGAGAGTATCTTTTTGATACTCTCTTTTTTCTTTGTCTTTAACAGCTGTGTTCCTTTGGAATTTGGTGTGCTTATGGACGCTCTGTACCAAAGGGCAGAGCATTTAACACAGAGACAAAACCTTGGCGTATCGCAAGGTATGCGTTTTGATGATGTGGTGGATAAATACGGTACTAATGCCGGACTTTCGTTAGACACAAGAGGCTACATTGAGGAAATTGCAGCAAAAGAACTTGAAAAAATCTTCGGTAGTGCGAGAGAGTTTAACAAGTGGTATGCAGAGATTAGCGGTAACGAGGACGTAAGAACGGCATTTGAAAAGTTTATGGACTTTGTAATCGATGCCATTGAGAAAATAAAGAAAGCCTTAAAAACTGCTACTATGACAAAAGAACAGAGAGCGGCATACAGACAAACGCTTGCAGAACTTGAACGCATTAAGGAACTTTATGCCAATGCATTAAAGGTGGCAGAGAATGTTGTGACTGAAAGGCGACAGGAAATACAGACGACTGAAACACAAAAAAATACCGACACAAAGGTCGGTGTGAATTATTCTTTATCGAAAACTAAAATAATGAGATTAACGCAAATTATCGAAGATATAGGTAAGTTGGGAATCAAAAAACTCGCAGGGAACAAAAAAATAACAATTTTAACAGATGATTTCTCAATCGATAAGGCAATACATTCTAAAAAGGGAAGAACTGATAAAGAAGTAAATGCCCGTATAAAAGCTATTCCTGAATTTTCATCAATTATAAGAAGGAGTGAGTATTTTTATACAGATACAAACATTGTCGGACTAAACAGCAAAGCCAAAAAAGGCGTTGTTGCTATGCATTACTTCAAAACGGTTCATAACGGGTTTGATATTGAAGTTGTAGTCAGAGATAAGGGAAAAAAACAGTTTCTATATGAAGTGAAATTCATAGAAAACAAAAAAAGTTCCCAACAGAGTATGCCGACAAAAGTCGACTCCCCAGCTCCAAAAGGAGATGTTGAGAACAAGAATAAATTATCACAAAAACCAAAAACTGTCAAGAATGACTTCTCTCTCAAAGACTCTGACACTAACCAAAATCTTGAAAGTAAGGCAAGTGAGGAGTATACTAGTAATGTAAGTTATTCGTTAAAAAACAAGAGGTCGAGCAAAGGTAAACGAACATATTATGATGAATATCAAACAAATGCAATGATATGGGCAAGAAGTTCATCAACAAACGCTGGAGACTTCAAAATTCTTAGCAGAAATGGGAAAGATTTTGTTGTTATTGAGGCAACGGATGATGGATTTATCGAACTGTCAAGCGGAAAATACGAGGAGGTTGTTGCTATATATGAACGACTACACAGAGAAAAAGATACAAGCTTTTATGAGGATGCTCAAGAAATTAGGACTGAACAAAATCGAGATTTGTGGGATTTGCAGTATGTTGAAAACGGAGGATATATTGCAGAAAATGGTGGACAAATTAGAAGAGAAGGACTTCAAACTGACACCGCAAGAAACGATAAACATATGTGGAACGGTGTTGAAGGAGAATCAGCTGATTTAGTTAAAAATAAAAACAACTCGCTCAAAGGCGGTGTCTCGGCTACCGAACTGTTTGATACCGTTGACGATGCGAGAAAAGGCAAGAAGAAAGCGGTCAATAAATTAGCTGAGTTCGTTGAAAGCGGGGCAATGAGTACTGAACTGTATGACGCATTGATAGGGGAGTATGGAACTATTCCAAGTGGTGAGAAACCACACAGAAATGTACAAGTACCTCGAAAAACATCACAGGACAAAAAGGTATCGCAGACGGTCCGCACAATTCTTGAAGCAAAGGCTACACCGGATGAAGCTGTACCGACTATTGAAAAACTGGTCGAGGACGGACAATCACCTATATGGGCTATATAACAGAGCCTACAATATAGCAGAGGAGATTGTGAAAAAAGCCGTTGAAGTGGACGATGAGTACTACAATAAACAAGGCTGTCCAAGAGTGTTTACGTACAACACCGATGAAATTTAACCCTTTGCGTGATAGTGTGCCGTCAGAGTATGAAAACTTTAACGAGTTTAGAAAATGCAATTTCGGTAGATTGTTGTTTACAAAAGACTGTCAAGATAAAGTGACGAGACAAGTTACGGTTAATTTCTAATAAAAATAGAGATACCAAACGTATCTCTATTTTTTACAATGTTTTAATATTTAGTAATTGTAATGAAAAAAATAAAATGGTATACTATAAAATAATGCTATCAGCAACAAGCTTTGCTGAGCTTGATTTGATTGAAAGTTTAAGTGCTGTTTCGATATTTTCGTCGTATTTCGGGGATTTGTCAGAAGCATAGAGGACATTTTCCTTAACTGCTTTTTCAAAATCGTCACAGAAGTTGTTATAGACGGTTTCCAGTTTTTCATTTTTGAGCATTGTGTCAAGAATAATACTCAGGCTGGATAACGGCATTACCTGCTTCAAAGTGCATAAGATAACAAGCTTTGCCAGATGCTCTTTAGAATACTTTTTCTTTGTGGGCGGAGGTATCATACCTTGCTTTACATAGTTGTTTATGATAGAGGGAGTTACGATTTTCTCCTTTTCATCAGAGTCGTGTCTCATAAAAGAAAGGTAGTTGTCAAGCAGACCCGTAACCTGATCCATGTATAATTCGAGCGTGGGAAAATCCACCCATCTCGGCAATGTGATTTCAGTTATTTTGAGATTTGTTTTTTCTGACATAAATTTAATCACCCTAAAACAGTATACACAGTTTTGAAAACGATGTCAACCAACGGAGGATATAATGAGGAAGACAAAGATAATATGTACAATAGGCCCTGCCTGCAATAACTATGAAACACTTAAAGAAATGTGTCTTGCAGGCATGAACGTGGCACGTCTTAATTTTTCACACGGTACGTATGAAGATCATAAAAAGAATATAGAACTTTTAAAACAGGTCAGAGATGACCTTAATCTGCCTGTAGCGATACTGCTTGATACCAAAGGTCCCGAGTACAGAATCGGAACTTTCAAGGATAAGAAGGTTAATTTGAAAGACGGGGATACTTTTGTTTTTACGACCGAGAAGGTTACAGGTAATAACACTATAGTTTCGGTAAATTATGATAAGCTTACCGAAGAACTTGCCGTTGGTGATACAATAACGGTAAATAACGGTCTTTTGGTGTTTGAAGTTACTTCTGTTGAGGGCGACAGAGTAGTATGCCGTGTGGTAAACGGCGGTGAATTGTCAGACAGAAAGAGTATGAGTTTTCCCGGCAAGGTTTTAGGAAAAGAATATCTCAGTCAACAGGATAAGGAGGATATTCTTTTCGGTATTGAGAATGACGTAGATTTTATTGCGGCATCATTCGTTTCAAGAGAACAGGACGTACGGGATATAAGGAATTTTCTCCACGAAAACGGCGGAGATAACATTGATATTATTGCAAAGATAGAAAATGCGGCAGGCGTGGAAAACATCTACGACATCTGTAAAGCATGTGAAGGAATTATGGTGGCGAGGGGTGACCTTGGCGTAGAAGTTCCTTTTACACAGTTACCTGCCATTCAGAAAAAACTTATCACGACCTGCCGTCTTCTCGGACACAGAGTTATAACGGCAACGGAAATGCTTGAATCCATGATAAACAACCCGCGTCCGACAAGGGCAGAAATTTCCGACGTTGCAAATGCCGTATACGACGGAACGAGTGCCGTAATGCTTTCCGGTGAAACGGCAGCAGGCAAGTATCCGGCAAAGACCGTTGCGACAATGGCTGAAATTGTCGAAGAAACTGAAAAGAATATCGACTATAAAAAATGGTTTCACGAAACCGAATTCAAAATAAAGAATACACTTGATGCAATATCTCATTCGGCGTGTGGCGTCGGTATGGATATAGGGGCAAAATGTATCGTTGTCTGCACTCTTTCGGGCCAGACGGCACGTATGGTGTCGAGATTTCGTTCTCCGATTGATATTATCGGAATGACTACGTCCAAAAAAGTCTGGTATAAACTCGCAATGTCATGGGGTGTTACGCCCGTAATAAGCAAGCCGTTTTCGTCGACTGACGTTTTGTTCTACCATGCACTTGAAAGTGCACAAAACACGTTTGAACTAAAAACGGGCGACAAGATGGTCGTTACCGGAGGACAGACTTCAGGTGCATCCGGAAATACGAATCTGATTAAAATTGAAACAATCATATAAGCAAAGCAAAAGATTATTCTTATCGCAAATGGAAAAAAGGAATACTGACAAGGCATTCTACGGGCCCGTTACACCACTTATTCCGGCATCTATATTACAGTTTCATCCCGATATTACTGTAATGCATAGTGAAAACTAAAAGAAATTCGCAAAACAAGTTGACAGGTTTTTGAAAAACGGATATAATGTGTACAAGAAACTTTAATGGAGAGTTATTATGAGGTATAAAATTGTAGCCGATTCATCTTCGGATATTCTTGAATTACAGGAATGTGCTTATTCGTGTGTTCCGCTTAAAATAATTACAGATGAAAAAGAATACGTTGATGATAAATCACTTGACGTTGATGGAATGATAGCAGACCTTCAGAAGTACAAAGGTGCATCAAAGTCATCGTGTCCGAGTATTGGCGACTGGAAAGATTCGTTTGAAGATTATGAAGGTGTAATTGCCGTTGCTATAACAAGCGGTCTTTCGGGAAGTTACAATTCATCCAAACTTGCGATAGAGGATTATCTTGAAGAGAATCCCGATAAAGAGGGTTTTGCTGTGGATACGCTTTCTGCAGGTCCTGAAGTTGCACTTATCGTAGATAAACTTAAAGAATTCGTAATTAAAAACCTTGATATGAGTGAGATTAAGAACAAAATAATGGAATACAAGAAAAAGACGCATCTTGTTTTTGCGTTGGGCTCACTTAAAAATCTTGCAAATAACGGCAGAGTAAGCCCTGCAGTTGCAAAACTTACGGGTATTCTCGGTATTCGTATTGTAGGTAAGGCAAGCAATGAGGGTACGCTTGAGGTTACAGGTAAGGTGAGGGGTGTTGCAAAAGCCATCACGGAACTGTTTAAGAATATGGTGAAAACAGGCTTCAACGGTGGCCGTGTCAGAATACACCACTGTAAGAATGAAGATGGCGCAAATACCCTGAGGGATATGATAAAGACGCAATTTCCGTCTGCCGAAGTTATTATCGAAAGAACGAGGGGTCTTTGCAGTTTTTATGCTGAAGAAGGCGGCCTTCTTGTCGGTTACGAAGGTAATGAAAAATAAAAATAAGGCACTTGGTTTTCCAAGTGCCTTATTTTTATTTGGTTGGAATACTGTCGCAGTATATTCCCGTAACGCCGAAGTCAAACCATTTTTGCTGTTCAGCTTTATCATTTACTGTGTGAACGTAAACGGGGATGTTGGCGTTTTTGAAGGTCTTGATTGCGGTTTTGTAATCTTCTGATGCAGGGAAAGTGCAGGCGAGAAGATTTTTGTTTTTTACCATATCAAGAGAGATGTTCTGAGGAAGAATTCTGTAAAACGTAAGTATAATATTCTTGAATCCAAGTGCAGAAACTCTGTCGTACTCATCGGGAGAATATATCTGAATTATAAATCTGTCACGCAGGTCAGTATATTTGCTAATTATTTCGACCGCCTTGAGATTGTTTGATTTTACGTCTGTAATAATTCTCGCTTTGGAATGACATCTCAGCCAGGAAATTAACGATTTAAGGGTGGGGGACTCGAAACCGTAGGTAGTTTTTCTGAGCTTTTCAAAACGGGCGAGTGTGGGAACGTCGGCACCCGTATAAGTGCGGGTATACCATGCATCCCAGTCGTGTGTGCAGACGAGATGTCCGTCCGAAGTCCATTCGAAATCAATTTCAAGCCAATACTGACCGTTTTTGTAAGAGTTCTGCATTGCTTGAATACTGTTTGAACCGACGACACCTCTCGGTGTTACACCGGCTGCATGCATTATATATTTCGGTAATGCTTCGTTTGCGGAACTACCTGTGATAGCAAGTGACGAAAAAATAAGGAGTGCAGCCAAAAGCAAAATAAAAAATCTTTTCATAAATATAATACCCGTTTTCTTGATTAATAAAATAATTATAACATAAAAAATGAAAAATGGAAAGGTTCTCGTACTGAAATTCTTACCAAAAATAAAGACACCCATTTGGGTGTCTTTATTTAAATCGAGAGGAAACTCTGCGTCACTTGTTTTTTCGACCGTTGCGGACGGTGCCCGAAAAAACTGCGGTACTCGAGACTTTGGCAGAGTGCACCACCTGACGCGGTGTTGCACCTGCGTCGACGAACGCTTTTGCTATGCAAAAAGGTTCTCGTACTGATATTCTTACCAAAAATAAAGACACCCATTTGGGTGTCTTTATTTTTGGTGCGGATAACAGGAATCGAACCTGCACCGAGTTGCCCCGACTAGAACCTGAATCTAGCGCGTCTGCCAGTTCCGCCATATCCGCATTTTTTAAGTTAAAAACCCTGCTAAACTTATAATTTAGCAGGGTCTGCATGGTGCGAAAGACGGGACTTGAACCCGTACGGTGTTAACCACACGCCCCTCAAACGTGCGCGTCTGCCAGTTCCGCCACTCTCGCAAGTGCAAGATATATTATAGCAACGTGAAAGCCATTTGTCAATAGTAAATTTTGAAATATTTGCAACTAATTTCTAATATTTTTTCAACATGTTTTCTCTCTACTACAAATTGTCTGATTGACAATTTTGGTGTTTATAATATAATTGTTATTGGAAGGTGATAGAATTGAAAAAAACGATAATAATTTTTACTCTTATTTTAGCAATTGGGCTCTGCCTCGTTGGTTGCGGTGAAAAAAAGGTTGAATTTACCGACCTTGCGGTTCTTGCAGGTAAGGATGATGCTGCGGTGATTGAACTTCTCGGCGAAGGTAACGTGCAACTTATAGGTGACACTATGCTTGCGAGAGAGTACGATTTTAAAACACTTGGCAAAAAGTGTACGGCATCCGTTCTGTATAAAGAAGACAGTGTATCACAGATAGCATTGTATTTTGAGGATAAGGGTGATACTTTTTCAAAGCTTAATGCGGAACTCTGGAATTTTTATGCTGAACCCGATACCACCGTTGAAGGTGAAGACGGAAGTTTTAACCATATATGGATAACTGATGAAAACAGTGCACTTGTCTTGAGAAAAGCAGTTGAGGGTACGGTCAGGATAACTGTTGATGCGCCCGGAAAGAAGGAAGATAAATGAAATACAGTTACAAATGCAGGGGTACGTGCTCTTCAAAAGTTGAGTTTGAAATTGACGGCAATGCAGTCAGCAATATCTCGTTTACTGGCGGTTGTAACGGCAATTTAAAAGGCATAGCGTCGCTCGCAGAGGGGATGGATGTCGACACTGTAATAGAACGATTGAAGGGCATTACGTGCGGTTTTAAAAGCACTTCCTGTCCTGATCAGCTTGCAAGGGCTATTGAAGAAGTAAAAAAAGATGTGATTTAAAAATCACATCTTTTTTATTTTGTCAAAAGTGTTTTTGTGTTTCCGTCGTACGTTGATGAACGAAGATGGATGACAAGCTCCTCCACAGCGGCATAAGCCGAAACCAATGCTAAAACAGAGCATATCAGCACCCCTGATTTATATATGAGAAAATAGGGGACAGAGAAGATTACGAGACCTGTTATTTTGTTGGCATAAGTGTGAAGTGAAGCAAAACGCTTGTGTCTGAACGCAACCATAATATAAGTGAAAAGTCTGATGCTTACAACGATTACGGCGATGCTCCATAAAAACGGCGTAAGCTGTCGGGCAAGTGCAGGGAATACCTTCAAAAACATAACAAAGTAAAAGAGAAGGTCGGCAAAACTGTCAAGTTTCGTACCAAACTCACTCGTCGTACCCGTTTTTCTTGCTATATAACCGTCTAAAGCATCGCTGAGACCGCAAAGCGTATATATGATAAGAAACAATGTTGAGAACGATTTGGTGAAAAACATCGATATTGAGCCTGCAATTCTTACGGAAGTTATGCAATTTGGAATTGTAATATACTTTTTCATTTTATATCCTTTTCATTATTTCGTACACAACCGCATCAACGGGCATCGAAGCGTTGACAGAAAGGTGATTGTGTGCTTCATAGTATTCTTTTCTTGCTGAGAGTAATTCGTGTATACGTGCCTTCGGGTCAGGTGTTTTCATTAAAGGGCGTTCATCTGATTTGCTTATATTGTTATAGAGAAAAATCTCATCGGCATTCATATAAATAACGAGTGAGTCGTTTTTTATAACCTCGAAGTTGTGAGCTTTCGTCATAGCGCCGCCACCGCCTGCAATGATGGTATCTTCACACGCTGACAATTCTTTTAAAACGTCCGTTTCGAGTTTTCTGAAATACGCCTCACCGTATTTTTCAAAAATCTCATTTATACTCATACCTGCTTTTTTCACTATCTCGGCATCGGCATCGACAAAAGAAAAACCGAGTTTTTCTGCAAGTGCCTTACCGACGGTGCTTTTTCCGCAACCCATAAAACCTGAGAGAAAAATACTGCTCTTTTTTCTTGAAGCCAGTCTGTTTTTTACAACGTGTGAGGCGAGTATATCGGATGCTGATTTTATGGCAGCAGACGATATTTTTTTATCAAGCCATATTTCATCTGCATGAATACCCTGGATTAGAAGCATATGCAGACCGTTTTCACAATCTATGCCTTTTTCAGTTGCCATTTTGAGAAGTGGCGTTTCAAGCGGTGTATATATAACGTCGAATACAAAACAGCATTTTTCGGGAAGTGCGTCTATCGGCGAATCGTCGCAGGCAGATGACATTCCAACGGGAGTCGTGTTTATGATAACATCTGCATTGGGCAGGTTGTCGAGTGTCGTCACCTTTACGGCAGGCATATCGTCTGCAAAACAGGGTGTCGTACTGTTTTTACGTCTTGCTACGGTAATTTCAGCGTCTTGATTTAAAAGGGCGTAGACGACCGATTTTGCGGACCCTCCGCTTCCGAGGACACAAACGCTTTTACCGCTTAAGTCAACCTTGTTTTTTTCAAGTGTGGCAATTACACCGAAGATATCCGTATTATAACCGTATAATCTGCCGTTCACAACTTTTACTGTGTTTACGCTGTTCATAAGACGTGCAGTTTCGTCAATTTCATCAAGATATGGGATAATTGCACTTTTGTGCGGTATTGTGACGTTAAAGCCACAGAGTTTTTTGCGTGCAAGAAGTGTAAATTCGGACAGCATATCCGCTGTTACGTGAAATGACGTGTAGGTTGCATTTATACCGTCTGCTTCATAAACGGTTTTGTGCAGGATGGGGGATATCGAGTGTCCGATGGGATCACCTATCACAGCAAAAAGCGGAGTTTTTGAATTGTAGGTTGTCAATTCGCTTAATGTCACTTTAACGTCTCCAAATCATTAAAAAAGTCGGGGTATGAAACGGCGGCAGCCTTGGCGTTTGTAATTTCGCTGTCACCGTCAAGTGTGAGGGCGAGCACACCGCAGGACATTGCTATTCTGTGGTCGCCGTGAGAGTCAAAAACCGTGGCGTGAAGTGTCTGATGACCTTCTATAATCATACCGTCGTCACAACATTCTACGTAAGCACCGCATTTTGCAAATTCTTCTGCTATAACTGCGATTCTGTCAGTCTCTTTTACACGGAGTTCGTGTGCATCTTTAATAACTGTCTTACCGTCGGCAAAAAGTGCGGCAACGGCAAGGATGGGAATTTCGTCAATAATTCGGGGGATAATGTCCCCACCTATCTCTGCACCGTGAAGAGGTGCGTATTTTACGACAATGTCAGCGGTAGGCTCAACTTCGTCGTTGTAATTCTCGTAAGTGATGTCGGCACCCATAAGTTTAAGTGCGTCAATAATACCCGTACGTGTGGGATTAACGCCCACGTTTTTTATTGTCACGTGGCTGTCGGGTATAACAGTTGCGGCAACTATAAAGAATGCAGCAGAGGATATGTCTGAAGGTACGTTTATATCCTTTGCTTTGAGAGAATCTGCTTTGCTTACTGTAACCGTCGTACCTTGCGTGGTTATATCCGCACCGAAGGCTTTAAGCATAAGCTCGGTATGGTTTCTTGAAAGTGTCGGCTCCGTTACCGAGGTTTTACCGTCAGCATAAAGTCCTGCCATAAGTATAGAGGATTTAAGCTGTGCTGACGCCACGTTTATAGTGATGTTTTTGCCTGTTAAGGCAGAACCCTTTACATACAAAGGACAGCAACCGTTCGTAGTTTCAATATTTGCACCGAGTGTCGAAAGAGGCTCTGTAACACGCCTCATAGGGCGTTTTCTTATAGAGGCATCTCCGTCGATAACACAGTCAAAAGGCTGTGCGGATAAAAGACCGCAAAGTATTCTGGCAGTAGTACCCGAATTACCTACGTCAAGTGTTTCACTCGGCGGTTTGAGGCTGTTTATACCGTTGCCGTAAACAGTTACGTCTGTGCCATCAATATCAATTCTGACTCCCATCTTGCGGAAGCATGAAACGGTTGACAGACAGTCTTCACCGCAGAGAAATCCGCTTATGTGAGTAATGCCTTCTGCAATAGAACCGAACATAACTGCTCTGTGTGAAATTGATTTATCTCCGGGAACCGTAACGGTACCGCAGAGTTTTTTTGCGGGTTTAATTATCATATTTATCTGTCCTTGCAGTAAAATCATTTGAGTTAAGAAGCGTGCAGGCGTGTTCTGCATCGGAGGCAGTAGCAACAGTAATCGTCATAATACCGCCTTCATACTCACGACTGTCACGAACGGCAATGTTTTTGATGCTTATGCCGGCTTCTGTAAGAATCGAAGAAATTTTCGACGTAACGCCGATTTTGTCCTCAACTTCCACGTGTACACGGTATTGTGCCGGAATAATGCCGAGTGTACCGCCCGAGAGTGTATCACGCTCATTCTTTGATGAGGAGAGCAGGGCAGTTAAAGAGGCTTCGTCACCTGATGCGAGTAAGTCTCTGTATTTCTCGGTTATTTTTAAAAAGGTGTTGAGAGATTCAAGCAGAAACTCTTTGTTTTTAAATGAAATATCCGTCCACATTTCAGGAGATGATGATGCTATTCTGGTAATGTCCTTAAATCCTCCCGCCGCAAAACGATGAGCAAGTCCGTCTGGGTCATTTTCTTTAAGAAGATTGACAAGTGCGGAAGCAACTATATGTGGCAGGTGGCTTATCAAAGCTGCTGCTGCATCGTGTCTGTCGGGTGAGACGGTAACAGGTAAGGCACCGACGGCATTATAAAGCTCCGTCAGTGCTGTCAAAGCGTTTTCATCCGACTTTGAGCACGGTGAAATTATCGTGCAGGCGTTTTCAAAAAGGAAGGGGAGTGAAGTAAAATATCCCTTCTTTTCACTTCCTGCCATAGGGTGTGTTGATACGTACCTTATACCGTCAACCGAATCTGCATAGTCACACAGATATTTGTTGACACTTGCCGCATCGGCAATAACGGTATTATTTGACACGAGAGTTGAAAGCGTGTCAATTATACCCGGTATCGTTGAAATAGGCGTACATATCATAATAAGTTCCGAGTCGCAGAGTTCTTTGGTTATCTCTGTACCGCCCGATTTTATCGTGCCGTCCTTTAATGCGGCGTCGATATATTCACGGCAACCGTCAACGGCAAAAACACGAACGGAGGGAATTTTAGCGTGTATGGCCTTGGCGAGAGAACCGCCTATAAGACCAAGTCCGATTATCGTAACAGATTTGAACATAATTAAAGACTTCTTCCGATAATCTGAGCTATGCCCTTAAGCTGACCCATAAGTGATGAAAATTCATCAAAATTCAAACTCTGGTCGCCGTCAGACATTGCTTTTTCTGGTGTCGGATGTACTTCGATTATAAGACCGTCAGCACCTGCGGCAACGGCAGCCTTCGCCATTGAGGGAACGTAGATGTTTTTACCTGTACCGTGTGAAGGGTCAACTATAATGGGAAGATGTGTTTTGTTCTTGAGTACGGGAATTGCCGAAAGGTCAAGCGTGTTTCTCGTCGTTGTTTCGTAGGTTCTTATACCGCGCTCGCAGAGCATAACGTTTTCGTTACCTTCAGCCATGATGTATTCGGCAGCATTGAGCCATTCGTCGATTGTTGCCGAGAGACCTCTTTTAAGAAGAACCGGCTTATTTGTCTTTCCGACTGCACGAAGAAGCTTGAAGTTCTGCATATTTCTTGCACCAATCTGAAGAATATCGGTGTAATTTATAGCGGCATCAAGACTTTCCTTGTCGATGACCTCAGTTACCATAAGCATACCGGCTTCTTTTTTTGCGTTATACATGAGCTTAAGACCGTCTTCCTCAAGACCCTGGAAAGAGTAGGGGGAAGTACGGGGCTTATATGCACCGCCACGGAGGAACTCAGCACCCGAAGCGTGTACCGACTTTGCGGCATTTGTAATCATTTCCTGATTTTCAACGGCACAGGGACCTGCCATAACGACAATTTTGTTACCGCCGATTTCAACACCGTTATCAAATTTTATAACTGTCGGTTCGGGGTGGAAAGCTTTGTTTACAAGCTTATAACTCTCTGTGATGTGAGTTATTTTATCAACGCCTTCCATCTGCTCGAAAACAACGTCGGTCAGTTTCGACTTATCGCCGATGACACCGATGATTGTACGTTCTTCACCGGTTGAAAGGTGGGTATCAAATCCTCTGACTTTGAGGAATGAACATATATTATTAACGGATTCTTTAGCCGCATGCGGCTTCATTACTATAATCATTTGTATAAACCTCTTGTATTACTAAATCTCACGGTCGACAGCGTTTGCAACTATCTTGAGTTTTTCCATAAGCTGACCGAATTCATCAAAGTTAAGACTCTGGTCACCGTCGGATACAGCCTTCTTGGGGGTGGGGTGAACTTCGATTATAAGACCGTCAGCACCTGCGGCAACGGCAGCCTTCGCCATAGAAGGAACGTAGATGTTCTTACCCGTGCCGTGTGAAGGGTCAACTATAATGGGAAGATGTGTTTTGCTTTTAAGAACGGGCACAGCAGAAAGGTCAAGTGTGTTTCTGGTCGCTGTTTCATACGTTCTTATTCCGCGTTCACAGAGCATAACCTCTTCATTACCCTCAGCCATAATGTATTCTGCGGCGTTGAGCCATTCGTCAATCGTAGAAGAAAGACCTCTCTTGAGAAGAACGGGCTTTCTCAGACGGCCGACTTCACGGAGAAGTGCGAAGTTCTGCATATTTCTTGCACCTATCTGAATGATGTCAAGATAATCATATGCTGCTTCAAGACTGCGCTCATTGATAACTTCGGTAACCATGAGCATACCCGCCTCTTTCTTGGCGTTATACATAAGTTTGAGACCGTCAACTTCAAGTCCCTGGAAAGAATAGGGGGAGGTGCGGGGTTTGTATGCACCGCCTCTGAGGAATGAAGCGCCTGCACTCTTTACGTAGTTTGCCGCTGCCGTAATCATCTCCTGATTTTCAACGGCGCAGGGGCCTGCCATAACGACTATCTTCTTTCCGCCGATTTCAACACCGTTGTCAAATTTAATAACGGTCGGTTCGGGGTGGAAAGCCTTGTTAACGAGTTTATAACTTTCCGAAATGTGTGTGACTTTTTCGACGTCTTCCATAACTTCGAAAGGATAGTCTACGATTTTCGTCTTATCACCTATAAGGCCGATGATTGTTGTTTCGGCGCCTTTTACTATATGTGTGCCGAGTCCTTTTGACTCAACAACACTGCATATCTGAGAGATGCTCTCTTGCGAGGCACCCGGTTTCATAATAATTACCATGATGTTTGCTCCTTGATTTTATAATTTCCAAGCACTTTCAGTTCACTCAGTTCGTTTTCGAGTTGTAAGAGAAGTGCGAGAACGTTGTGTTCGTCAAGCCTTCCACAGAAATCAAGATAGAAAGAATATTTGAATTTCTCATTCGGGATAGGTCTTGATTCGAGTTTGTTGATATTGATGCCGAGATCTTTGAAAGTGTCGAGCACACGTGAAAGTGTACCGCTTTCGTGATCTACGGAAAATTTAATACTTATCGTATCTGCGTCTTTGGCGATAAACGGCTTCTTTGTCACCACGATAAATCGTGTGGTGTTGGACTGTTCGTCACAGATAGCCGAGTCTATAACCTTGAGAGAATACTCTTTTGATGCCCAACTGTTGCACAGTGCAGCAAAGGTAGTATCATTGCTGTCACTGACAAATTTAGCAGCACCTGCCGTATTCTGGAAAGGTTCGGCACAAAAACCGTGTTTTTCGATATATTCTTTACACTGAGCAAGCGACTGAACGTGGGAATATACCTTTTTTATTGTAGACATATCCGCATTTTCGGTGCATGCCAAACAGTATTTAATCTCAAGTGTCAGCGCACTGCTGATAAAGAGGTCGTACTGTGAGAGTAAGTCGTATACTTCACGTATTGAGCCTGCGGTCGAATTTTCGATAGGCAGTATGCCTGCTGAGGCATTACCGCAGGAAACCTCACGGAAGACGTCGGAAAATTTTGCAACTCCGTATAAATCGGATTTTTCTGAAAACTCCTTAGCTGCAAGGTTACTCCATGAGCCTATATCGCCGTAGTAACATATTTTTTCTTTTGATACGGGTGTTGAAACTGAAAAGGGCATAACGCTTTTTGGGATTGCACCGCCCATAATATAGGCTGAATACTGCTTTTCTCTTGAAAGCAGCATAAGTGATGAAAATAGGGATTTTCCCTTCGTTGTAAGTTCAGCAGGCATAGACCTTGCTATGTTTTCGAGAATCTCACGCTCTCTGTCTGCACGGAAAATGGGTGCAAAAGTGCTGATTTTACAAGCAGCAACTCTGTCAGCGAGGTCCATACGTCTTATAAAAAGCTCTGAGAGCTGTTTATCCGTTTTGTCTATTTCTTGTCTTATCTGGTCGAGTGTTTCCAATTTTGATTACTCCTTGCCGTAGCCGTTTTTTAAAAGCATCATATCGAGAAAAGCAACAGCAGCAGCCGCTTCAATTACAGGCACGGCACGGGGAACGATGCATGGGTCGTGTCTACCGCCGACTGTTATGTCGGTTTCGGTGCCCGTTCTGAGATTGACCGTCTTTTGCGGACGTCCTATTGAAGCAGTAGGCTTGATTGCAGTTTTGAATATGACGGGCATACCCGAAGTAATACCTCCGAGAATACCACCGTTGTTGTTGGAACGTGTGGCTATATCGCCGTCTTCATTTATACAGAATTCATCGTTTGCCTGGCTACCGAACATTGCAGACATAGAGAATCCGCTTCCGAATTCAAGCCCCTTGACAGCAGGTATACCAAATATTATCTGTGAAAGCACGCTTTCGACACCGTCAAACATCGGTGAACCGAGTCCTGCAGGAAGACCGATTACTGCACATTCAATAGTACCGCCTACCGAATCTGAACTCATGCGGGCTTTGGAAATAAGCTCGGTCATCTGCTCTGCAGCAGCATCGTCTATTACGGGAAACGGTTTTTCTGAAAGCAAATCAGCAGTTTCAAGCGTTATATGTGTCTTGTCAAAGGGAGTGTCTTTTATTTCTCCGACTGAAGATATGTGTGAAAGTATATGTATTTCGTACTGCTCAAGAGCAAGTTTACAAAGTGCGCCTGCAAATACGAGAGGAGCCGTGAGTCTTCCTGAAAAGTGACCGCCGCCCCTTACGTCATGATTGTTGTCATAACGTATAAATGCCGTAAAATCCGCATGTGAAGGACGGGGATTGGTTCGAAGTCCTTCGTAATCGGATGAATGCTGATTAGTGTTTCTTATTATTGCCGTTATGGGTGCGCCCGTCGTATGTCCGTCAAACACACCGCTCAGAACTTCAAACTCATCCGCTTCTTTTCTCGACGTGGAAAAGACACCCGATGAGGGTGCACGTCTCGCCATTTCCGATTTAATAAATTCTTCGTCAAAGCCGATACCTGCGGGAAATCCGTCTATCGTAACGCCGATTGCGTTTCCGTGGGATTCGCCGAATATTGAAATTTTACAACAAGTGCCGAATGTAGAACCCATAATCTGACTCCTTTACTGTTATATGACCTCTGTAAGTAATTTTCCGAGTGTATCAAAATCTATCTGGTGCAGAAAAGCAGCACCGATATCACTCAGCAAAACAAGTTTTATACCGCTTGAATTTGCTTTTTTATCGTTTTTGAGTGCACCGAGTATCTCCTGTGCCGAATAGGGAGGTGTCGTTGGCAGACCGTATGCCTCAAAAGCATTTTTTGCAAGTTCTGCAAGTCCTTTTTTTGTAAGACCGAGAAGTTCTCCGATTCTGCAGGCAATGACAGTGCCTATTGCAACACCCTGACCGTGAGAATAAGTACTATAGCCACCAAGTTTTTCTATGGCATGTCCGAAGGTGTGTCCGAGATTGAGAATGCCTCTTATGCCTTTGTCAAGCTCGTCAGCCTGTACAATCGTGCTTTTGAAGTGAACACAGCGTGTTATCATTTCCGTAAGGTCGAGTTGTTTTTCGTATATTAAATCAAACATATCCCTGTCCGAGAGGAGTGCGGTTTTGATAACTTCAGCCATACCGTCTGAAAAAGTTTCTTTTTTGAGTGTAGCAAGAAGGTTTGTGTCAATAAGAACCGCCTTTGGCTGATAGAATGCACCTACCAGATTTTTGCCGTAGGGCAGGTCATATCCCGTTTTACCGCCCACGGAAGAGTCTACGTCCGAAAGGAGTGTTGTAGGAATCTGAATAAAAGAAACGCCCCTCAGATACGTTGCCGCCGCAAAGCCACACATATCACCCGTTACACCGCCGCCGAGGGCGATGAGAGTATCCTCTCTGGTGAACTCGTTTTCACAAAGAAAATCGTATATTGCAGTTATTGTCGAGAAGTTTTTTGATTCTTCTCCAGCAGAAAATACGAAAGAAAACACCTCATATGAAGACAGAGCCTCTTTGAGTGTGTCTGCATAAAGAGGGGCGACGTTACTGTCTGTTATAATCGCGACTTTTTTGCCTTTGATAAAACGGTTTATGTATGTATCTGCATTTTTGAGCAGATTTTGTCCGATAGTTATGTCGTAAGTGTTGGTTTTCTTTACTGTTTCGCAGGTAACTCTGTTCATAATGCCTCGTAATTAAAAAAATAATATTAAACAGTATATATCAAATAATCATACAAAATCAATAAATAATTATTCATTTAACAAAAATTTCACTATTTACAGAACAAATGTTTTGATTTATAATAATATCGAGGTGAATAACGTGGAGAGAAGTATATTGCATTGTGATTTAAATAATTTCTATGCATCTGTTGAAAAGTTGTATCATCCCGAGCTTGCAGGTAAGGCGATAGCGGTGGCAGGTAGAGAAGAAGAACGCAAGGGCATAGTTCTTGCAAAAAGTGAAGAGGCGAAGGCATGTGGTGTAAAAACGGGGGATACGATATGGGAGGCGAAAATCAAATGTCCCGGTATTACGATACTTCCGCCGGATTTCGAAAAATACAGTAAATATTCGTTTCTTGCTCGGCGCATATATGAGCGATACACCGATCTTGTGGAGTCGTTCGGGCCCGATGAATGCTGGCTTGATGTAAGCGGTTTAGACATACCTGCCGAAGACGTTGCTCAGTCGGTCAGACGGGATATGAAAAGTGAACTCGGGCTCACGGTATCAGTAGGCGTTTCTTTCAACAAGATATTTGCAAAACTTGGAAGTGATATGAAAAAGCCTGATGCCGTAACGGTGATAAACCGTGAAAATTACAAGGATAAAGTGTGGCCGCAACCTGTTGAGGAACTTCTTTTTGTGGGACGGGCCACCAAGAGAAAACTTCATGAAATGGGCATATTTACGATTGGGAATCTTGCAGTTGCAAGTGAAGAACTTCTTTTGAGAAAATTCGGAAAAAACGGGCTTTTGCTAAGTCGTTATGCAAGAGGTGAGGATATGTCGGCGGTATCACGTGCAACTTACGTTTCTCCGCCGAAATCCATAGGAAACAGCAGGACTTTTCCGCATGACCTTTGCTGTGAACAGGAAGTTGCAGAAGCCATAACGATGGCTTCTGAAAAGGTTGGGAAAAGGCTTCGTGACAAGGGGCTCTATGCTGGCGGAGTATCTTTATCCGTAAAAGACAGCGACCGCAAAACAAAACAGTTTGATGAAGCAATTGAATTCACACAAAGCAGTGAAGTTATTACGAAAAAAGTGGTAGAGTTGTTCTTGAAAAACTATCCCGGTGCGTTTTCTGTCAGGGCGGTAGGTGTGAAGGTGTATGCCCTTACAGATAAAAAGTGCGAAGAACAACTTGATTTTGACGGTTTTATATATCTCAGTGAAAGAGAAATGAGGCGCGAAAAAGCGTATGACGAATTGAAAGAACGTTTTGGAATAGAAGCAGTTACAAGAGCTAATATACTCGGTAAAAACATTTTCGAAGGTGTGTGCGGAGCAGATTTCGGAAGAATACCCCGATGAAATTTTTAACAGCCTATTGACTTAAGGGGTAAATTGGGTTACAATGGTTAGGCTTGATGCTGATGTAGCTCAGTCGGTAGAGCGCATCCTTGGTAAGGATGAGGTTCACGGGTTCGATTCCCGTCATCAGCTCCAAATAAAAAGACACCCGTTTGGGTGTCTTTTTATTTGGAACAGATAACAGGTGCGAGAACCTTTTTGTAAAATAAAACAGACGGTCAGTTCTGACCGTCTGTTTCTGTTTTTTCAAGACCTGTTGTGGAATCAAGTTTGATTATCTGTGCAAGGTTTTCCTTGCCGTATTCGTAAGTTTTTAAAGTGATTGTACTTTCACCTGAATTGTAGCGCGTTTCGTAGACCGTACGCACGCCGTCTGTCAATACTTCAGAAGTGCCTATGTACGTCGGATAATCGGGATAATTTGCATAAATAACGCTCGTTACTTCATCAGGAATACCGATATCAGAAAGATAGATGTAATCAAAATCATCGGGCTCACCTATATCGCCGCTTCGGTTGATGGATTCAAGGTATACGTCAGCGTATATCTCTTCGATGTCCTTGAGGATTTCAGCGTCATCCTCAGATACGTTAAGGACACGCGAAACGTATTTTTCGGGGAAAAGATTTTTTACCGATTCTGCGTAGTTTTCACCGTTCTGAACGTACTCAATGTTGAGAAAATTGTACGTTTCTGAGCCGCTGATTCTGTATTTGAGTACAGCGGGAAGGATATTGGCGTTTTCAGTTCTGACAAGGTTACTGTTTTTGAAGGTGTATTCACCATATTGTGTCAGCGCGTATACAGTGAGATATTCACCGTCGTTTTCCGTGCCTAATACAAGATGACCTTCGCCGTTTGTTTCGCCATTAACACTCTTGTTACTGTCAAAAATTGCACGTGATACGATTCTGTCGAGTGTGTCATCGGCAACGTAGATTATTTCGGAGCCGTCAGCACCGCCGAAGAGTGAAAAGTTGCTTTCTTCGTTAACGGTTGCGTATACAAACATCGATATCAAAATCACGAAAATAAGAACGGCAATAAGTACGGTCTTGCGTTTTTCTGCATTATTTGTATTCATATATACCTCTTATAATGTATGTTCGGATATTTATTCTACACCATTCACAGAAAAAGTCAATCCAACTTCAAAAAATATATATGTAAAGCAAAATGACTTTACATTTGCAAACGCCCATTACAAAAGGGTTTTAACGATAAATGGCAGAGTGGGTAAAAATTTACTCACTCTGCCGAGATTGCACCAACCGGGCATAAATCTACCGCATCAAGTCCTGCTTTTTCCATATTTTCAGGGAGGTTAGACTCGATTGCCTCGGCTTTGTCGTTGCTGTTGAACTTAAAAATGTCAGGGTATGTGTTTACACACATTCCGCAACTGATGCAAACTTCTTTGTCAACTGTTACTCTCATGAATTTTTTCCTCGTATGATTTATAAATTTTATATAACTCCGTTATTTCTTCGGGAGAATATATTTCGAAAAGTCTTTTTTTTGCCTCGTTAAAATCGGGTTTCTTTTCTTTGAGAAGAGAAGTGAAATACTTAATGTCCTGTGCTGACATTTTTGGCAGGTATTTTCTTAATATTTTCGTTTTCTCACCAAGAGGTATGCTCTTTATCACGTCTTTTGGGGAGGGAAGGGTTTTCTTTTTTCCTTTTAATGTCACGTTTTCTATATCGGCACCGTTACCGATTTCTATATTGTAAGTTGAGGTTTGCTCCGTTTTGTTTTCGGTAACGTTATCGTTATCGGTTATATGTTCCTGTTCTGTAACTTCGTTTGTATTTTCTGAAAAAGAAACGCCGTTGTATTGCGGCTTTGACGGCTTGAAATCTATTTGAGAAGCCTTCTTATCAACAATAATTACGGCGATGATAGCAGCTGCACAAAAAGAAGCCAGACATACTGAGATGAACATTATTATTTTGTGTATTTTTTCATTCATAAAATACCTCAGATAAATGTGTTGTAAATACTTTTTCCTATTTTATGGCGATTTATACTTGACTTTTTAAAAATGTTTTAGTAAGATAATAGGGCAATTGAATACAGGGGTATAGCTCAGCCGGTAGAGCAGCGGTCTCCAAAACCGCGTGCCGAGGGTTCGATCCCTTCTGCCCCTGCCAAACATAAAAGGTACACCAAACGGTGTGCCTTTTATGTTTAATACGAAAAATGGGATCGAAAGGCGGCTGTTGAATTTGTGCCGGTGGCACAAAGAACCGCCGTGGCTTTTCCGCAGAAAAGCGATCCCTTCTGCCCCTGCCAAACAAAAAACACACCATTCGGTGTGTTTTTTGTTTAATATGAGAAAAAACGGGGGATCGAAAGTTGATGAAAAATGTTGATTGTATTTGCATTACCAAAATGGTATAATTACTTTTATTATAAAAACACAACAAATTTTTCGTTTGGTGGGAAAATCGTGGTTGATGAGAAAAGACAACTAATGTCATGTATGCTTGACTTAGGAAAAGAAATGGTCCAGTCAGGTGCGGAAATCAGTCGTGTCGAGGACACGTTGGTAAGAATAGGATTGTCGTACGGTGCAAAAAGAGTTAATGCTTTTGCATTGGCTTCAAACATTCTTTTGTCAATAGAATTCGACGGTGGCGAGGAAATCACAAGAACACGTCGTATTACCAAAGGACTTCAGAATGATTTTTCAAAACTTGAGGCGTTAAATGATTTGAGTCGCAGGTTTTGTCAGAAAAATATGTCAGTGGAAGAATTGCACGATGAGTTTGTAAGCATATGTGAACGTAAACCGTCGGTTTTACTTACGTATATGGGAAGTGCGCTTGCAGCAGGTGCATTTGCGATGTTTTTTGGCGGTGCTGTTTATGATGCGATAGTTTCCGCAATATTCGGTATTTTGATATGTTTTATGCAATATAAGCTTACACCGCTTTGCAGAAACAGTATTACGTTTATAATCGTGGCGTCAATTTTGTCGGGACTGGGTACGTCATTAATATGTTATGCGCTTGAATTTCTCAATCCCGATAAGATTATGATAGGTGACATAATGCTTCTTGTACCGGGAGTTGCCATAACAAATTCTGTCAGGGATATTTTTGCAGGTGACACCATAACGGGAACGATGCGTTTTATTGAGAGTCTGCTTTCTGCGGCCGCACTTGCGGCAGGCTTTATGCTTGCAATCTTTGTAGCGGGAGGTTTGTTATGAAATCTGTTATAATTCAGCTTGTTACGTCGTTTTTTGGTTCGCTTGGTTTTGCTGTTATATTCAACCTTCGTAAGAAGTATATTATCCAGGCATCAATAGGCGGTATTGTTTGTTGGGGCACATATCTTTTAACGACTCTTGTTACGAATGGGGTTTTCCTTCCTGCGCTTGTTGCTACGGCAGTTGCCGCGCTTTACGCGGAGGTTCTTGCAAGAATTTTAAAGGTTCCGACAACGGTTATATTTATTTCGGCCATTATTCCGCTTATTCCCGGTAGTTCACTCTTTTATACGATGAGCAGTGTTGTTTCCGGTGATATAGTCCAGTTTCAGAAATACGGAACGGATACCATTCTGTTCGTTCTTGGTATAGCCTGCGGAATAAGTATCGTATCGTCACTTTGGTACATGTTCCAAAAAATTCATAATAATTTTTCTTTGAACAAATGATTTTATAAAAATATAATGTAGTTTTAAGGAGTGCTGTTATGCCATTTTTGCCGATTACAAAAAAAGAAATGCTGTCGCTTGGCTGGGATTGTCCCGATTTTGTAATCGTGACGGGCGATGCTTACGTGGATCATCCGTCATTTGGTACGGCGATAATTTCACGTGTGCTTGAAAATGCGGGATATCGTGTTTGTGTGTTGTCACAACCAAGGTCGGACGCTGACTATATGCGTTTTGGTAGACCCCGTCTTGCTTTTCTTGTTAACAGCGGAAATATCGACTCTATGGTGGCACACTATACCGCTGCCAAGAAAAAACGCCACGATGATGCATATACAGCAGGCGGCAGGGCAGGTGCACGTCCTGACAGAGCGGTTATTGTATACTGTCAGCAACTTCGTCGCCTGTTTGGAAACGTGCCGATAGCAATAGGTGGAATTGAGGCGTCGTTACGTCGTTTTGCACATTACGATTACTGGGATGATAGAGTACGTCCTTCTGTTCTGATTGATTCGGGTGCAGATTTACTTATGTACGGTATGGGTGAAAAGCATATCGTTGAAATTGCAGACCGTTTAAATAAAGGAGATAATATTTCTGCTCTCACCGATATAAGAGGCACTTGCTATGCAGTGAAAACGCACGATTACAAGCCCGGTCCCGTAAGGGAATGTCCGAGTTTTGAAGCGGTCAGCGAAGACTCTGCACAGGGCAAAAAGAATTATGCAAAATCCTGCCGTATTCAGCAGGAGGAGCATGATGCAATTCGCGGAAGAACCGTAATTCAGCGACACGGGGACAGAATCGTAATACAGAATCCGCCTATGCCGCCGCTTACAACGGAGGAAATGGATGAGGTTTATTCGTTACCTTTTATGAGGGATTATCATCCGTCATACGAGGCTATGGGCGGTGTACCCGGAATTGAAGAAGTAAAGTTTTCTATCATACACAACCGCGGTTGCTACGGCGCTTGCAACTTCTGTTCACTTGCATATCATCAGGGAAGGCAGATTAGTTGTCGAAGCCACGAATCTGTGATTTCAGAGGCGAAAATTATCACGGAAATGCCCGATTTTAAGGGGTATATACACGACGTGGGCGGTCCTACGGCAAATTTCCGTGCACCGTCGTGTGACGGGCAGGAGAGAAGGGGAATGTGTCCTGATAAAAAATGCCTGGCACCCACGATTTGTCCTGCGGTCAGGGTGGATCATAGTGATTATCTGTCGCTTCTGAGAAAACTTCGTGCATTACCTAAAATTAAAAAGGTATTTATCCGTTCGGGAATACGTTTTGACTACCTTATTGCAGATAAGGATGAGTCGTTTTTTAAAGAACTCGTGCAACATCACGTCAGCGGTCAGCTTAAGGTTGCACCGGAACACTGTTCTGCAAACGTTCTCAAATGTATGGGAAAGCCGAATATTGACGTTTACAACCGTTTTAAAAAGAGGTTTTACGAACTTACACAGAGTATCGGTAAAAAGCAGTTTCTCGTGCCGTATCTGATGTCATCTCATCCGGGCAGCACGATAAACGATGCGATAGAATTATCGTTATTCTTGAAGAAAGAGGGATTGCATCCCGAACAGGTGCAGGACTTTTATCCTACACCCGGAACGGTGTCTACCTGTATGTTTTATACGGGACTTGACCCGTATACTATGGAAAAGGTCTATGTCCCGCGTACTTCGCGTGAAAAAGCGGAGCAGAGGGCACTTTTACAGTATTTCAAGCCCGAGAACAGAAGAATCGTGCTTGATGCGCTTCGTAAAGCGGGCAGAAATGATTTGATAGGTACGGGCAAAAACTGTCTTGTTGCACCCATTGCAACTGCAAATAACTCACAAAAACGAAAAATTAAAAGAAAAAGATGATGAAAATCCTGCAAGTGCAGGATTTTCGTTTTTATATACAAAATTTGTTATATGTTGTTGAAATGAGAGAAAGATTGTTATATAATAAACAAAGTTAAGATTCTATTAACATTTGACATATTCAGGAGGTTTTAAGTCGATGAGTGTAAAAGTTCCTACTACTTTACCCTTTAAGGGCACTGCAGAGCAGGAAGCAAAGCTTGGTGAAGTCATCCGTAACTATAAGGGTACAGATGGCGCATTAATGCCTGTTTTACAGCAGGCGCAGGACATATACGGATACCTTCCGTATGAGGTTCAGCTTATGATATCTGAAGGAATGGGCATTTCACTTGCAGAAGTGTACGGTGTTGCTACGTTCTATTCACAGTTCAATCTGTCACCCAAAGGTAAGTATCAGATTGGTGTTTGCATGGGTACGGCTTGTTACGTAAAGGATTCGCAGAAGGTTCTTGAACGCCTTGAAATCGAACTCGGTATCAAAGACGGTGAATGCACACCTGACGGTCTTTTCTCACTTGATGCTACACGTTGTCTGGGTTGTTGCGGTCTTGCACCCGTCATCATGATAAATGACGAAGTATACGGCAAAGTTGCTCCCGAAAACGTAAAAGCCATTCTTGATGAGTACAGACAGAAAGGATAAAGACTATGAAGACAAATGCTCAACTCGCTGAGATCAGAGAATTGAATAAGGATGCCATAGCATTAAGACACGGTATTCCTACAGATCTGAACTCTAAAGAAAAACATATACTCTGTTGTGGCGGTACAGGTTGTACTTCGTCGCATTCAAAAGATATTATTGCTGAATTTGAAAAGCAGGTTGCAGATAAGAAACTTGACAACGTTAAGATTGTTATGACGGGTTGTTTCGGTCTTTGTGCACTCGGTCCCGTTGTTATCGTTTATCCTGAAGGTACGTTCTACAGCTGTGTAAAGGTTGAAGACGTAGCAAGGATTGTTGACGAGCATATTATCGGCGGAAATCCCGTTAAGGAACTCGTTTACGAAGAAACACTTGACGGTGATGAAATAAAGCCTCTTGATAAGACACCTTTCTATGAGAAGCAGACGAGAATTGCTCTCAGAAACTGCGGTGTTATCGATCCTGAGAATATTGATGAATATATAGCGGCAGACGGTTATCTTGCACTCAAAAAAGCACTTACTGAAATGACACCTGAACAGGTAATTCAGGAAGTACTTGATTCAGGTCTTCGCGGTCGTGGTGGTGCAGGCTTCCCGACAGGTAGAAAATGGCAGTTCTGTGCGGCACAGCCCAAGGGCGTAAAGTACGTATGCTGTAATGCCGACGAAGGTGACCCGGGTGCGTTTATGGACCGTTCGGTACTTGAAAGTGACCCCCACGTTGTTATCGAAGCAATGACGATTGCGGCATATGCTATTGATGCTACACAGGGTTACGTGTACGTTCGTGCTGAATACCCGATAGCTGTTAACCGTTTCAAAATTGCAATTGAGCAGGCGAGAGAATACGGTATGCTCGGTAAGAATATTATGGGTACTGACTTCTCGTTTGATATTGATATCAGACTTGGTGCAGGCGCATTCGTGTGCGGTGAAGAAACTGCACTTATGACCTCTATCGAAGGTAAGAGAGGTGAACCCAGACCCAGACCGCCGTTCCCGGCTATCAAAGGTCTTTTCGGTAAGCCCACTCTTCTCAACAACGTTGAAACGTATGCAAACGTACCGAGAATTATCTTAAACGGTGCAAAATGGTATTCTTCAATGGGTACTGAAAGATCAGCAGGTACGAAGGTATTTGCTCTCGGCGGCAAGATAACTAATACAGGTCTTGTTGAAGTTCCCATGGGTACGTCACTTCGCACGATTATTGAAGAAATCGGCGGCGGTATACCCGGCGGTAAGAAGTTCAAGGCTGCACAGACAGGCGGTCCTTCAGGCGGTTGTATTCCTGCATCACTTATCGATACTAAGATTGAATATGAATCACTGATGGAAATCGGTTCTATGATGGGTTCGGGCGGTCTTATCGTAATGGATGAAGATACATGTATGGTTGACATTGCAAAGTTCTTCCTTGAATTCACGGTTGATGAATCCTGCGGTAAGTGTACACCCTGCCGTATAGGTACCAAGCGTATTTATGAGATAATCTGTAAGATTACAGAGGGTAAGGCAGAAATGAAGGATCTTGACCTTCTTAAAGAACTCTGTAACTACGTTAAGGAAAATTCACTTTGCGGTCTCGGACAGACGGCACCTAACCCCGTATTATCAACACTTCGTTATTTCGAAGATGAATACATAGCACATATCAAGGACAAGAAGTGTCCTGCAGGCGTATGTAAAGACCTTCTTTCATTTACTATTATTGAAGAAAAATGTAAGGGTTGTACGCTTTGCGTAAGAAACTGTCCTGTAAATGCTATCAGCGGTACGGTCAGAAATCCGCATGTAATTGATACAGATAAGTGTATCAAGTGTGGCGTATGTCTCGGAAACTGTAAGTTCGGCGCAATTGTTAAAAAGTAAGAGAGGAGAGAGTGTAATGGAAAACGTAAATATTAAGATCAACGGAAAAGATTATTCTGTTCCTGCAGGCTCAACAATTCTTGAAGCCGCACATTATGCAGGTGTTGTTATACCGACTCTCTGCTATATGAAAAAAATCAACGCTATCGGCGCATGCCGTATCTGCGTTGTAGAAGTTAAGGGTGCACGTTCACTCGTTGCAGCTTGTGTTTATCCCGTAAACGAGGGTATGGAAATATTCACTTCATCCGAAAAGGTTATCAAGTCAAGAAAAATGACGCTTGAACTTATCCTTTCCGACCACAATATGCAGTGTCTTACTTGTAAGAGAAGCGGTAACTGCGAACTGCAGACGCTTGCCAAGGCATACGGAATTGAAGATGTACGTTTCCCCAAGTCCGAGTTTAACAATAATATCGACGATTCAACGGGTGTAATCGTGAGAGATAACAGTAAGTGTGTTCTCTGTCGCAGATGTGTTGCTGCATGTAAATCAAATCAGGCAGTTGCGGTTATAGGCGCTACACAGAGAGGTCACGATACACAGATTGCCTGTGCGTTTGAAAAGGAACTTTCAAACGTTCCCTGCGTAAGCTGCGGTCAGTGTGTTGCAGTTTGTCCCACGGGTGCACTCCGTGAAAGAAATAACGTTGACGACGTTATTGCGGCAATCAACGATCCCGAAAAGTACGTTGTAGCGGCAGTGGCTCCGTCTATCAGAGTTCATATGGGTGAATTCTACGGAATGCCGATAGGAACTAACGTTCAGGGTAAGATTGCTACTGCACTCAGAGGTATGGGCTTTGACGGCGTGTTTGACGTTGATACGGCGGCTGACCTTACGATTATGGAAGAGGGCAACGAACTTATTGAAAGAATAAAGAACAACGGTCCTTTCCCGCTTATCACATCATGTTCACCCGGTTGGGTAAAATTTGCTGAATACTATTATCCTGAATTTATTCCCAATATATCATCCTGCAAGTCACCTCAGGGTATGTACGGCAGTATGATGAAAACGTACTATGCTGAAAAGATGGGCATAGATCCTGAAAAACTCGTTGTTGTATCGGTTATGCCCTGTACGGCAAAGAAATTTGAGGCAAAGAGGGAAGATCTCAGAGTAAACGGCCTTGATCCTATTGATATAGCAATCACTTCACGTGAATTTGCTGAACTCGTAGATATATACGGTCTTGATTTTGCAAATCTTGAAGACAGTGAATTTGATCCTATGTTCGGTATCGCATCAGGTGCAGGTCATATCTTCGGTGTAACCGGTGGTGTTACGGAAGCGGCACTTCGTACAGTTGCTGAAATTCTTGAAGGTAAGACGCTTGAACATCTCGAATTTGAGCAGGTTCGTGGCTTCGAAGGTATAAAGGAAGCAACCTTTAATATTGCAGGTATGGACGTTAATATTGCCGTTACGTCAGGTCTTGCAAATGCAAGAAAGCTTCTTGACCTTATCAAGAGTGGCGAAAAGCAGTATCACTTTGTTGAAGTTATGGCATGTCCCGGCGGTTGTGTAAACGGCGGCGGTCAGCCGATACGTTCATCGGGTATAACAAACTTCGTTGATGTTACTGCACTTCGTGCAAAGGGTCTTTATTCTGCTGATAAGTCTATGGCACTCAGAAAGAGTCATGAAAATCCCGTTATCAAAGAGATATATGATACGTATCTCGGAAAGCCGGGCAGCCATAAGGCACATGAAATTCTTCATACGACGTATCAGAAGAGAGAAAAATATTAAATTTCAAAAAGAGGTGTGTTTTGCACATCTCTTTTTTATATATAAAATGTTTAAATAGCCTCAAATCAGGTAAAAATCAAGAACGAAAATGTTTTTTACATTTTCGTTCTTTTTTTGTAAAAAAAGGAATATAAATATTTGTGAGTTTTCAAAAATAATATGAAATTTAACTAAAAATTTGCTTGAATATTAATTAATAAGATAAAGTAAAAACTAAAAAAATCCGTTAAAAAACGAAAATTTTCGCTAATTTTTTCAAAAATTCAAGAAATTTTGCAAAAAAAAGGTTGCAATTAAGAAAAAAGTGTGCTATTATAGCAAGGCTTTTTGCAAAAACCTAAAGGAAGGCAGAAAAATGAAAAAAAGAATTTTAAGTATGATAATCATACTTGCTCTTATAGGTTCACTGACCGTAACATCTTTTGCAGAAACGCAAATTGAGGCTTTGCCGATTGTTGAGGAAGTAATTCCTGCAACGGAAACGGTTGAAGGCGATAAGATTAAGGTCAGCATCTATGGAGAAATCAAAGATTTTAATAATGAAGCGCAGTTTATAGACGGTTTTTATTTTGTACCTCTGCGTGAGATGTGTGATTTCGTAGGTGCGGTGTGCACGTGGGATCAGGCTACGGGTAAAACTGTGGTAACATCGGTTGACGGCACGTACAACGTACATTTTGCAACAGATTCGTCTATAGCAGAAGCGAGAGACCGTTTTGTTCCTATGGAAGCCTATACAAAGATGATAGGTAATTCCATGTATGTTCCTGCAAGAAGCTTTGCTAAGCTTGTAGGTCTTTCATACTGGATAGATGAAACTTGTGATAAAATTCTTTTCAGTCACGGCGAACCGCTTAAAAGTGCTGATGAATTTTATAATGCAGACGATTTAAAATGGCTCTCCCGTATAATACACGCTGAAGCAAGGGGCGAAAGCTTTTCAGGTAAACTTGCGGTAGGCAACGTAGTTATGAACAGAGTCAAGAATCCCAAGTTCCCGAATACTATATATAAAGTTATATTTGCTCCGGGTCAGTTTACACCTGCAAGAACGGGTGCTATATACAACACACCTAACAAGGATAGCGTTAAGGCGGCAAAACTTGCTCTGGAAGGCTATAACATTGTTCCCGGAAGTGTTTACTTTGTAAATGAGAGAAAGTCTACGTCAAACTGGTTTAGACGCTCTTGCGTATTGGTGTCGGTAATAGGTAATCACACATTTTACAAATAACGACTTGTTTTATTTTTGATCTTGTGTATAATCATAATCAAAGGAGGTTTTGATTATGGCAGATATGGAAGGTATGCTTCTTACTCTCGAAGATGAGAACGGGGAGGTAAAGGAGTTTGAACAGATAGACTCAGTTGAAATTGACGGCGAAAACTATATTGCCCTTATTCCTTATGGTGATGACCCGCAGATGCTTCTTACGTATGACGGTCAGCTCGTTATTCTTAAAACGGTTTATGATGACGAAGCGGGCGAGATGATGTACGTTACGATAGATGATGAGGCTGAGTTTGATAAAGTTGCTCTTGTTTTTGAAAAAAGATTTGACGAGGGCGAAGATTATACAATAGAAGAATAAGAAAAGGAGTTCATACGAACTCCTTTTTATTTATATTTGATATAAAATTCCTTTAATACAGGGTACACGCTGGTAAGATCGTTTTTTGAATAAGCAAAATTTACACATACGTGGGGAAGCTTCTGCCTTCTGTTCTGGTCAACCGTTGCCATCTGGAAGGACGTTAAATTTTTCTTGTAGTTTTTGTAGTCTTTTATCGCAAAACCGATGTGGTAAAATCCGCGTATCTTTACGGTGCCCATACGTTCAATCTGCTTCCAAGGGAGTTTGCCGATACTTCTTGCACCCTGCTGAACGTTTATACCTTCTTTGTCAAAACTCAAGAACGGCTTTCTTGAAAGAAGGGGAGAGATGTGTGGAACTACAAGAACAAATGCAAAAAACGCCACGACTGCACCAATCACGGTAAATATTACCTTGGAATACAAATTGCCGTATATTACGGCACATATTGCCGCCACTAAGACGAATAAAGTGGGTGCGATTCCTTTTAAAATTTTTAGTTTACTGTTATATATCTTGTAAGATTCCATTTTTTAGTCCTGAAGAGAAAAAGTTTTATCTGAGTATTCTTTTAGTTTTGGCTTGCTTACAGGCTCACGCTTTAAAGGGTCGTATTTGAATTTTTTACACGTGAAGGCCTTGTCAACGATTCCTCTGTGAATACATACCATTTCATCATTTGTTTTGAGATCGCTGCTGTACTCGCAAAAGGCACAGTATTTAGCAATATCTTTGCCGAAAATCATATTTACACCTCTCAGACGATATATGTCCATTATAACTTATTACTCGCTTTATTTCCACACTTTTTTAATGCAATATATAAAAACGATAAAAAAACCGATATATAAATCGGGAAAGAAATATCAAAATTCGGACTGATTGAAAGAAAAACTGTTTCTTCGCCGAGAATATTCTGAGAAAAAAACGTAATAAAAAAAGCAAGGAGTGCATGCACCGTTTTGCCGATAAAGAACGGTCGGATGCTGACATCGGTATGGGAGCATACGGATATTACTTGAGAGTGAACTGACAGACCGCCAAAGGCAATGCAAGCTGAAATTGAGGGTAAAACAAGTGTGGGAGTTATATCGGATACGGCAAGATTTTTCACACCCGTTGTCATTTCAAGTATTGCCGTAATAAACGGGTAATCTATTTTTAGGGCAGTAAGTACGGCTGTTACGGAGGAGAAGAAGATAATACATGAACACACGGAAATCATAGAGGCGGTACTGTCTTTGATTGCAGAGGTAAGACAGACAGGCAAAGATATTGTTTTGTCTGTAGATAGGCTTTTACAATTTTTTTTAGTGTAAAAAAACGGCCGCATAATAATTCCTGTCAGAATTGCTGAAACGGCGTGACAGACGTACAGATATATACCGCATCCGATATTTCCCATAATAGATGCGCCAACAGCCGAGATTATAAAAGAGGGACCGCCAAAACAACAGAAAGACAGTGCTTTTTGTGCATCGTCTTTTGTACATAAACCGTTTTTATACATTTCAGACGCACTGATTGCACCTATGGGATAACCACCGGCAATACCGCTTATAAATACGGGGAATAAGAGGGGTGAACAGTTGAAAATTCTTGAAAATATTTTTGCCGTAGGGGTATCTGAGGAAAAATTATTGCTTTTAACTAAAAGATTACTTGCTACGGCAAACGGGAAAAGTGACGGTATCACGGTGAATGCACATAGTTTAAGTGAGCTTGCTACCGAATCTGAAACCTGTGCGGGATAAATAAGAAACAGCGTCATTAGTGTGAGGGATAATAGGGTTATAAAGTTTTTTTTCATTTTAATCACCGTTATATCTTAATACATTTTAAGAGGTAGTTATGCATAAAAAGTAAATGAGGTGTTAAAATGAAAAAACTCAGAGAAAAGGTTGTTGAAACGGCAATAAAGTTTGAAATATCGCCCGATACCGTGGTTTCTATGCCTACAATCAGTTTTTGCGGAAACAGGGAGTTTGAAATAGACGGTCACTCGGGACTTATAGAATATACCGATGAAGTGCTTCGAATTTCATGCCGTGAATATGAAATAAAAATATCAGGCAAGAAAATAGAAGTGGCTTATTTTTCATCAGAACATATCCGTGCAAACGGCATATTCAAAGACGTGACCTTTGTGTATTGCAATGATAATTAAGATAATTAGATTTATAACGGGATATATTAAAGTGGTTGTGACGGGCGGTTTTGGCGAGAGACTGCTTAATTTATGTATGCTGAGGAATATAACGGTCTGGGGAGTAAAGAGGAATGAAAAAGGGCGTATTGAATTTTATGCAGACAAGTCAAACGCATCTCTTCTTGAAACTGCCGCAGATGATGCATATACGGTAATTAAAATATCGGGCAGATTCGGTCTGCCATATACCGCAAGGCGTTATAAAAGGCGTTACGTTCTTGTGGCGGGACCTGTTGTTGTGGCACTGTTTTTTATGATATCCTCTGCGTTTGTGTGGAATATAGAAGTTACGGGGAATACCGTTACAAGCGACGAAACGGTTATTATGGCGCTTGAGAAGAACGGTTTTTCACTCGGCAGCAGAAAAAGTGATAACGATTACAGTATGCTGGCACAAAAAGTTCTTCTTGACGTGCCGTCACTTGTTTGGGTAAGCGTTAACGTAAAGGGGACTAAAGCAGTAGTTGAAGTAAAAGAACGAGATATACCGCCGGAAATTGCCGATTTGGATACATATTCCGATATAATAGCAACCAAAGACGGGCTTATAACGTATATTGCACCGTTCTCAGGTATTGCAACGGTAAAAGTTGGGGATAGCGTGACAAAGGGACAGACGCTTATATCGGGTCAGATAATGTATAAGGACGGAAGTGTCGAGCCCTGTGCCTCATACGGTGAAGTAAAGGCAAAAGTATGGTATACGTTTGAGTTTGAATGTCCAAAGGAAATCTACGTTAAGCAGTATACGGGACGGGAAAAACACAGATATGAACTGAATTTATTCGGTAAAAAAATAAAATTATTCAATAAAAGTAGTATTTCATATAAAGAATATGATAATATAATAGATAATAAGCAGTTGTGCCTTGGCGATGATATATATTTACCGTTTTATCTCACTACTACGACGTACAGAGAAATAGAGCAGGTAAAACGGGAACTTGATACCGAACAGCAGATGCTTATATCCAGGGACAGACTGAAAAAAGCACTCAGAAACGAAATAGGTGAAGGTGTATTGCTGGAACACAGTTTCAGGCAGATTGAAGATAACGGCAGGTTAGTCACGTATCTTGAAGCCGAGTGTCTTGAAGATATTGGAGAAAGGGTTCCCACGGGAACTACGGAGGATTGAAAGTGGCAGATAGAATAATAAACGTAGACAGAATGGAAGATATCGTCGGCATATTCGGGAATCTGGATACTAATGCGGAATTGATTGAAGAAGAGTTTAACGTAAAAATAAACTATCGCAACGGTGAAATCAAAGTCAGCGGAGACATAGAAGATGCGGATAAGGCTGCAAAAGTTCTTGAAGCCGTACTCCTTATGGTAGGCAGAGGTCAGTCGTATAATGAAATTGATATGAACTACGTCATTTCACTCGTAAGGCAGGGTAAAGAGGATCAACTTTCAAAACTCGGTCAGGACTGTGTCTGTGTTACGGTAAAGGGTAAACCGATAAAGGCAAAGACGCTCGGACAGGAAAAGTACGTCAAAGCTGTTGAAGCGAATACGATAACTATGGCAATCGGTCCTGCGGGAACGGGTAAAACGTATCTTGCGGTTGCAATTGCGGTAGAGGCGTTTCGTTCCAAGCAGATAAACCGTATAATCATAACAAGACCTGCTGTTGAAGCAGGTGAAAAACTCGGCTTTCTGCCCGGTGACCTTCAGAATAAGGTTGATCCTTATTTGAGACCGCTTCACGATGCACTTTTTGATATGCTTGGCGTGGAAAACTACCAGAGGTATCTTGAAAGAGGAAATATTGAGGTTGCACCGCTTGCATATATGCGAGGAAGGACGCTTGATGATGCCTTCATCATTCTTGATGAAGCACAGAATACAACACCTGAACAGATGAAAATGTTTTTGACACGTCTCGGTTTTAATTCAAAGGCTGTTATAACGGGTGACATAACGCAGATAGACTTACCTGACGGAAAGAAATCGGGTCTTGTGCAGGCAGCTAAAATACTTGAAAACATAGATGATATAGCGATAATAAAGTTGTCAAAGAGTGACGTTGTCAGACACAAACTTGTGCAGAAGATAATTGAAGCGTACGATAACTTTTACAAAAAGAAGGAAATAAAGTGAACAGATACTATTTTTCAAATGAACAGGATAAATTTCAGGTTGATGACAACCTGACGGAACTTATAAAAAAGTGCTGTGAGGCGACTCTCGCAGACAGAGGGGTAACTAAGGATTGTGAAATATCGGTGACCTTTACCGATAATGAAAACATCAGGGAGCTCAACAGAGAAACACGGGATATTGACTCGGCTACCGACGTATTATCCTTTCCGATAATGGAATTTGATGACAATTACGTACCGATTGAAGAAGAATTGTCCGAGGACGGTATGTACATACTCGGCGATATAGTGGTATCGCTTGAAAGGGCAAAAGAACAATCTCTGGAATTTAATCATTCCTTTACGAGAGAAATTGCATTTCTGTGTGTTCATTCAATGCTTCATCTGTTGGGATACGACCATATTGAAAATGAACAGCCTATGTTTTCGATACAGGAAGATATATTAAATAAAATGGAGATAAAAAGATGAAATCGGGATTTATTGCTATTGCGGGATTGCCAAACGTAGGAAAATCAAGTTTGCTTAATGAACTTATAGGTGTAAAAGTTGCTATTGTCTCGGATAAGCCGCAGACTACGAGAAACAGAATACTTGCGGTACTTACTGAAAATGAGCATCAGGCAGTATTTCTTGACACACCTGGCATTCATCAGCCTAGAACGAAACTCGGCGGTTATATGATGAAGGCGGCAGGGGATGCCGTAGATGGCGTCGACGTTCTTATGTTTGTTGTTGAATCAAGGGGAAAGATAACGGATATAGAACGGGCGATGATAGAAAAAGCAGGTGGCTGTAAAAAAATACTTGTTGTAAATAAAATTGATATTTTTTCTCAGGAAAAACAGATGGCTACCGTTAAGGAGTTTTCTGATCTCTACGAATTTGATGCTGTTATTCCCGTATCTGCTAAGACGGGTAAGGGCGTAGACGTCTTAAAAGAGGAGATATTCAAACTTCTTCCCGAAGGTCCTGCGTTTTTCCCTGAGGATGAACTTACAGATCAGCCTGAAAAACAGATTGCGGCTGAATTTATAAGAGAGCAGGTGCTCTATTCACTCTCTGATGAGGTTCCTCACGGAACGGCGGTTGAAATTGAAAGATTTAAAGAGAGAAAGACGGCATCAGGCGAAGATATTATCGATATTGAAGCTGTTCTATTCTGCGAAAAGAATTCGCACAAGGGAATAATCATAGGAAAAGGCGGTGCTATGCTCAAAAAGATATCTTCTGCTTCACGTGTTGAAATGGAGGACTTTTTCGGTTGCAAAGTATATCTCAAAATATTTGTAAAAGTAAAAGAAAACTGGCGTGACAGTGAAATAATGCTTAAGAATTTTGGTTATTCGGACAGAGAGTGAGACAAACTACCTTTGAGGTGTTTTATATGGAAGATTACTGGAAACTTTTTGTTGAAACGGGAAGCATAGACGCTTATCTGGCATATAAAAAATCCAAAGAGGAAGAAAAAGAAACAGAGGAACAAAATGAGTTTCAATGCTGAAGGTCTCGTAGTGAAAGAGACCTCTTATGGAGACAATGATAAAATACTGACCGTGCTTGTCCGTGGAAAAGGAAAAATGCAGTTGTGGGCGCGGGGATGCAAGCGGATGAAAAGTCCGCTTCTCTCCGTGGCACACACCTTTACATATGCGCAGTTTTCGGTGGCTGAAAGCAAAGGTTCATACAGCATAAGAAGCGCACAACTTATAGACAATTTCTATTTGCTCAGGGAGAATCTGGACAAACTTGCTCTTGCCGAATACGTTGCGGAGCTTGCAAGCAGATGCGTTATGGACAATGATGAGAGTGACGGTGTTCTTACGCTTGTGCTCAATACGCTGTATCTGTTATCAAACACGGAAAAACGTATAGATTTGATAAAGGCTTGTTATGAAATGCGTCTTATGTGTGAAACGGGGTATCTTCCTGTCTTAGACGGTTGTACTCTTTGCGGAACTACTGAGGGGAGAATGTTTTTCTGTCCCGACCACGGTGGCATAGTGTGTGAAAAATGTTCAAAAGGAACGGAAGTCAACGTTGCACTTATAAAAGCCCTTGCACACATTTGTTATGCAGAGTGTAAATCGGTTTTCTCGTTTTCACTTGGAGACGGGAATATGAAGAAATTGTCTTATATATGTGAAAAATATCTTATTTATCATCTCGGTTTTGAACCGAAAACACTATCATTTTATAAAACTGTTACAGAGGTAAAATAATGACAGGAAATGAAAAAGCATATCGCACACTTGAATTTGATAAAGTGAAAACGTTGCTTGCGTCAAACGCTGTGTGTGATGGCGCTAAAGAAAAGTGTGCGTCTCTTAAACCAATATTTGACGTAGAAAAAATCAATAAAGCTTTGGAAGAAACTGATGATGCTGTGTTTTTGCTCGGCAAAAAGGGTGCACCTGCTATCGGCGGCGTTAAAAACGTAAATTCATCGCTGCTGCGTGCACAGAAAGGTGCATCTCTTACGTTGAGAGAACTTCTTGACGTTGCAAAAGTGCTTACAACAACCGCAAAACTTCTTGATTACAGGGATGACGCGGTTTCTTCAAGACACATTGTCAGATACTTCAATTCACTTGTGCCCGATAAATATCTCGAAAGCAAGATAGAACGAAGCATAATATCTGATGATGAACTTTCTGACAGCGCAAGTTCTACACTTGCCGATATAAGACGTAAAATTAACAGAGGCATAGCAAAGGCTAAGGAAATTCTCTCGGGTATGATAAAATCGCCTACATATCAGAGGTTTTTGCAGGAGCCTATTGTAACTATGAGGGGCGACAGATACGTTGTGCCCGTTAAGGCGGAGTTCAGAGGGGAAATAAAAGGTCTCGTTCACGATATATCAGGAAGCGGTTCTACACTTTTTGTCGAACCTATGGGTGTGGTAGAGGCAAACAATGAACTGCGTGTTTTGAAATCGCAGGAGCAGGATGAGATTGATCGTATAATAGCTGAGTTATCCGCTGAAGTTGCAGAAGCTTCCGATAAGATAAGAAATAACTACGAATTAATAGTTATTCTGGATTTCATTTTTGCAAAGGCAAAACTCGCTTATAAACAAAAGGCATTCAGACCTATTGTCAACAACAAAGGATTCATAAATATAGTAAACGGAAGACATCCACTTATAGACAAGAACAAAGTTGTGCCGGTAAGCGTGAGCCTTGGCGGCGATTTTGACCTGCTTGTTATAACAGGCCCGAATACGGGCGGTAAGACGGTATCGCTTAAGATGATCGGTCTTTTTACTTTGATGATGCAGGCGGGTATGTTTGTCCCGTTTGATGAGGGAAGCAGTCTTGCTGTATTTAAAAATATATTTGCCGACATCGGTGATGAGCAAAGTATAGAACAGTCGCTTTCGACTTTTTCGTCTCATATGACTAATATTGTTGATATAACGAAAAAAGCAGATGCCGACAGTCTTGTGCTCATTGATGAACTTGGGGCAGGTACAGACCCTGTTGAGGGTGCAGCACTTGCAATAGCCATTCTTGAATATATCAGGTCGTTTGGTGCAAAGATTGTTGCCACGACTCACTATGCTGAACTTAAGAATTATGCAGTGCAGACTCCTCGTGTTGAAAATGCAGGCTGTGAATTTGACGTTAAAACATTAAGACCTACATATAAGTTGCTTGTGGGTATACCGGGTAAATCAAATGCTTTTGCCATCTCACAAAGAATAGGTCTTGATGACGCGATAATTGAGGCTGCAAAGGGATACGTAAGTAAAGAGGGTTCCGATTTCGAAAAGATTGTATCCGATCTTGAGGCAAAAAGGCAGGAAATGGAACGGCAGCGTGAAGTTTCGGCAGAACTTGAATACAGGCTTCGTACAGACAGGGCAAAACTTGATGAACAGATAGAAAAATTCTCAGCAGAGAAGGATAGCGAGGTTGCAAAAGCAAGGCAGGAGGCTAAACGCGTTCTTTCAAGGGCAAAAAGACTGTATGAGGATATGGCTGCTGAACTTGATGAACTCAAAAGACAGAAGGAAGCAGAGGATTTCGCTAAAAAAGTAAATGAGAGCAAATCGAAACTTCGCGGAAAACTTTCACAACTTGACGATACGGTAGACCCTGTAGATAAGCAGGAAACCTATGAACTTCCCAGACAACTTATTCCGGGTGATACCGTTGAAATTCCGAGCATGAATAAACATGCCACGGTTCTTTCGATGCCCGATTCAAAGGGTGAAATCACGGTGCAGATGGGAAGTATAAAAGTAAAGGTGCCGGTTAAAAACGTAAAACTTGTTGAAGACGTCAGAAAGAAAACACCCGTGACAAACGTCAGAAAACCTAAAAAGAGCGGACTTGATACTGCTGTTATGGAACTTGATCTCAGAGGTAAAATGGTCGATGAGGCTGTTATTGAACTTGATAAGTTCCTTGACAGTGCCGCAATAACGGGCATTGGCTCGGTACGTGTAATTCACGGTAAGGGTACGGGTGCATTACGTGCAGGAGTAACAAATTTCCTTAAAAATCATCCGCATGTAAGAAGTTCCAGACTCGGCGTTTACGGTGAAGGCGAGAGCGGAGTAACAATTGTAGAAATTAAGTAGAAAAAGGCGACGAAATTGTCTTGACAATTCGTCGCCTTTACAGTATAATCATTTGGTGTAAATGTAAAACACTTTACAGGAGGCGCTGAAAATGAAGGAAAAGGATATGAAAATGGCACTTTTGCTTGATTATTACGGTAATATACTTACTGACAATCAGCGCGATGTGCTTGAACTCTATTACAACGAGGATCTTTCACTTGCAGAAATTGCAGAGCATGAGAGTATCAGCCGTCAGGGCGTTCGTGACTCTATCAAGAGGGGCGAACAGTATATGCTCGAACTCGAAGAAAAGCTCGGTCTTATAGAAAAAATCGGAAAGCTTACGGAAGCTATTGAAAAAATGGGCAAGATTTCAGACGAGATAGTTGAAATCAACACTGAAACACTTATGTCCCGTGCAATCAATTCCAAAGCATACGAAATTCACGATATTGCAGTTGAGGTACTTGGATAATGCTTTTTGAATCTCTTGCAGATAAACTGAATGCAACGTTTAAAAAGTTAAGGGGTAAGGGCAAACTCACGGAAGCTGATATAAAAGAAGCAATGAGGGAAGTAAAACTCTCGCTTCTTGCAGCAGACGTAAATATCAAGGTTGTAAAAGAATTTGTCAGCAGGGTCAGCGAGCGTGCGTGCGGTGCTGAGGTGCTTGAAAGTCTTACACCAGGTCAGCAGGTCATCAAGATAGTTAACGATGAACTGTGTGACATAATGGGGTCTACTCACAGCAAAATAAACGTTTCGTCGTCGCTTCCCACCGTTATAATGATGTGCGGTTTGCAGGGTGCGGGTAAGACTACTCACAGCGGTAAACTTGCACTCCATTTGAAAAAGCAGGGTAAACGTCCGCTTCTTGCGGCGTGTGATATTTACAGAGCTGCGGCCGTAAAACAGCTTCAGGTGGTAGGCGAAAGTGTTGAGGTTCCTGTATTTACAATGCCTGAAGGTACTTCTGCACAAAAAATTGCACTTTCTGCTATTGAACATGCTAAAAAACACGGTAATGATTACGTGCTTCTCGATACGGCAGGCCGTCTGCATATCGACACTGAGCTGATGGAAGAACTTTCTGATATTAAGAAACTTACTTCTCCTTCGGAAATATTCCTCGTTGTCGATGCAATGACCGGTCAGGATGCCGTTAACGTTGCAAAATCTTTTAACGAGCAACTTGATATCACAGGTGTTATTCTTACGAAAACAGACGGTGATACAAGGGGCGGGGCGGCATTATCGGTTAAATACGTCACGGGTAAGCCGATAAAATTTATCGGTACCGGTGAAAAGATGGATGCACTTGAGGTATTCCATCCCGACCGTATGGCAAACCGTATACTCGGAATGGGTGACGTGCTGTCGCTTATAGAAAAAGCGGAAGCTGCTTTTGATGAAAAGAAAGCGCTTGAACTTGAAAAGAAAATGCGTGAACAGACATTTGATCTCAATGATTTTATGGATCAGATGGAACAGATAAAAAATATGGGTCCTCTCGAAAATATGCTTGGCATGATACCCGGTATGAATGCAGGTGCATTAAAGGGTGCTCAGGTTGACGAAAAGCAACTTGACAGAGTGTCGGCAATAATAAGCTCGATGACCAAAAAAGAAAGGGAAAATCCCGACATCATCAACGGAAGCAGAAGAAAGAGGATTGCGGCAGGAAGCGGTACTTCGGTTTCGGAAGTTAACGGTCTGCTTAAACGCTTTGATGCTATGAAGAAGATGATGAAACAACTTTCATCGGGAAAGATGAAAAAGGGAAGAATGGGATTCCCGTTTTAATTAGTGTGTACTGAATTAAGTATATAAAGATAATTTTTGGAGGTGAAATTCAAAATGGCAGTAAAAATCAGACTCAGAAGATTGGGCGCAAAGAAGGCACCTTTTTATCGTGTTGTCGTAGCAGACTCAAGATTCCCCAGAGACGGTAGATTTATTGAGGAACTCGGAACATACGATCCTCTTAAGGAACCCGTAGAATTCAACGTTGATGCTGATAAGGTTAAGACTTGGATTGCTAACGGTGCTCAGCCTACAGATACCGTAAAGTCTTTACTTAAGAAGAACGGTATTCTTTAATCGGAGGAATTATGTGTAAGGAACTGCTTGAAGCACTTGCCGCTAACCTTGTTTCCAAACCCGAAGAAGTTTCGGTTACGGAAAAGACAAAGGAGGATGGAACTATTCTTCTTGAACTCCGTGTCGGCGAAGGTGATATGGGAAGGGTTATAGGCAAACAGGGCAGAATTGCTAAGGCGATAAGAACGCTTATGAAGGCTGCCGCAACTAAAGACGATGTCAAGGTAGTTGTTGACATAGTTGATTAGAATAGTTGGGGGACGGCTGTGTCGTCCCCTTTAGACTATTATTGAGAGGTAATTATGGAGAAGTTGCTTGAAACGGGAAAAATAGTTAAAACTCACGGAATTAAAGGGGAAGTAAAAATTGATGCGTGGTCGGACACGCCTGAATTTTTAGTTTCCTTTAAGTCTATGTTTTTGAAAGACGGCACTAAACTTGAGGTGCAGAAAGCACGTGTTCACAAACAGGGTGTTATAGTCAAGTTCAAAGGCATAGATAGTATAGACGATGCGCTTCTCTATTTAAATAGAACGGTCTATATTGATAAGACGGACGTTTCGCTTGACGACGGTGTGTATTTTATTGATGACCTTGTAGGACTTGACGTGGTTGACGTAGAAAACGCTAAAAAATACGGTGTCATAAAAGAAGTGTTTCAAACCGGCTCTAACGACGTTTATACTGTTAGTGGCGAAGACGGTAAGAATTACTACATACCGGGTATAGCAGACATAGTTAAAAACGTAGATCTTGAAAAAGGTGTAATGTACATCAAACCTATTGAGGGGTTATTTGAATGAGATTTGATATATTAACGCTGTTTCCCGATATGTGCAAAGCTGTTACCGGTGAAAGCATCTTAAAAAGAGCGCAGAGTTGCGGTGCAATCGAAGTGAAGGTTACTGATATTCGGGAATATGCAGATAATAAGCATCATAAGGTGGACGATTATCCTTACGGTGGCGGCAGAGGAATGGTAATGGCGGTACAGCCTGTGGAGGCGGCGTTGAGCGCGATTAGCGAAGAAACGGGTGAAAAGCCGTACGTTATATATATGTCGCCTAAAGGTAAAGTGTTTGATCAGAATAAAGCAATCGAACTGTCAAAAAAAGAGGGGATTGTGCTTCTTTGCGGGCATTACGAGGGCGTTGACCAAAGAATTATAGATGAATTTGTTGATGAGGAAATTTCTGTGGGCGACTACGTACTTACAGGTGGTGAATTGCCTGCACTTATAGTCGTGGATAGTGTGTCGAGGATGATAGAAGGTGTTCTCGGCGGCGAAGAATGTTATGAGGATGAGAGTATTTACAGCGGTCTTTTGGAGTATCCTCATTACACAAGACCCGCAGATTATAAAGGTATGCTTGTTCCCGAAGTTCTCTTGTCGGGACACGATAAAAATATAAGAGAGTGGAGAAGGAAAAAAGCTCTTGATATTACGCTTGAAAGACGCCCTGATCTGCTCGATAAAGAGAAACTTACAAAAGAGGACATTTTATATCTTAAGGAGAAAGGTTGGCGTGCTGATGGAGAAAAAAAGTAATTTTTTCAAAAGAATATATGACACAAGCGTATTTTCTCATGCAGTCAATTCCGTTGCGAGTTGGATAAAAAAACAGATACAAATGTCTTTGTTAATCGGATTTCTGTGTGCTTATCCGTCGAATGATGAACTGTATTCGAACAGCGTAGTATCAAATATTTTTGGTATACTTGTCAGTAAAATCAAAAAAATCTGTTGGGTAGCAACAAAAAGCCTTGAGGAAAGTAAAATATACAGTGCTTTTATACGTTTTAAAGACAGATTGATGATGATAAATATTCAGTCCTACGGAACGGCATTTTGTTTTTGCGGAATAATATCCTTTGCGATTACTGTGGTAAGAACCGGGGCTGATATATCGGCAGTTATGGTGTCCAATTCATCATGGGTGTCTTTGATGCTTATACTTGTAGGCCTCGCAACGTTTTTATCCAAACAACCGCTTTGCGGTGCGATACATAACAGCGTAATTGTTTCAGCACTCCTTTTCAGAATGTTGGGAATTAGAAAATCGCAGATATATGAAATTGATGAAAAGCAGGAATCGGATACGTTACTTATGGCAATTATCGGATCGATTGTCGGGGGATTAACCTATTTTATTCCTGTCGAATATATTGCTCTTATGGTTGTCGTGGCTTGTGTCGGTGCACTGATAATGTGTAACCCGGAAATCGGTGTTATACTGTGCTTCTTTGCATTGCCGTTTGTATCTACTATGCAGATAACGCTTGCAACCGTTGCGGTAGGATTTGCTTTTGTGGTCAAGCTTATTAGGGGAAAACGCTATATCAGGATAGATAAAATGGATATATGCGTTATGCTGTTTGCACTTGTACTTCTTATTCTCGGCGGAATAGGGTCGGTAAATCCCGTAAGCAGTATAAAGACGGTTGCGATGTTTACGTTGTTTATACTTATGTATTTTGTGACGGCAAATTCGCTCAACACTTATAAATGGGTCAGCAAGGCATCTGTAGCATTGGTTGCGGCGGGTGCACTGTCAGCACTCGTGGGTATATACCAGAATGTTATGGGCTTTGAAGCATCGCTTATATGGGTTGATACCGCGATGTTTTCTGATATTGAAGCCCGTGTAATCGGTACTTTTGATAACCCCAATGTTTTTGGTGAGTTTCTTATAATAGTTCTGCCTATTGCGATAGCACTTTTTGCAACGAGAAAAGGTTTTGTTAAATATATGTCTCTCTTCTCGGCAATTGCTATGGGTGCGGCACTTATATTCACGTATTCAAGAGGGGCGTGGCTTGGCTTTGCTCTGGCAATAGTAGTATTTCTTGTTCTTTATGATGAAATATGGGCGAAAATAGGTGTAGTCGGACTTGCGTTTTCACCTTTTTTGGTCCAGTTTGTGCCAACATCAATACTTAACCGTGTAACCAGCATCGGCAACGTTGCGGATACATCAACTTCGTACAGAGTCAGCATATGGCAGGGTACGTTAAGAATGCTCGAGGATTTCTGGACTTCAGGCATAGGAAGCGGATCAGCGGCATTTTTGTCGGTATATCCGGCATATGCGCTGAGCGGAGCAAGTTATGCACAGCATGCACACAATCTTTATCTCCAGATAGCATCCGAACTTGGAATTGTGGGGATAGTAGTATTTCTGTGTGTTGTTCTATATTTCTTTAAAATGACACTCAACACATACAAAAATATCAATATGTGGGAAATACGTTCGCTTGCGATAGCTGTTGCGGCAGGTATCGGTGGATATTTGATTCAGAGTTTAACAGATTATACTTGGTATAATTACAGAATAACACTACTTTTCTGGATGGTTCTCGGACTTGCAACGTCGCTGTACAGATGCGGTTACAGAGAATGGGGAACTGAAAGGGAAAACGTAGGAGATTACAGACTGAAAGGCAGGATCGGATAATGAATGTGAAAAGAAAATTTAATTTCTTTGATTTCTTCATAATTGCAGTTATTGCACTTGTTATAGTGGGTGCAGTATGGTTTATGGGAAGAAATGATACGGATACGGGCGTACAGAAGAGAATACAGTACGTTGTTGAAATGCAGAATCTTACGGAAGATAAATTTGATTCAATACAAATCGGAGATAAAGTTCTTGACAGTGTCGGTAAAAGCGAAATAGGTGTAGTGTCGGCTGTCGATAAAGTTCCTTATACAGTCAACGTTTACAATACTGTTTCGGGACAGCTTGAAAGTGTTGAAATGCAAGGAAGATATTCACTTTTGCTTACGATAGAAGCGTATGCGGACGTTACGCCTGAGGCAATAAACATCGGAAGTTACAGAGTTGCGGTAGGCAAGGGCATAAGCGTACAGAGTAAGAATTACGTTGGAACAGGATACTGTCTGTCAGTTAACGTTGTGGAGGACTAAAACATGAGTGATACGAAAAAGAAGATGAAATTCAATATACTTGATGTCGTTGTTATCCTTATCGTCACGGTTTTGGTGGTAGCATATTGCTTCAGAAGCAATATTTTTGCGAATACATTGTCGGTAAGTGAACCGTCAGCAATGAAGGTTTCAGTTAAAGTTGAGGGTGTAAGAATATACACGGCAGAGGCGTTTTCGGTAGGAGATAATATCTATGACAGAGAAACGGGTAATCTTCTCGGCAAGATAAGTGGCATAACGTATGAGCCGTCATATGAAACTGTGAAACTTGACGGTACTCAGACAGAGGATGGTACGGCTAAGGCTGTCCTTCTTGAAAGTCCCGGCAGATATGATGTCTATATCACATTTGATGCTGAAGGCAAGATAAATGATGAGGGTTCATATATTAACGGAAACAAACTTGTTGCACCCAACAGTAGTTTATCTATCTCTACACAGAAAGTAATTACAGAAGGAAAAATAATAAACGTTAACGAGGTAGTCGCAATTCCTGATGGCGGTGAAACAAAATGATAAAGGTTTTACTTGTTTCGAGCGATAGTAACATCGGTGGTGCAGGTCGTGTAATACTGAGTTATCTTGAAATGTGTGACAGAGAAAAGTTTGACATTCTCGTTGCAATTCCGAGAGACAGCCTGCTTAAACCGAGAATTGAAAAACTCGGATTTAAAACGTATGAAGTGGAGGGAATTGCCGAAAAATCCCTTTCATTTCAGACGATTAAATCTTTCATAAAACTTATAAAAGAATATAAGCCTGATATTGTACATACAAATGCTTGTATGTCGGCAAGAATAGCCGGCCGTATCTGCGGTGTCAAAGGAATAGTTTTTACAAGACATACCGTGTATCCGCCTAAGAAAATGTTAACGGTATTTCCGTTTAAACAGTTTAACGGACTGATAAATACTTTAACGTGTGATAAAATAATTGCAGTAGCCGATGCGGCAAAGGAAAATCTTGCACAGACCGGCGTCAAAGGCGATAAAATAGTTGTAGTTTTGAACGGAACTAAACCTATACAGACGCTTGAAGGTGCTGAAATTTCAGCTGTTAAAGAAAGATTCAAAATAAAAGACGGTGACTTCGTGTGTGCTCTTGTAGCCCGACTTGAAGAGGGAAAAGGACATTACTACTTTATTGATGCGGCTGAAGAACTGAAAAAACGTGGCAGACAGGTAAAATTCATCGCTGCAGGAACGGGGGCACTTGAAAATGAACTTCGTACAGAGGTCAAAAACAGAGGTCTAGAGGATTGCGTGGATTTTGTCGGTTTCATAACGGATGTTGAAAAATTAACGGCAATATGCGACGTAGAACTCAATTGTTCGTACGGCTGCGAAGCGACAAGTCTTGCACTTGTAGAAGCAATGAGTTGCAAAAAGCCTTGTGTTGTGACGGATTCCGGGGGAAACTCGGGAGTTGTAAAAGACGGTGTTTCAGGTTTTGTGGTGAAACCGTGTGATGCTTTTGCTATGGCGGATGCTATAGAAAAACTGATGTCGGACGGACAGTTGTATGAAAAAATGAGTGACGGAGCATTGAAATTATACAACGAAAAATTCACGGCTGAAGTTATGACAAAAAATACAGAAAGTATTTATGAGGAACTTGTAAAATAGTTGAGAGTATACAAATTTATTTTTTTTATTGAAATTTGTTTGACATTAAATACTATATATAGTAATATTCAGTTATAAGTAAAATTCTGTGTGGAGGTAATTTATGTATAAAAAAACCGTTACCGTGACTAATCAGGTCGGTCTCTTTGCTAAACCCGCAACGTATTTTATTCGTAAGGCAAATGAGTTCAAATCGTCAATAAGAATTGAGAAGGACAATCACAATGTAAATGCCAAGAGTTTACTTAGCGTTCTTTCTCTCAGTATTCAGAATGGTGACGATATGGTGCTTGTTGCTGAGGGTGTTGACGAAGAAGCGGCAGTTAACGAACTTGCTGAACTTATTAACACTAATTTGGACTAAGAAAAAAGGCTGCCTTTTGCAGCCTTTTTTTGTTATAATTATAAAAGGCAGGTGAGAGTATGGATCTTGACAGAATAAAAATGCTCAGGGAGAAAGCAAACGCTCTTCCCAAACAACCGGGCGTGTATTATATGAAAAACAAGGAAGGTAAAATAATATACGTCGGTAAAGCCAAGATATTGCCCAACCGTGTATCTTCTTATTTTAAAGCGATAGACAATCATTTGCCGAAAGTTTATAAAATGGTGTCGAACGTATATGATTTTGACTATATCATTACGTCGAGTGAAATGGAGGCACTGATACTTGAATGTGCCGAAATTAAGAGATACAAGCCTAAGTATAATATTCTTCTCAAAGACGATAAAGCTTATCCTTACATCAAAATCACAAACGGGGATTACCCGAGAATTGAAATAATACGTAAGCGTGAGGATGACGGTGGTAAATACTTCGGACCGTTTACGGGTAACATCAGTCTTGCTGTGGATACGGCGAGAAAGGTTTTTGGGATACCGTCCTGTTCAAGAAAATTTCCTGCAGAAATAGGTAAGATGCGTCACTGTATTGAATACGACATAGGTAATTGCATCGGTGTATGCACGGGAAACGTGACACAAGACGAGTATAAGGAAAGAATAGCGTCTGCGGAGAAATTTTTTAAAGGTGCTGAAAGTGAAATTGTTGCATTTCTCCAAAATGAAATGGAAATAGCGGCAAATAAACTTGAATATGAAAAGGCAGCACAAATAAGAGATAAGATAATGTCTGTAAAGAAACTTTCGGAGAGTCAGATGGTCGTTGGTTCGCCGAGTGAAGAACGAGACGTTATCGGTGTAAAAGTGGGCTTTTCCAAAGCGGTTGTGTCCTTTATTGCAATCCGTGGCGGAAAAATTACTGCAAAAAGAGTTTTTTCCTTCTCGGCAGAAGATTTTTCGGACAGACAGACGGGCCTTGAAAGCTTTATTTACCAGTATTATGACAGTTTTCAGATTATACCTCCCGAGGTATTGCTTCCGTATGATTGCCCTGAAAATGATATGATAGCATCGTATCTTTCTAAGCGTCGTGGGAAAAAGGTGAAGGTTATAGTACCGCAGAGAGGGTCGCTCAAACAGTTGTGTGACATTGCGCATAGAAATGCCGAGGATGCGTTGTCGCATCTTGAATCGGAAGAGGAAAAAGCAGTGGTTGCACTTAAAGAGATGAAAGAGGTGCTCTTGCTTGAAAATATCCCTAAACGAATTGAGATAATAGACATTTCTCATACTGCAGGTACGGAAAACGTAGGTGCAATAGTTACGTACGTTGACGGAAAAAAGAGCAGGAAAGACTATAAAAAATTCAAAATTAAGAGTTTTGAAGGTGCGGATGACTGTGCTTCGATGAGAGAAGTGCTTACAAGACGATTTGAGAATTATCTTGCGAAAAAAAGCGGATTTGAAATGCTGCCGGATATGATGTTTGTTGACGGTGGTGAAGCTCAGCTTAATACGGCGTTGTCGGTTATAAATGAACTTGGCGTACCTGTGAGAGTTTTCGGACTGGTGAAAAATGAATTTCACAAAACGAGAGCGATAATATCGGAGAACGGTGTCGCCGAAGTTAAAATGACGTCACCTGCATTCAGGCTGGCAGCAGAAATGCAGGAGGAGGTGCACCGATACGTCATAGGATTTCACCGGCAGCGTAGAAGTAATGCACTTACCAGGAGTAAACTGGATCTTGTTCCCGGTATCGGAAAGGCAAAAAAAACAGCGCTGATAAAGGCGTTTGGTTCGGTTTCAAATATAGAAAAAGCCGACGTTAAGGATATTGCGGCACTTAAAGGGTTCAGTTTAAAACAGGCTCAGGAAATACTTGACTGTTTGAAAAATATTTAAGAGATATTGATTTTTTATAAAGAAAAATATATTATAATCTTATATGATGAGAGTAATTACGGGCCTTGCCCGAGGTAAAAAATTGAAAACACTTGAAGGTATGGCTACAAGGCCTACCACCGAACGTACGAAAGAAGCGGTTTTTTCAACACTTTTTGATAAAACGGTTGATGCAAACGTGCTTGACCTTTTTGCAGGAAGCGGACAGATGGGCATTGAAGCACTTAGCAGGGGTGCAAAGCATTGTACTTTTGTAGAACAGGCAAGAGATGCGGTTGCGGTAATCAGGCATAATCTCGGTGAGACAAGACTTGATGCTAAAGCAACTCTTGAATTCAAAGAAGTGTTGTCTTTTCTTGCTTCTGACAGGAATAAATATGATTTGATATTTCTTGATCCGCCTTACGGAAAAGGTCTTGTTGATGAAACCGTTGCGCTAATAGAAAAATACGGGTTGCTTTCCGATGACGGTATAATAGTGGCGGAAAGTGATGACGTTGATGAAGTTGAAGAAGCGTTCGGGAACATAAAAATGTACAGAAAGTCAAAATACGGCAGGGCAGTGGTGAGATATTACGCCTGTGGTAACGGTGAATGATTATGAAGATTGCGCTCGTTCCGGGAAGTTTTGCACCTCCCACAAGCGGACATCTGGAAGTTATAAAGGCTGCGGCAAAGGCATTCGACAGAGTGATTGTTGCGGCAATGGTAAATCCTGAAAAAACGTATGATTTCTCCCCTGAAGAAATTGTAAATATGCTTAAAAATATTGTAGTGGGCATAGATAACGTGACCGTCGATTATTATGACGGGATGCTCTGGCAGTACGTTGCGGATAACGGCATTTCAGCAATAGTAAAGGGAATAAGGTCAAAGGCGGATCTTGATTATGAAATGCCTATGGCAGAGTTTAATAAAGAGCGTTGCGGTGTTGACACCTTATACGTATACGCGGATAAGGCCGTTGCACATATAAGTTCGTCACTTGTAAAAAGCAAGGCGGTAAATGGCGAAAGTATTAAAGGGCTTGTACCGGAAAATATAGAAGAAAAAGTATTAGAAAAATATAGAGGATAGAGGGAAATATTATGAAGACATACGAGTATATGGAGCAACTTGAACAACTGTTTCAGGAAAGTTTTAAAGTTCCGCTGTCAAACGGTAAGATTCTCGTAGATTCGATTTTTATGCAGGAGATACTCTCGGATATGAGAGATGCGTTACCTGAAGAGTTTGAACAGGCAGTGAGCATAGTGAGAGACAAGAACAATATTTTGTCCGATGCTCGCAGGGAAGCGGACGTTGTTATGAAAAATGCTGAGGAAAAGGCAAAATTCCTTGTAAGCCGTGACGAGATTACAAGAGGCGCTGAAGAAAAAGCAGCGGCAATGATAGCAGAAGCAAAAAAAGATGCAGAGGCACTTGAAAAAGCTGCCAATGCCCGTGCAAATGAATGTATAAATTCGGCAAAGATACAGGCTGAAGAAATAATGAGGCAGACGCAGGATGCTGCGCAGCAGCTCAGACTTCAGGCCGATGAGTATTCAACAACAACCATAAATAATGCCAATGCCCGTGCGGCAGAAATTAAACAGAACATTGAGGGCGCTGCTGCAAATCTTGCAGGGGCAACCAATGAATACAGTGAACAGATACTTACACGTATGTATGAACTTATGGTCAATACGGCTAAAGAAATCAAGGATGTTCACGGTCAGATAAGAAACGATTTTACAATAAAATAAGCGGTTTTTTTATGACGGTATTGCGATATGCAGTACCGTCTTTTTTTTACACCTAAAAACAGAACATATTTACATTTAATTTTGAGGGAATACAATATATTGTGTAAAGAACATATGTTTTCACATTTTTTGAAAAAAAGTTTATGTAAACCGGATACTTTTTATTCAAAAACAGTTGATTTTGTAAAAAATCATATTTAAAATGGAGTCAGTAAGGTGAAAAGTGGGGCGTTATCCCACAAAGTGGTGAAATGAAAGGGGATGAGAAAATGATAGGACAGTCAAAACACAATATTGACGCAAAAGGCCGTATCATAATCCCCAACAAATTTCGTGAAAGTTTAGGTGAGACGTTTATTCTTACTCAGGGACTGGATAACTGTATTTCGGTTTACCCGATGCAAGAGTGGGAAATTAAAGAAAAAGCACTCGAAGCTCTTCCTGAAGCACAGGGAAGAAAAATAAGACGTTTTTTCTTCTCAAATGCGGAAGAGGTTACGGCGGATTCGCAGGGCAGAATAATAATTCCTCTGCGACTCAGAGAATATGCAGGTCTCAAAAAAGAGGTTTATATCACCGGTGCAGGAAACAAGGCTGAAATCTGGAGCGGTGAAAACTGGAATAAACTCGGCGAAGAACTTACAAACACTGAAATTGAACAAGCAATGCTTGAATTGGGCTTTTAAAGTATGAGTGAATTGATACACGTTTCCGTTTTGGCGGATGAATGCATTAACGGTCTTAATATAAAACCCGACGGTGTTTACGTTGACGGAACACTCGGCGGTGCAGGACATTCTTCTCTTATATGTGAGAAATTGTCGGCAGGTGGCAGACTGATAGGTATTGACCGTGATGAATATGCAATAGGCAGGGCAAAAGAACGCCTTGCGCAATACGGAGAAAGAGTTACCTACGTTAACAGTAATTATTCAAACGTAAAAAACGTATTGAATGAACTCGGAATCGAAGAAATTGACGGTATGCTTCTTGATTTGGGAGTTTCTTCGTTCCAACTTGACGATGCAGACAGAGGCTTTTCCTACCGATTTTCTTCTCCCTTGGATATGAGAATGTCCCGGGGGGAGGGAATGTCGGCAAAGGAAGTAGTCAACCGATATTCAGAAAAGGAACTTGCACGAATTCTGTATGAGTACGGAGAAGAAAGGTACTCAAGACAGATAGCGGCAAATATCTGCAAAAAAAGAGCAGAAAAAGAAATTGAAACGACGGATGAACTTGTTGAAATCATAAGAAATTCAATGCCGGCAAAGGCACTCAGAGAGGGTCATCCGGCAAAAAGAAGTTTTCAGGCAATCCGCATAGAAGTAAATAACGAACTTGGCGTTATTGAAGATACGATAAATGATGCGATAAGTATGTTAAAACCGGGTGGAAGGCTTGTTATAATCACTTTCCATTCGCTTGAAGACAGAATAGTAAAAAATGCCTATAACAAAGCCGCACAGGGATGTACTTGTCCGAGGGAATTTCCCATATGTGTATGCGGTAATAAACCGAAAGTAAAAGTTCTGACAAAAAAACCGATTTTACCCTCTGATGAGGAACTTGAGGTTAATCCTCGTTCGGCAAGTGCAAAACTCAGGATATGTGAAAAACTTTAAAGGAGATTTAAAATGAGCAGTTACAGAAATGACAGTACAGCATATGATCTGAATATGTTTGATCCTGCGGTCAGAAGCGGCGCAATGCATGATACTATGGTTGTTGCACATAACAGAAAATCTGTGTATGCAAGAAAAAATGCAGTATCAAATATTATGCTTGCTATGATAATATCTGCACTTTTTGTTGTGCTGATAGGAAGTCATTCTATGCTCAATGAAGTCACAACACAGGTAAGCCGTGCGAAAAAAGAATATACGACACTTCTCGAAGAATCAGACAAACTTAGTCTTCAACTTGAATCAAAGATAAATCTTGCTGCAATAGAAGAGACTGCCATAAATACATACGGTATGGTGAAAGCAGATCAGGATGATATTCAGTACATAAGTTTTATGGGAGAAGATGAGGCGAAAGTTCTGAAGGATGAAAATGCCATAGAAACTTTTTTCTCAAATTTATTCGTAGATATTTCTTTTTATAAATAAATATAGTACAATTATATAAGGAAATTTAAAAAGTGAGAGTGTAGATTATTCTAAACTCTCATTTTGCAGTTATATTATAGTATAGGCGGTGATTTTTATGGCTAACGGTATTCCGGCAAAACAAAAGAAAAGGATGAAATGGGTTATGTACTTTTTCTTGCTTCTGTGCTTGCCTGTACTTATCTTCAGTATTTTTAACATTTCGGTTATAAACCATGAAAAATATGAGTCGATGGCTATCAATCAGCAGACGACTGATTCCGTAATAAATGCAAAACGCGGTACGATTCTTGACCGCAGCGGAAATGAACTTGCAGTAAGTGCTACCGCTGAAACTGTAACTATCAATCCTAAAGCGATAAACAAAGAGGATGATACAGAAGCGGTGGCTATTGCAAAAGGCCTCTCGGAAATACTCGGACTTGAATATGAATCAGTATACAAAAAGACGCAGGCAAATACTTTTTATCAGCTTATAAAAAGAACCGTTACGGAAGAAGAGGCTGCGAAGGTAAGAGAATTAAAGATAGAACTTGATACGGATGCAATAATTCTCGTTGAAGATACCAAGCGTTATTATCCCAACGGGTCACTTGCATCTACGGTTATCGGATTCTGTAATGTTGACGGTGACGGTATAGAGGGAATAGAAGCATATTATAACGACGTTCTCAAAGGCACCAGCGGAAGGGTAGTTACTGCTAAGGATGCTGTTGGCGGCGAACTTCCGTATGAATACGAAACTTACGTAGAAAGTGAGGACGGTTACGATCTTGTTCTGACAATAGATTCCACAATTCAGTATTACACCGATAAGTATCTTGAACAGGCTCTTGTTGATGCAAACGTAATGAATAAAGCAACGGCAATAGTTATGGACGTCAATACGGGTGAGATACTTGCAATGTCTACCAAGCCTGACTATGACCTTAATAATCCGAGGAGTATAACAGATCCGGAGGATATTGCTTATCTTGAAACGCTCAGCGGTGAAGAGTATTCGAGTGCCCAGCTTAAAGCCTGGCAAAAGATGTGGAGAAATAAGGCAATAAGTGATACATATGAACCCGGTTCGGTATTTAAAGTTATAACTTCGGCTATGGCGCTTGAGGACGGCACTGTTTCTTTGGCAAACTCTTTTGACTGTGCGGGAAGAACCGTTGTCAACGGAACGACCATTAAATGCTGGAAAACGGCAGGTCACGGTCATCAGTCGTTCCAGGAGGCACTTGACAATTCGTGTAACTGTGCATTTATGGCAATATCTTCACAAATCGGCTCACCGTCATTCTATAACTATATGACGGCATTCGGTTTCAGGGAAAAAACGGGTATTGACTTAAACGGCGAAAGTTCATCTATTCTTCATGACAGAAGCGTTATTGAAAATCCGATAACGCTTGCGGTTGCATCTTTCGGTCAGACGTTTAAAATAACGCCTATACAGATGATTACGGCGATATCTGCGGCAGTTAACGGCGGTAATCTGCTTGAACCGCATCTCGTAAAAGAAATAAGGGATAATGACGGAAACGTAATAAAATCTGTTGGAACGACGGTTAAGCGTCAGGTTATTTCTCAGGAAACATCAGAAACAATTGCTAAGATGATGGAACACGTTGTTGAAGACGGTACCGGTAAAAATGCCTACATAAAGGGCTTCCGTGTGGGCGGTAAAACAGCTACGTCGGAAAAGAGAGACCAGGCAGACGAATTTGGTAACACAACGGCGTATGCCGTATCGTTTATGGGAATAGCACCTTCGGATGACCCTCAGATTGCAGTTCTTGTAATTCTTGATGAACCGGACACACCTACTGTTTCCGGCGGTGCACAGGCAGGTCCTGTTGTAAGGAATATTCTTGAAGCGGCATTACCTTATCTTGGAATAACACCCGAGTATACGGCAGAGGAACTTGCAAGTATGGCACATACGGTTGAGAACTATGTCGGTATGACGGTTGAACAGGCTCAAAGTACAGCTAAAACGGCAGGGTATACCCTTAGAGTTATAGGTACAGGCACAACTGTGGATGCACAGATGCCGAGAAGCGGTTCAACTCTTAATACGGGTGGTTTACTTGTACTTTATACAGATGACAGTGCTATACAACGTGTAAGCGTTCCTGACCTTACGGGACTTACAGTGAGTCAGGCAACGTCACTTCTTAATTCATCGACACTCAACATCCAACTCAACGGAAATTATATGGATGCGTCGGAGGCTATAGCAATTTCGCAGTCAGTTACAACGGGCACAGAGGTTGAAAAAGGCTCGGTTATAACGGTGACATTCTATAATCCTAATATCAGGGACGATTAGTCCAAAACGGAGGGAACAGATGAGACTCTCGGAAATTTTAAATAATGTTGAAATAATAAAAAATGACGTAGGCGACGTAGAGATAACGGAGATAGTCTATGACAGCAGAAAGGTTACACCCGGATGCGTTTTTGTTGCTATTTCCGGTGTCGGAACTGATGCACACAAATTCGTGCAGGATGCGTTGTCAAAGGGTGCTAAATGTGCCGTTGTTGAAAAAGAAGGTTATCCGAATGCGGTGCTTGTTAAAAATACAAGAAAAGCACTTGCTCTTATGTCTGCTAATTTCTACGGTAATCCGTCAAAAAATTTCAAACTTATCGGCGTAACCGGAACCAATGGAAAAACTACCTCGACGTACCTTATTAAGCATATTCTTGAAAAATGCGGATATAAAGTGGGCCTTATAGGTACAATTCAGAATATGGTCGGTGACAGGGTAATGGAAACAGGTTACACTACCCCTGAACCCTTGCAGTTACAGCAGTTATTCAGATTATTTGCGGATGAAAAAGTAGATTATGCCGTAATGGAGGTTTCGTCACACTCACTTGCGCAGGAACGTGTGGCGGGTCTTGAATTTGAAGTTAGTATATTTACAAATCTTACGCAGGATCATCTTGATTACCACGTGACGATGGATAATTATATGCTTGCAAAGGCTAAACTTTTTTCGGTGTCAAAAACGGGCATTTTCAATCTTGATGACAAGTATACCGAAAAAATGATGGAAACTGTTCCTTGCAGAAAAGTTACGTATTCTGTTAATGATGCTAAGTCTGATTATTATGCCGACAGTACGTTTTTTGAACCTACCGGAGTGAAATACCGTATGGCTTCACCTGACGGTGATTTTCAGGTTGGTATAAAAGTTCCGGGTAAGTTTACTGTTTACAATTCACTTGGCGTTATAGCAGCGTGCAGAGAACTTGGTATACCGACAGAAAAAATAGTTTCGGCAATTTCTGAGATTACGGGCGTTAAAGGCAGAGTGGAGGTTGTACCGACAAAAGGTGACTATACTGTACTTATCGACTATGCACATACTCCCGATGCGATAGAAAACGTGCTTTCTACCGTACGTGAAGTGTCTAAAGGCCGTGTCGTAGTGCTTTTTGGATGCGGTGGCGACAGGGATCGCACAAAACGTCCTAAAATGGGACGTGCGGCATTTTCACTTGCTGATTTTTGTATAGTTACCTCCGATAATCCCAGAAGTGAAGACCCGAATGAGATAATAAAGGATATAATGGAGGGTGTTAAGGATATGAATACCCCATATACCGTTATTCCTAATAGAAAAGAAGCAATAGAATACGCAATAAAAAATGCAAAAAAAGACGATATTATTGTTCTTGCGGGAAAAGGTCACGAAACGTACCAGATACTTGCAGATAAAACAATACATTTTGACGAGCGTGAAGTTATTGCGGATATTTACAGGAATATGGAGGCGTAATTTATGAAATATTTAGAATATTTTGTTCCGGCAGTATTGGCCTTTATATTTGCGGTAGTACTTGCAAAGGTAATGATACCTTTTTTACATCGTCTAAAATTCGGGCAGAGCATAAGGGAAGAAGGACCTAAGTGGCATAAATCAAAGTCGGGAACGCCCACAATGGGAGGAATTATATTTATAATTCCGGCTGTTGTTGCTGCACTCTGCGGTGCAATGGCGTTTTCTGACAGAAATAAAGCATTTGTCATTGTAGCAACGGCACTGTCTTTTGGAATAGTTGGTTTTGCTGATGACTATATAAAAGTTGTTAAAAAGCGTAATCTCGGTCTTACGTCAAAACAGAAAATGTTTTTGCAGATAATATGTACCGTAGCGTTTCTTGCATCAATAACGTTAAGCGGTGATATAAGTACAAAACTCTATATTCCGTTTGTCGGACTCAGAATTGAACTCAGTGCATTTTATTATCTGTTTGCGCTTTTTGCAATAACCGCTATGGTAAATGCAGTTAATCTTACCGACGGGATAGACGGCTTGGCAACAGGCGTTACAATTATTGCTCTGATAGGAACGACGGTATTTGCTTTTATCGTCGGAGAGAAAAGCGTTGCTCTTTCAATGATTGTGCTTGCGGCATCATTATGTGGGTTTTTTATATTCAATAAAAATCCTGCAAAAGTATTTATGGGTGATACGGGCTCGCTCTTTCTCGGAGGCTTTATTGCTGCATGTGTATTTGAAATGAACGTTCCGATATTGTTTTTGTTTATTGGCTTTATGTATACGGTGGAAACTGTTTCTGTCAGCCTTCAGGTACTCTATTTTAAAGCGACACATGGAAAAAGGCTCTTTAAAATGTCACCAATACACCATCATTTTGAACTGAGCGGTTGGAATGAAAAGAAAATCGTTGCAGTTTTTAGTGTCATTACGGCTCTTATGTCTGTGATAGGTGTAATAGGATTTATTAACTATATGTCTGTTTGATTTCGGAGAAGAATATGTCTGGAAAAAATGCAAAAAACAGAATAAACGAGAGAAGTATGTACGGTAAATCCGGAATAGACATACATCTGTTTGTCATAGTGATTCTCTTACTTCTTTTGGGACTTATAGCGATGTATACGTCAAGTTATGCAAGTGCTTACTATAAGTACGGAAACAGTTATCACTATGTAATAAATCAGTTTGTATATTCGGTTATAGGTGTCGGATTGATGCTTGTTATAAGCAAGGTTCTGAGCATAAAGCTTCTTAAGAAACTTACACCTCTTGCATACGTAGCGGCAATCGGACTTCTCGCACTCGTACCGTTTATCGGTGTAGTACGTAACGGTGCAAAAAGATGGCTCGGCATTGGTTCTTTCACGTTTCAGCCTTCGGAAATAGGCAAGGTGGCACTCGTTCTCATGATGTCACTCGTGATTGTCAATATGGGCCCCAAAAAAATGGCTACGTTTAAATACGGTGTTATTGGTATGGGCATTGTTTTACTACCCATTATCGCACTCGTTCTTATCGAAAAACACCTATCTGCCACAATTATTCTGCTCTTGATTGCCGCTGTATTAATGTACGTCGGCGGAACGAAGACAAAGTACTTTGTTATTGTAGGATGTGCAGGTGTTGCGCTTGTCGGAATCGTGCTTTTGGTTGCACCATATACGATGTCACGTGTACAGATCTGGTTTGACCCGTGGAAAGATAGTCTCGGTAAGGGTTATCAGACGATTCAGTCGTTGCTTGCTATTGGCTCGGGCGGTCTTTTTGGTGTAGGTCTCGGACAGAGCAGGCAGAAGCATATGTATATCCCTGAACCGCAGAATGACTTTATTTTTTCCATATGGTGTGAAGAACTCGGTTTTGTCGGGGCACTTATCGTTATACTTCTGTTTGCACTTCTTATCTGGCGTGGAATCGTAATTGCTATGAGAGCACCTGATAAATTTTCGGGACTCGTGGTAATAGGGCTTATATCAAAACTTGCATTGCAGGTTATATTTAATATCGGTGTTGTTACAAATACTGTTCCAAATACGGGAATATCACTTCCGTTTTTCAGTTATGGCGGAACGGCGTTGGTATTACAGCTGTGTGAAATGGGTATAATACTTGCTATTTCCAAATATTCGGTAATTACTAAGGAGTAAACGTATGCGAATTGTATTTGCAGGCGGTGGTACAGCAGGACATATCAATCCCGCTATAGCCATTGCTCAGTTTATAAAATCAAGACATCCTGATGCAGAAATTCATTTTGTGGGAAATAAAGACAGCCTTGAAGAACGTATTGTAAAACAAAAGGGCTTTGCATTTCATACGATTGAAGTAAGCGGTCTTAAAAGAAGCATTTCAGTAGAAAATGTAAAGATAGTTGCCAAAGCGTTAAAAGCAACGGGTGTGTGCAAAAAACTGCTCGGAGAGATTAAGCCTGATATTGCGGTGGGAACAGGCGGATACGTCAGTTTTCCGCTTATTAAGGCTGCGGCTGATATGGGCATCCCGACAGCCATTCATGAACAGAATGCATTTCCCGGAATAACAAGCAGAATTCTTGCAAAAAAAGTTGATAGGGTAATGATAAGTTTTGCAGACAGTGCAAATCGTTTGCCTCGTAATGCAAAGACTGTTCTCGTCGGAAATCCGATAAGGGAAGAGTTTGTTTTCGCAGACAAGCAAAAGGCAAGGGAACTTCTTGAGATTCCAAGTGATAAAAAACTCATAGTCTCTTTTGCCGGCAGTCTCGGTGCGAGAGAATTTAATAATGCAGTTATAGAGATGATGGATATGGAAAAGGACAATAAGTCACTTATACATATTCATGCAACGGGCAGATACGGTTTTCGGTGGATGCCTGGGAAACTGTCTGATAAAGGCATCACACCCGAAAAGTATCCTCATATCAGGGTTAAGGAATACATAGATGATATGTGGAACGTTATGGCTGCGGCTGACGTTGTTATTGGCAGAGGCGGCGCAGGTACTATTGCAGAACTTCTTGCACTTGGAAAACCTGCGATACTTGTCCCGTCACCAAATGTTACTCATAATCATCAGTATCATAACGTAATGTCACTTGTCAGGGCAAATGCAGCCATGATACTTGAAGAAAGTGATATGAGTGGCGGAAAACTTATTGAAATGACAGAAAAAATACTTACGGACAAAGAGTTTGAGAAAGAACTTTCGGATAACGCCGTAAAACTTGCTATTTACGATTCATCGCAGAAGATTTATCATGAACTTATGGACATAAAGTAACCGTACTTGCCGACACAGCATACTATGTGTTGTGAGCGAGGTGTGGTTTCTTTATGAGCAAACTTATTGTAAAAGGTCCGTCTGTTATTGATGGAGAAATATTTGTTTGCGGTGCAAAAAACAGTGCGTTGCCATCACTTGCGGCAACGATACTGACAGAGGAAACGGTATTTTTACATAACTGTCCTTATATCCGTGACGTCAGAAAAACTTTTGAAATAATTGAATGTCTTGGAGGAAGAGTATCTCATGACGGGAGTACCGCTTGTGTAAACTGTAAAGGGGTATGCAGCGGAAATATACCGAATGTTCTTATGAGAGAAATGAGGTCATCCATAATTTTCATAGGGGCGTTGATAGCGAGGGTCGGAAAAGTTAAATTTTCCTGTCCGGGAGGTTGTGAACTGGGGCCGAGACCTATCGACTTACATATCAATTCTTTAAGACAACTCGGTGTGTATTTTGAATATGAGAATGATGCCATAACGGCATATTGCAACGGCCTTAAAGGCGCTGACATTGTGCTTGAATATCCGAGTGTCGGAGCAACTGAGAACATAATTCTTGCAGCGGCACTGGCAAGCGGAAAAACGACCGTGACGGGTGCTGCAAAAGAACCTGAAATAGTTGATCTTCAAAAATTGCTCAATGCAATGGGCGCAAAAATAAGCGGTGCAGGAACGGATTTTGTGGAAATTGAAGGAGTATCTTCACTACACGGTACTCATCATGCTATAATAGGAGACAGGATAGAAGCGGCGACATATCTTGCAGCAGCGGCAATGACTTCCGGACACATTATACTCAGAGGTTGTGACAGTTCACATATTGTACCCGTTTTGTCTGTGCTTGAAAATGGCGGTGCAGAAATAACGGTTTCGGATAACAGTATTGAACTGATACAGAAAAACAGACCCGTAGCACCGAGTAAAATTATAACGCGCCCGTATCCTGATTTCCCTACGGATGCACTTGCGATATTCGTTGCATACAGCGCTGTTGCCGAGGGCAAGTGTGAATTCTACGAAACCGTTTTTCAAAACAGATTTGAGCACGTTGGTCAACTGCTTCGTTTTGGGGCGAATATACGTGCTAAGTCAAAATATGCATGGGTAGGAAATGCGGATAAGTTTAACTGTGCCGACGTGTATGCCACCGACCTTCGTGGAGGTGCGGCTATGGCACTTCTGGCACTTTGTTCGCAAGGTCAATCTTCTATATCGAATTTTGAACTTGTTGAACGCGGTTATGAAGATATGTCACTTAAACTAAATCTACTTGGATGTAAAACTGAGAGGAAATAAACATTGAAAGATTCTAATCGAAAAGTCAGTGGTGCAAGGAAGCACCGTCGCAGAGTGAGGATAAGGAGACTTATCCTTGTTCTGCTGATATTTTTGATAGTTGTGGGCTTCTTTTTTGGAGGTCTTTATTATGCTGTGTCAAAATTTCTTAAGGTTAACAATATAGTCGTGTGCGGAAGCAGTATGTATACCGAGCAGGACATAATTGAAACGTCAACTCTTAAAGATGACGGAAGTAATAATATGATATTTTTGTCATTTAAGCGTATTAAAGAAAATTTAAAAACAGGATTGCCCTACATAAAGGACGTTGAGATTTATCGGAGTTATCCCGATACTATAATAATTGAAGTTGAGCCCGATCAGCCTTTTGCACAGATAGGCGTTGATGACAATAAGTATCTCGTTGATGAGTCGTTGAAAATACTTTCGAAGGTTAATGCGACGGAGTACGATTATCTTGAAGTCAATGCAAAACTTGCAGATGGACAGAAGATAGGTGGCAGTCTTCAGTTTGAAGAAGAAAAATCGCATCAGATTTTTGATAACGTAATAGAGCAATGTCAAAGGAACGGTTTGCTTGAAAGTATGAATACAATCATGCTAAACGACCTTTTTGACATTTATATGATATATGATGACAGAATACAAATTGCTTTGGGAGACTACACGGAGATTAACTCCAAAATACAGTTTGCGGCAAACATTATTTCGCTTCGTCCGGAAACTGACAAAGGAATAGCAGACGTACGCAGTACACAGCAGGCATATTTCAGATTAACAAGAAGTTAACTTTTATTTTGCTATTGAAATACTAATAATATTTTGATAATATAAACTTATATATTAATGTGTGGAGGATGGAAAAATGGGATTTGCATTTGACAATGACGGTTTTTATCCGGTAAATATAAAGGTTGTCGGTATAGGCGGTGCCGGCAATAATGCTGTAAACAGAATGATCAGCGGCGGAATAAGCAGCGTTGAATTCATAGCAATCAATACGGACAAGCAGGCACTTTTGCTTTCAAGGGCTACGCAGAAATTGCAGATTGGTGAAAAACTTACCAAAGGACAGGGTGCAGGCGCTAATCCTGAAAAAGGTCAGCGTGCTGCTGAAGAAAGTAAAGAAGAAATTGCTGCGGCTATCAAAGGCAGTGATATGGTATTCATTACTGCCGGTATGGGCGGCGGAACGGGCACCGGCGGTGCGCCAGTCGTTGCTGAAATAGCCAAGGATATGAATATTCTTACGGTAGGTATCGTTACTAAACCCTTCAATTTTGAGGGTAGAAGAAGAATGATGCAGGCAGAAGAGGGTATCCGCAGTCTTAAGGAACGTGTTGATGCACTCGTTGTTATACCGAACGAAAGACTTAAATTTGTTTCGGAAACACCTATTACTATTTCGAACGCGTTTGAAGTTGCAGATGACGTGCTTAAGCTCGGTGTTGCAAGTATTTCCGACCTTGTTAATCTGCCCGGTTATATAAACCTTGATTTTGCCGACGTTACAGCGGTAATGAAGGATGCGGGTTACGCTCATATGGGCGTAGGTACAGGTTCTGGTGAGAATATGGCGGAAGATGCTGCAACTATGGCTATTTCCAGTCCTCTCATTGAAACGTCAATAAACGGTGCGAAGGGTGTTATCATCAGCATTACGACTTCACCTGACGTAAGTCTTGAAAGTATCGAAAAGGCGTCGGCTATGATAGCGGATGCTGCTAATCCCGATGCGAACATTATCTGGGGTACGTCTTTTGATCCTGAAATGAAGGATAAGATGAGAGTTACCGTTATTGCAACAGGTTTTGATAACGTCGTACCTGAGCCTGCACCGAAGGCAGAAGAAGAAAACAAGACAGAAACAGAACCTAAGAGGACGTTTGTACCGTTTGATTCAAAAGTGAATTTTGGTAATGTAAGGACGGGCGAAAGCACTGTTGTTACAAGCGGAAAAGTTTTGGATGACAGTTATGAACCTGAAACAAAGCCTATAATCAAAAGCATTTCTGATGATGACGGAATAGATAATATCGACGATATTCTGGTTCTTTTTAATAACAAAGACAAATAATAATTGAATTACGAAAGCACACTGCATTTGCAGTGTGCTTTTTGTTATATTTCCAAAAAGATTTTAATATAATTTATCAGAATTATATTAAGGAGAATGGAAATATGAATGTAAGCAGTGGATTCAAATACTGTAAAACTCTTTACAAAAACGGCATAATCGGGCATTGTGAAGAACATATCAATTTACCTGATTATTATCCGAAAATAAGTAATATAATCTGTTGTGATGCAAGAATATATGCAACGGATTATAACGTTACAGATGGTATGCTTAATCTGAACGGAACGGCAGATGCGTTTATTATTTATATGGGTGATAACGGCGAACTCGTTCCTCTTTCAAAAAGCATCAACATATCCGAGAGAATGCCTGTAAAAAATATGACGGATGATGCACGTGTCATGGTTACACTTGCCAAGGAAAGTGTGACAGCAAAAGGAAGCGGAAGTCATACGGAAATTAAATGTAATTACAAAATCGAAATATGTGTTGTGGGTAACGATACCGTAAATACGGATATTTTTGTTGATGCTGAAGTGAAAAACGAAACAAAAAAGGTAACGAGACTTTGTTTTTGTGACAGAAAGAATACTTATATCGAAGAGGATATAAATCTTACTGACCAGGATGAAACACCCAAAAGATTACTGTTTAATAACGGTTATGTTTCGGTTGACGAGTGCAAGGTTGTCACGGGAAAAGTGATAACTAAAGGAACGCTACACGTTTATGCAGTTTATGAAAATACGTCGGGCGGTATCTCGGTTAAAAAATACGATATTCCATTTAACAGAGTGTTTGACAGTACGTTACCGGCAGAAAACGCTAAAGTAATATGCTCAATGGAACTCTCAGATCTTAAAATGGAAATGTATGACGATAATACGGGTGAAAACCGTATTATTGCCTGCGAGGCAAACGTAATATGTGATGTTGAACTTTATGAAGAAAGTGAAGAATCCATTCCCGTTGATGCTTTTTTGTATGATGCAGAAAGTACAGTAGAAAAACAGGAGGAACTTATTATTACTGATGTGGTCAGAGAATGTGCTGACGGCAAATTCTCAGCATCCGTTCAACTTGATGAAAACATCAGAAGCATTGAAATAATATATGCAGAGCCTGTAATTGACAGTGCGGTGAGGGAAGATAATAATGCCGCTATAGCAGGCAATATCAACGTTAATATACTTGCTCTTGATACCGAAGGCAAAATGCTTTATAAACAGATTTCAACACCGTTTGAAATAGTGTTTGAAAGCGGAGCCGGTTGCAGAATACTGAGAGCAGGTGCCTATACGGAGAATGTTGATTACACAATATCTTCATCGGGTGAACTTAAAGTCAGCGGAAACATATGTGCGTTCTACGTGTGTGTTGCCGAAGAATCTGTGGCATACGTCTCTGCAATGAGTGAAAGTGGGCAAAAACTTAAGCAGCGAAAATCGATAACCGTCTATTATCCCGAAAAAGGTGAAACATGGTGGGATATAGCAAAGAGATTTCATATTGAAAAAGATAAACTTTGCCGTGATAACTGTAATAGTGAAGTACCCGGGAAAGCGGTAATAATACCGAGAAAGTGAGGGCAATTAATATGGAAAATTTTGATATTTATTCGGATATTTCACGCAGAACAAACGGCGATATTTACATAGGTGTTGTAGGACCTGTAAGAACGGGAAAATCAACTTTTATCAAGAATTTTATGTCTACTCTTGTGATGCCTCAGATTGCCGATGAAAATACAAGATTAAGGACAATGGATGAGTTGCCTCAAAGCGGTTCGGGAAAAACAATAATGACAACTGAACCGAAATTTGTTCCGAATGAAGCGGTAAAAGTGACTCTTGGAGATAACGCTCAGCTTAAAGTGCGTCTTATCGATTGTGTAGGTTACATAGTTAAAGATGCATTGGGATATATGGAAGACGGCAATAACCGAATGGTAAAAACACCGTGGAGTGAATCGCCGATGCCTTTTCAGGAAGCCGCGGAAAAAGGTACGAAAAAAGTTATATGCGATCACAGTACGATAGGTATTCTCGTTACTACTGACGGAAGTATATGTGAACTTCCCAGAAGTGCATACGTCGATGCTGAGGAGAGAGTTGCAAATGAACTTAATGCAATAAATAAACCGTACGTTATAATTATAAATAGCGTAACACCCGACAGTGCAAGCACTAAGGCCCTTTGTTATGAACTCAGTGAAAAATATGGTGTAACGGCACTTGCCGCAAACGTTGAAAAAATGAGCGAGAGGGAGATCAAAAATATACTCGAAGCGATACTTCTTGAATTCCCGATTAAAGAACTTCGTATAGATATTCCTACGTGGATAGAGGCAATTCCGAATGAGAATCCTGTTAAAGACGGTATTTATAAATGTATAATATCGGCGGCAAGCGACGTAACAAAAATAAGTGAAGTATCAAAGGTCGCACAGCGGATATCCGAGTGTGAATTTGTAAACGCTGTTACTGTTGAAAGCAGTGATCTTGCAATGGGAATATCGGAAATAAAAGCAGATGTGGACAGAGAACTTTTCTATGACCTTCTTTCAAAACAGTGCGGGCTTGATATAAAGGATGACACAGAACTTGTAAAAATATTATGTGAAATGTCGGCACTTAAGCAAAAATACGAGAAGTTTTGCGGAGCACTTGAACAAGTTGAAGCAACCGGTTACGGTATTGTCACACCTACACTTTCCGATATGCAGCTTGATGAGCCTGAAATAATAAAACAGGGTTCAAAATACGGCGTAAAATTGTCGGCAACGGCACCCTCGATACATATGATAAGAGCAGATATCAGGACAGAAGTTTCTCCTATCGTGGGAAGTGAAGAACAGTCTAACGACTTAATAAAATATTTGTTTGCAGATTATGAAAGCGATCCTTCAAAGATATGGGATTCGAATATATTCGGAAAATCATTGCATCAGTTGATGGGGGAGGGACTGCACAGCAAACTTGAAAGAATGCCACAGGAAACCCGTGATAAACTGCAGTTAACTCTTGAAAGAATGATAAATGACGGGTGTAACAGATTAATTTGCTTTATTCTTTAGATGGGATTTGTGATTGACTTATCATTTAAATATGCTATTATATAATAAAAAGACAAAAAGGGGATTGTATAATGGCAAAATATATAACTTATAAATACGAACAGCTTAACAAGTTCTGTAATGATGCATTTGCTAAATTGGGATTTGAAAAGGATGACTGTCAGATAATTGCTGACGTTTTACTTCTCTCTGACCTTTATGGTATTGAATCACACGGTATGCAGAGACTTGTTCGTTATCACAAGGGCATAGAAAAGGGCCTTATCAAGGTTGATGCTAAGCCTGAGGTAGTGTTTGAAACGCCTGTTTCTGCAGTTGTTGACGGACATGACGGTATGGGTCAGCTTAACGGCCACTTTGCTATGGAAATAGCAATCAAAAAGGCACAGGAAAGCGGTGTCGGTATTGTAACTCTCAAAGATTCAAACCACTACGGTATTGCAGGTTATTATGCAAAAATGGCAGCAGATAAGGGTCTTATCGGTATGTCAATGACTAACTCTGAGGCTATAATGGTACCTACCTTCGGCAGAAAAGCAATGCTCGGCTCCAATCCTTTTGCTATATCAGTACCTGCTGATCCGTATCCTTTCTTCTTTGATGCTTCAACAACTGTTGTTACAAGAGGTAAGCTTGAAGTATACAACAAGGCAGATAAGGCACTTCCTGAAGGTTGGGCAATCGATTCTACCGGTATGGGCAGCACAGATGCAGCAAGAGTTCTTCATGACATCGTAAGCAAAGAGGGTGGCGGTATTCTTCCTCTTGGCGGTGAAGAAGAAAAGACGGGCAGCCATAAGGGTTACGGCTACGGTATGTTCGTTGAAATTTTCTGCTCTATTCTTTCGATGGGTATCACTTCAAATCATACTCATGTCGGAAACAAGGGTGGTACGTGTCACGGATTTATTGCTATTGACCCCAAAGTATTTGGTGATGCAGCGGCAATAAAAGAACATTTCTCAACATTCCTTCAGGAACTTCGTGAATCACCCAAGGCTCTCGGTCAGGACAGAATATACACTCATGGCGAAAAAGAACATTTTGCATATGAAGACCGTATGAAGAACGGTATTCCCGTAAACGTAAATACTGTTGCGGAAATGAAATCTTTCTGTGAATTTGCAGGGCTTGACGTTGAAGAATATCTCGGCTCTGAAGCGGTAAGTCTTAAAGAAAAAGAAAGCAGCTACAAATAATTTAATTTATAGAAAGCGGATGCATAGTGCATCCGCTTTTTTCATATATTCTATTGAGGTGAAAATATATGGAAACAAAAAGAGAACGTTATTCTGTAGTAAAAGGCAGATATACACCAAAAAAAGAAAAGAAAAGAAGAGCATCTCCGCTTATGACTCAGATTGCAGTAAGTGTATTACTGGTTTGTCTGGGTGTGGCAATCAATACTGTTCACAACCGTACAACAGAAAAATACAAGGATATGCTTTCCACTTCTCTGACGGTTGGCGGAGATCTTGGGGACGTAAGTAAAGCACTCGAAACTTTTTCGTCGAATTTGAAAAAAATATCAAACGACAGTGAGTATGTTTCTCCACTTTACGGATACGTTACTGATTCATTCGGCTCACGGGTTAATCCCGTTACACAGGAAGAGAGTTTTCATTATGGAATAGATATAGCAGCGGCAGAGGGTACACCGATAACTGCAGCGAGAAGCGGACAGGCAGTATACTGCGGTGACGATGAATATTACGGAAATTACATAATATTAAAGCATGGAGAGGATATATTCACAGTTTACGGACATTGTAAGGAAATACTTATAAAAGAAGGGGATATGATAGAAGTCGGAGATGAGATAGGCACGGTAGGCTCAAGCGGTCAATCTACCGGAAATCATCTGCATTTCGGTATAAAAATAAGCGGAGAATACGTTGATCCAAAGGAGTATATTGAAACGTGAGTATAACTGTAACGTTACCTTTTATAGCTATGTGTATTATGTTTATTATAATAGACGGTACACTTTTGCCTGTTGCGGTTTTACTTTTTGCGCTACTGCATGAGCTTGGTCATTTACTTTCTATGAAATTATGCGGATATAGGGTAAAACGTTTTGAAATTACGGCAGTGGGCGGTAATATTGTTTGTGAAGAAAAGCATAAATCATATTTTTTTGATATTATTGTTGCTTTAAGCGGACCTATGGTTAATTTTATTCTGATTGTATTGATTTACAAACTGATAGAACTTGGGTTTTTCGCTAAAAACGGAATGTTTTATCTTGCGGTAAATTTTTTGCTGATGGCTGTAAATCTACTTCCCGTTTCATTTCTTGACGGGGGACGGGCACTTTCTGCTTTGCTATCCCTTTTTATTCTACCGGACAAGCGAGAGCAGGTAATGTACGTTGTATCATTGATATTTAGCACTTTTCTTATAGTCGGAGGTGCATATCTGCTCTATATTACGGGATTTAATTTTTCTTTGCTTCTCATAGGTGTATATTTGACATTTATGCTATTGAAAGTAGGCTGCAAATAATATAAAATAATACTATATTTATTTGCGGAGGATGTTTTGGAAAAATTAGATTTGTTATTACGCAGTGTTCAGAAACCTGCAAGATATATAGGAAACGAAGTCAACAGTATACATAAAAATAAAGATGAAGTTGATTTCAGAATGGCTATGTGTTTTCCTGACGTTTATGAAGTTGGTATGAGTCATCTTGGTTTAAAGATACTGTACGGCGTTATAAATGAAGTCGACGGTATGTGGTGTGAAAGAGTGTTTTGTCCCCATGATGATATGGAGGAGAAATTGAGGAATAGTGATATTCCTTTATTTGCACTTGAAAGCGGTGACCCGATAACGCATTTTGATGCTCTTGGTTTTACGCTTCAGACGGAAATGTCTTTTACCAATGTGCTCAATATTTTGGAACTTGGACATATTCCCTTGAGGAGTGAAGACAGGGGAGAGGATATGCCTTTTGTCATAGGCGGCGGTCCTTGCGCATATAATCCCGAACCGGTGCATAGTTTCTTTGATATGTTCAATCTGGGCGAGGGTGAGGAAATGCTTCCAAACCTTCTTATCAAAATAAGGGAATGCAAGAAAAAAGGTTTATCAAGGCTTGAAACACTTAAAGAGTGTGCAAAACTTGACGGTATATACGTGCCGTCATTCTACGAGGTCGATTATAATGCTGACGGCACTATAAAAGAGAGGCGTACACTTGTTCCCGAAGCGAAGGATATAATAACGAAGCAGGTCGTAAAAGATTTATCGGCAATGTATTACCCTGATAGGTTTATCGTGCCGTTTTGTGAGGTTGTTCACGACAGGGCAATGCTTGAAGTGTTCAGGGGATGTACGAGGGGTTGTCGTTTCTGTCAGGCAGGTCAGCTTTACAGACCTATAAGAGAAAAAAGTGTAGACGTGCTTAATGAGCAGGCAAAAAAACTTATCAGCACGACGGGCTATGAAGAAATGTCGCTGACGTCACTTTCTACAAGTGACTATACACAACTTTATGAACTTATAGATGCGCTCAATTCCTGGTGTGAAAAAGATATGGTCAGCTTATCGCTGCCTTCTCTTCGCGTTGATAATTTTTCGATGGAACTTATGGACAGAGTGCAAAAGGTGAGAAAAGGCGGTCTTACTTTTGCGCCTGAAGCAGGTTCACAGCGAATGCGTGATATCATCAATAAAAACGTAACGGAAGAGCAACTTCGTAATACTTGCCGTATAGCATTTAAAGGCGGTTGGCATACTATAAAATTGTATTTTATGATGGGGCTTCCCTATGAAACCGAAGAAGACGTTATGGGGATAGGAAAACTCGGCTATACCGTGCTTGAAGAGTATTTCGAGGGTATCCGTGAGGGAGAGTATACTAAAGACGGCGGTGTCAATATCAGGCTCTCCGTAGCATGCTTCATTCCTAAACCTTTCACTCCTTTTCAGTGGGTCGGCCAGGATACGAAGGATAGTTTAAGAAAAAAACAAATTGCACTTAAAGGTTCTGTTCACAGCAAGAAGATTACCGTTCACTATCACGATTCTGACATAAGCGTTCTTGAGGCGGTGCTTGCAAGGGGAGACAGAAGGCTTGCACCCGTAATCGAAACAGCGTTTAAGAATGGCTGTAAAATGGACAACTGGGACGATCATTTTAAGTATGACGTTTGGCTTGAGGCACTTGAGCAACACGGTTTATCAAAAGAATTCTACGCTAACAGAGTACGCGATTTTGATGAAATATTACCGTGGGATTTCATTGATATAGGTGTAAGCAAAGCACATCTGATCAGAGAAGCAAAAAAGAGTATTGAAGCGGCAACTACACCCGATTGCAGAACGAGATGCCAGGGATGCGGTGCAGATAAACTTTGCGGAGGTTACTGTCATGCAAAAAGTTAGAATATATTTTACAAAAACAGGACGTGCAAAGTATATTTCACATTTGGATTTGATGCGTACGTTTATGCGTGCGATAAAAAGAAGCGGCGTGAAAATTAAATATACCGAGGGTTTTAATCCACATCCTCACATGGTTTTTGGCAATCCGCTTTCTCTTGGATATGAAAGTGTAGCCGAACTCTGCGAAGTAAAACTTGTTGAAAATATTGCGTTGGAGGATGTGAAAAATGCAATCAACGCCCAGATGCCTGAAGGGATTGAAATAAGAGACGTGCTTCCGATAAAAAAAGATCTCAAACAGATAGGCTATTGCAGATATAGGGTTACTATTGAAGATACGAGGTCATTCGACCAAAACGACATTAAAACAGTAAAGGATCTTTTTTCGGGAGATAAACTTGAAATAGTAAAAAAGAGCAAGTCTTCCGAAAAAACTATGGATATACTTCCTCTGATAGCTGAATTTGACTGTGAATTAGATGATGGAAAACTTGTTATAACGGCTGCGGTTTCGTTTAACACAAATATAAGTTTAAATCCCGACCACATAGTTAAGTCTATATCTGAAAAGACTGAGGTGCTGTCAGATGAATACTGTGCAACTTTTTTGAAAGTTGCAACTCTTGATTATGATCTTGAAGAATTCAGATAATATTGCATTTGATGTAAAAATATGCTACTATAAAGTCAATAAGGGAGTAGTCGGCGTTTTATAACGCGATAGAATCAACATTCTCAAGAAATTATTTCTTGTGGTTTTATCTTAAATGACGAGACTTATCTGCTCGATGTCGGGCGGATAAGTCTCTTTTTTATTATGAGGAGAAATGTTATGAGTACATTTGAATTATTTGTTCTCGCTGTAGGTCTTTCTATGGATGCGTTTGCCGTGGCAATATGTAAGGGCTTGTCTGTAAAAAAACTCTCGCCGAGACATGCGGTGATAACGGGTTTGTATTTTGGTGGCTTTCAGGCAGGTATGCCCTTAATCGGTTATTTCCTCGGTCGTTATTTTAAAGATTTTATTGTCAGCGTAGACCATTGGATCGCTTTTGTACTTTTGGGTATAATCGGTTTAAATATGATAAAAGAATCAAGGGAATGCGCTGAGCAGCTTAATGATTCATTTGACTTTAAGACGATGTTTCCTCTTGCAGTTGCGACCAGTATTGATGCTCTTGCGGTAGGTGTTACTTTAGCACTTATGAGCGTGAATATATTCTCAGCTGTAGGGTTTATCGGCGTTATTACGTTTGCATTTTCGTCTGTGGGGGTTTGCATCGGAAGGGTATTTGGTGCAAAGTTCAAATCTAAAGCGGAAGTTTTTGGTGGAGTTGTTCTGATTGTTATGGGGGTTAAAATATTACTTGAGCACCTTGGAATATTAGGATGCTGAAAGGATGATTTTAATGGAAGCAAAATGGCTCAGAAATTTATTCAGGAGAAGGCTTTTTGTGTGTCTGCTCATATTGGGGCAGATAGCAACGTTGATTTTGCTACTGTATAACGGTGCAAAAGTATATTTACCTGTAAGTGCGGGTCTTACCGTAATCAGTTTGCTTATAACGTTATTCATTATATCTAAACGGGGCAAGAATGCCTTTAAACTTACATGGGTATTTACAATATTATCCTTTCCGATTTTTGGTGGATTCTTTTACCTGTTGTTCAGATTTCAGAATTCGGGTACGAAGATGAAAAAGTTTTCACGTGAAGTCAAAGGGAAAGTTGACGGAGTATACGAATACGGCGAAGACGTTTTTGAAGAGGCGAAACAAGAATACCGTCACTACGCTCAAGATATAAATTATCTTTACAAATATGCAGGTTTTCCGGTTTATAAAAATACTGTCGCACAATATCTTACACCCGGTGAGAAGAAACTTGAAGCGCTTATCAGGGAACTGAAAAGAGCAGAGAAATATATTTTCCTTGAATATTTCATTATTGAGAATGGCAAAATGTGGAACACAATTCTTGATGTTCTGAAACAAAAAGTTCAGCAGGGTGTAGAAGTACGACTTATGTTTGACGATATTGGGTGTTTTTTGCGAATACCCAAGAATTACACGGAAAAACTTGAGTCATACGGTATAAAATGTACTGTTTTCAATCCGTTTCGTCCTGTGTTTAGTGCGACACAAAATAACCGTAATCACAGAAAAATTGCAGTAATAGACGGCGAAGTGGCTTTTACGGGTGGCATAAATATAGCTGATGAATACATCAATGCATATGAAAAACACGGGCATTGGAAGGATGCTTCGATTATGCTTAAAGGCGATGCTGCTTGGAGTTTTACGGTTATGTATCTGCAAATGTGGGCGATATGTAACAACGGTAAATGTGATGATTTCGAGAAATACCGTCCCGCACAAAGAAAAATTATGTCTGATGGCGGATACTATCAGCCTTATTCAGACAGCCCGCTTGACAGCGAACATGTAAGTGAGCACGTTTATATGAAAGTAATCAGCAGTGCTAAAGATTACGTTTATATAAATACTCCGTATCTTATATTGGATGAAAATATGATTTCAGCACTTACACTGGCTGCTAAAAGCGGTGTAGACGTCAGGATATGTACACCGAAAATTTACGATAAGAAACTCGTTCATATGACCACGGTATCGTATTACCGTGAACTTATTGAAGAAGGTGTGAAAATTTATGAATACACGCCGGGCTTTATGCATGCAAAAACGTTTGTGTCAGATGATATAACAGCAACTGTGGGAACGGCAAATTTGGATTTCAGGAGTCTTTATCTTCACTATGAATGCGGTGTTCGTATTTACGGCGGTGAAGTGATAGCAGAGATTAAAAAAGACTATTTGAGTACACTTGAAAAGTGTGAAGAAATCACGTTGGAAAAGTGTAAAGCAGGCTTTTTCAAAAGTTTATGGCAATCAATGCTCAGATTAATTGCACCGCTTCTATAACAAACGATGGTCGATGACCACCACTTAAAAAAACGATGGTCCATGACCATCGTTTTTTTAAAATAAATCCTTAAGTTTTACATTGATTCCGCTTTCGTTAAAATGGGTATCAAACTGTCCTGATATGAAAAGCTTTTCAAATATAAGCAAGTATAAAAGATTTTGATACCTGTTCATTTTTATGTCATCATAGAGCGTCTTTTCGGTCACATCGTCGTTGTTTTTGTATGAGAGTCGTTTAATTACAGCACAACGCAATTTCCAATTAAGACGGGTAAACACATTTTTGTCTGTTTTTGAGTACCATTTGCTTTTTTCGATGAGTTTATAAAAAGTTCTCAGTTCATTATCATCAGCAAAAAGAGCTGAATAACTTGTTTTGCCACTGATTTTCTGGTGGTTTACTATATCGTATACATCACTCTTAAAATGTTTTTTGCAGTTTAACTTGTGATATTCTTTGGTAAGTCCGTTAAGTGCCTTTGTGGCATCTGCAAGGTCAATTACACGGTAATCCACAAAAGGATAACGTGTATCGATACCAAACGAATTTGCCATTATACCGCTTTTTTTAAGGACAGAGAGAATTCCGGTTTCAAAAGGAAAGTCTGTGCTTAAATATTTAATACCGTGAACCCCAAGTCTTTTCAGACGATCGTCTTTCATATGGAATTGCGGATTAAATATCTGATCAGCGGATTCTCCGCAAATAAGAGTATCTACACCGTGATCTGAAAGTGTGCGAGAGAGAGCATACTGAAGAAAGAGTCCTTCTGCATTCATTGCACCTTCAAGTCGCCATACAATGTCAGGCATATTCTGTAAATCGTTGTTGTCAATTACTGTTTCGTGGTAATTAACGTCATCGTACAATTTTGAAATTTCTCTTGTGTAAGGTAGTTCGTTGTTTCCTTTAGCACCACCAATTGAAAATGCGTTAATCGGTGCAGATGTTTTTTCTCTTAGGGCATATAAAATATAGTTGGTGTCATAACCGGATGAAAGTGCAATATTCAGAGATTCCGTATCAAATGCACATCTTTCGACGGATTCGAGAAGAATGTCGTTGAAAAGAGTTTTTCCTTCTTCTTCAGTCATTGATACTGTGGGATACTTAACGTGTTCAATAGTATATTTTCCGTTGCTTACGACAAGTGCCTGTGAGTAACAAAGCTTATACAGACCATCTATAAGAGTCTCGTTACTGTTTACAATTCTGTTTAAAAGGAAATCGTCGATCACATCCTCGTTGAGTGAACGGGGTGCCTTACAATAGGTATATATGGTTTTTATTGACGTGCTGATATATATATTTTCGATGTCCTCGGTATAGTAGAGAGCATACGGTGAAGTTACAGCGTCGTGTACCACCGTGAGTTTATTCTCGGTGTGTTCTTTAAAAATAATAATATAACTGCCATAAATATGCTCGGTAATATTTGTGCCGTATTCTCTGAATAAATCAGCAATTTTATCACAGTCGTTAACTTTATTGTCATCGCAGAAAACTCTGCCAAGTATTTCAAGTGAAATGTCATCTGAAGAAAAGGTTACAACATTCTGACCGAAAAGTTCGACCTGGCCGTCGTTCTTATGGCAGATAGCATAAAGATTTCTCATAATAATCTCCTGTTTTTATCTTTATAAAAGAAAAATGCAGATAGCGAGTATCTGCATTTTATGGTCTAAGTGGAGAGATTCGAACTCTCGGCCTCTTGAACCCCATTCAAGCACGCTACCAACTGCGCCACACCTAGATTTGTTACTTGATAAGTGTAACACAATTGAAAATAAAATGCAAGTCTTTTTTTATATTCCGAGAAAAATTTTATATTCTTCCAATGTTAAATTGTTGTTTTCAATAAAAATTGCATTGTCTTTTCCTACGTACCTGAAATGCCATGGCTCAAATGTGTATCCCGTAATGCCTTCTTTGCCAAGGGGGTATCTCAGTATAAAACCGTAGTTATGGGCGTTTTCTTTTAGCCATTTACCGCTTTCACTGTCTGAAAAAGCTGAGATAAGCGGGTCGCTTCCGTGGACAGACAACCATTCGTTTGAAGTGATGTCAAGACAAAGTCCTGTGTGATGTTCACTTTGACCGGGATAGGCGACGATTGAGAGTGCTGCGGATATTGCATCATCGTTGCTGTAACCTCTTGAAAGGTACTGATTGACTTTTCTGTCATAGAGTGACTGCTGTTTGCTGATTGAGCGATAAGCAGAGTGAACAACGAGATGTATACCGTCGCGTTCCGCCGCTTCCGACATTTCGCGGTAAGCATCAATTATTCTTGAATCTGCCTTATAACTGCCGTAAACGGTAGCAAGTGTCATATCTATCTCGGCTGTGAGGGGATATTCTTTGTTTACGAGAATTAACTGCCAGTCGGAGTTGTCGATAGGCTTAGGCTCGGGCTTAGGTTCCGGCTTAGGTTCGGGTTTCGGATCCGGTTTCGGTTCCGGCACGGGTTCGGGCTGGGGTACCGGTTCCGGCTCGGGTGTCGGATCATCAGGTACGATTTCATCTATAACAGGTACAGAAGTGTCGTTTTCGGGCAGTTTCGGTTCTTCTTTTTTGCAAGAACACAGTGTAAGAAGAGTAACTGTTATAAGCACAAATGAGATAATTTTATTTTTCATTATTACACGCTCCCAATATATAATTGTTTTTATTTTACCATAAATAAAAAACATTTACCACTCTATTTGACACATTTTGCAAATACGGTCAACTATAATGAAAACGGTGAATGTGTGTGGTTTATCTGGATGAAATGTTTTTGTTTAACGCTATAATGGATTACATTCTTTTATCGCTTTGTAACAGGATTACGCTGGGACGAGGTCGGAAACGTAATATATTTATTTCAGCGGTGATAGGCGGGCTTTGTTCGTGTATAGGTTACGTGTTTAAACTGCATTACATATTCGGTATACTTTTTGCTTTTGTATGTTCAGTTATTGCTTTCGGTCTTTCACTAAAAGCGTCGTTGCTGCTCATTATTGTTTCGTCGGCATACAGCGGATTGCTTGAAATTGCAGCATCGTTTATCGGGCTTAAGACGGTAAACGGCTTCGGTTACATAGATTTTTCTCTTACGTTGTTGATTGCACTCTCTCTGCTAATTTATTTTCCCGTGAAGTTATGTTTTTTTCTATATAACAGAAAAAATTCCGACAAAACAGAAAAAGCAATAATTATGACGGAAAAAGGCAGTCTGGAATTGAAAGTTATGATTGACAGCGGATGTACTCTTTCTTGCGGCTCCGTACCCGTACTGCTTATATCATCTGATTTTTTCAGTTTTGAGGGGGGTATACCCGTAAGTTATAAAACTGTTGACTCCAGTGGTAAAATAATGTGCAGATATTATTCTGCGATTGTGGGAAAGAAATATTTTGATAAGGTCGCAGTTGCATCGATAGATTTTTATGACAATGAATATCAGGGTATATTTCCAATGTATGCTCTGGGAATGTGAGGACAATATGAAGAAATTCTTTTGTTGGATAATTCAGAAATGGCGCAGTCTGTTTTCGGGCGGGGATATCCATTACATAAACGGTAACGAAACCCTTCCTCCTCCGCTTTCTTCGGAAGAAGAGGGGTGTTACGTGGAGGCTCTTTCAAGCGGTGATTTGACGGCGAGGCAGAAACTTATAGAACACAATCTGCGTTTAGTTGTCTACATAGCAAGGAAGTTTGAATCAACGGGTATAGGAATAGAGGATCTTGTTTCGATAGGAAGCATCGGACTGATTAAAGCGATAAATACTTTTAATTCATCCAAGAACATAAAGCTTGCGACGTATGCTTCAAGATGTATTGAAAATGAAATACTGATGTATATACGTAAGAATTCGTCAAGAAAAATGGAAATTTCACTTGATGAGCCGCTCAACGTCGATTGGGACGGTAATGAACTTTTACTTTTGGATATTTTAGGGACGGATGATGATACCGTTTCAAAAGATCTTGACGATGAAGTTGACAGAACGGTGTTAAGACTTGCTATTTCACGACTTGATGAGCGTGAACGTTCCATAATGGAAATGAGGTTCGGGATAGGTAGCGGGCAGGAAATGACTCAAAAAGATGTTGCCGATGTTCTCGGAATATCTCAGTCATATATATCACGTCTTGAAAAGAAAATAATATCACATCTTAAAAAAGAAATAATAAGGCTTTCATAGAATAAAATAATAGTGCAAAGTAAATACTCATAATAGAAAATTTTGTGAGGATATTTGCTTTGCACTATAATAAAGTTGTGATATGCGGTATCAATACCGCAGACATCAAGGTGCTGACAAAAACAGAAAAATATGAGTTGATGCAGAGAATAAAAAAGGGAGACAAACAGGCACAGAATGAATTTATCAACGGAAATCTCCGTTTGGTATTAAGTGTCGTGAAAAGGTTTTCTGAAAGAGGGGAAGAAGCGGATGATCTGTTTCAGGTTGGTTGTATAGGTCTGATTAAAGCAATCAATAATTTTGATATGGAGCAGGGTGTACAGTTCTCAACGTACGCCGTACCCATGATAATGGGAGAACTCAGGCGATATCTCAGGGATAACAATATTATACGAGTGAGCAGATCTATGAGAGATCTTGCATACAAAGCACTAAGCGAAAAGGAACGGCTGTCTAAAAAACTCGGCAGAGAGGCAACCGTGGAAGAAGTTGCAAAAGAGTTACAGACACCTGTGAGTGAAGTCGTTGGGGCACTTGATGCGATAATGGATCCCGTAAGTTTATTTGAGCCGATTTATTCCGAAAACGGGGATCCCGTCTGCGTGATGGATCAACTTTCCGACAACGGTGCGGAGGATAATAACTGGCTTGATGAAATCAGTATAAGAGAGGCTTTCAATTCGCTGAATGAACGCGAAAAAAAGGTGGTCAGAAAGCGTTTTTTCGATGGACTTACACAAGTTGAGGTTGCAGACGATATGGGCATATCTCAGGCACAGGTGTCACGTCTTGAAAAATCAGCATTAAAGCACATAAAAAGTGAATTATAAAAAGGTTGTCATCTGACAACCTTTTTTTGTTGACTAAATTTTATGTTTTTAGTACAATAACCATAAAAGTGGGAGATGGAATTATGAAAAATAAAATTCGAAATAATTACATATCGGCAATTATATTTTTGGTTTTATTTGTATTGTTTACCATACTCGTAAAAACGGTTGACGTAAAGCCTGCAGGGCCGCAGGGGTCGCTGATAGGTTTATCAACTATGAATACGTTCGTTTTCGAATTGCTTGGACAAAACGGCGTCTGGTATGTGGTATCGGAAGGTATAGGATATCTTGCTCTGCTTGTTGCTTTTTCCTTTGCAGTGCTCGGCTTATTACAGATGCTCAGGCGTAAATCGGTATTTAAAATCGATGCTGATATTCTTGCACTCGGTGTGTTATACGTCATAACCGTAATTGCTTACGTTTTTTTTGAAACGGTAATCATCAATTACAGACCTGTATTGGTGGGAGGACTGCTTGAAGCGTCGTATCCTTCTTCACATACAATGCTCATTGTTACTATCTTAGGTTCAGCAGGTATACAGATTGATAAACGAATACAAAATAAGTCTTTGAAAAATGTTTTAAAGGCAGGCTGTATTGCTGCGATTGTTGCAACAGCGGTCGGCCGTGTTGCTTCGGGCATGCACTGGATAACCGATGTTATAGGTGCGCTTTTACTGTCGTTATTTTTGGTTTTGACCTACTATTCGGTAGTAAAGCATATAGAATACATAAAAAAATGAGTTTCGGAAGAAACTCATTTTTTATTTAAAAAGCAAAATTGCCGTTTTCGAATATCGGTATTTCTTCGCCTTTATCGGTTATACCCGTAATTGATAGGTCAGCCGTACCTACCATAAAATCAACGTGCTCGAGTGATTGATTCATTCCTCTGTTTATCATTTCTTCATCGGATATTTCGTCTACATCTTTAAAGCAGGGATATGCTTCGCCAAGTGCAAAATGACACGATGCATTTTCGTCGAAAAGAGTTTCGTAGAACATTATGCCAAGCGATGAAATGGGGGAGTTGTAGGGGACGAGTGCAACCTCTCCGAGTCTTGAACTGCCTTCGTCAGTTTCGATGATTCCCTTTAAAGTTTCATAACCCGTTTCAGCGGAATAATCGGTTACTTTACCGTCTTTAAACGTTATTTTGAAATTGTTAATTGTTATACCGTTATGTGACAGAGGCATTGATGCAACGAGAGTGCCGTTTGCGGAATTTTTTTCGGGCAGAGTAAATATTTCTTCGGTGGGCATATTCGGGAAGAAATGGACACCGTCGGGTGATACGTCACCTGCACCTGACCACATATGATTTTTTGGTAAATCAATGCAAAAATCCGTTCCGAGACTGTTTTTATATCTCAGAGTTTTAAACGCTTTATCGTTAAGATAGTCTGCTTTTTCCATAAGGGATGCCCTGTGCTTATCCCATGCATCCGATGGGTTGTCGGTATCTACTCTTACCGTCTTGAAAATTACCTCCCACAGTTTTGTAACAGCGTCATTTTCGTTGGGGAAGAGTTTTTTTGCCCATAACTGAGTGGGTGCAGCCACAATTGTCCAACGAACCTTGTTGGCGGTAACGAGGTCAAAATAGGGCTTCAAAACGACGGAACACGTGCGTGAATTCAACGTTACGTTTTCGGGGTTTATATCGGCAAAAGCATCAGGGTCTTCTCCGATAAGCGTTACAAATGCGGCATTTCTTTTGCCGTAGAAAAGACGAAGGTCGTTTTCAAATCTTGATTTATCGGAAAGAACGCTTTTTTCGGCGTTACTTAACCTTAATTTCGTTATTTCGTCGTCACGCCATACGAGTATTACGTCGGAAGCACCGTTTTCCCAGCCTTCTTTTGCAATTGTTCTGGCAAAGTCTGCAAGTTCAATCGGTGCCAAAATAACAAGCTCCTGCCCTTTATTTAATGCAACACCTCTCTGTACGATCAGTTTTGCGTATGATTGTATTTTGTCCTGTAGATTCATCATTCTCAGCCTCCTGATAATATAATGTTATTATAACTCTATTTCCCAAAAATACAACTGAAAGGAGAATTTTGTGGAACGGATTTACAATCTTCGTTCAAAACCCGTTATTGATACGTGCAGCGGTGTATGTATTGGTACGGTATGCGATCTTGAAATTGACGTCGAATGCGGAAGAGTAACGGCAATAGTTGTAGAACCTTGCTGTAAAGGTTTTTCACTTTTTTCAAAAAACAATGAGATTGTAATATGCTGGCAGGATATAGACGTTATAGGTGAAGATGCAATTCTGATAAATCACCGAAAATTTCCTGCACTAAAATAAGTTAATAAATTGAAAGTGAGAAAAATATGTGATATTATAAATATATTATATTTTTGTGAGGTCTGTAATGGCGGTAAATAAACAGAGAGACCCTGATTTGAAAGAGGGCATAATAGCAGGCAGAAATCCTGTAATGGAAGCGTTGAAAATTGATGCTAAAATAGATAAGCTTTTCGTTGCAAGAGGTGAACGTGAGGGTTCTATCGTAAGAATAATTGCTCTTGCTAAAGAAAAGGGTATTCCGATATCCGAAGCTGATAAGGTCAAACTTGACCATATAAGCGGAATAAAAAATCATCAGGGTGTTGTTGCCTATACAACTTCGGTTGATTACTATTCTGTTGAAGAAATAATTAACAGCGCAAAAGAGGCGGGTGAACCACCCGTTGTTATAGTTGCTGAAAATCTTACCGACCCGCATAATTTGGGTGCGATTGCACGCACTGCTGAGGCGTCGGGCGTTCACGGAATAATAATTCCGAAAAACAGAAGTGTCGGAATTACACCTGCTGTCGTAAAGGCATCGGCAGGGGCACTTATGCACGTAAAAGTGGCACGTGTTTCAAATATACCGCAAACTCTTGATAAACTTAAAGATCTCGGTCTTTGGGTATACGGAACGGCGGCTGAAGCGGAAAAGAGTTTTTATGAAACAGATCTTACAGGTGCCGCTGCATTCGTTATCGGAAATGAGGGTGAGGGTATGAGCAGACTTGTGCGTGATAAATGTGATTTTCTCGTATCCATTCCCATGCAGGGGAAAGTTTCATCCCTCAATGCATCGGTAGCGGCAGCACTTCTTATGTATGAAGCTTACAGACAGAAAATAAATAAATAATTTCGGAGTAAATTATGCAGGACGAAAAAAGTTTTGATACGACAACCGAATATGACAGATCGTTTGTAAAGGCGATACCTGACATTGATAATCTTCTTGAAGGTTATATGGCGTCCCATACTGACAGAAGAACTTCCTTTTTTGATGAGGATAAAGACGAAGAAATCGAAGGTTACGTAGAACGTATAAACGATATTGTAATACAAAATCCCGAGAAGGCTGTTCCGGCTAAAACGGGTAGTGAAGGCTCAACTTCGGATACGAAGGAGTTTTATAAGCTTTCTAGTTTTAAATTCGTTCCCAAAACCGAGAAAAAAGAAGAAGCGCCCGAAATAAAACTTACGGGTAAAAAGGCGAGAATATCCTCGGTTAAAGAATTTGTGCAGACGGTGTTTCCAGGTATTGAAAGCACGGAAGATGACGGCAAAAACAAAATTTTTGTTGTCACGGTACCTCAAGAAAAAGAGCACAAGACGTCGCAGGATACGGCTGAACTTGAAAAGATTGTCGAGGATGACGGTGAGATAAATCACAAGGAACTTGCACGTTTCCTCAAAGATGATATTTTTGCTGTTATTTCGACAAAAATCAAAGAAATGAAGCGTGAATACCGCTCAGGTATTCATCCGCTCGACAAGATAAAGGATAAGGACGAAATAAGAAATCGACTTTCAAAGAGCATTGCAACGGGAAGAAAACGTCTCATTGTTATGGGGTTTGTATTCGTATTATTGCTTTATCTTGGAATAAGTCAGTCTCTGAATTTGCCTTTTATACAGGCGGTTTCGTACATTCACGGCAACAATTGGTTTATGTTGATCAATGTCTTGCTTGCAATACCTATGCTTATTTGCGCGAAAGATATATATAAAACTGCTTTTAAGCAGATTGTCTGTATGTCACCGGGCATAGAAACGGCATTGACCTTCTTTATGTCGGTATCTGTGATACACACGTTGATTCTTGCTTTCAACCGCACGGACAGCGCATATACCTATCTGTCTCTGGTTGCAATGGCGTTTCTCGGTTATATCTACTACGATACCGAGAATTATAAGAAAATGCGTGCGGACTATAAGCTGATTGCATTTAAGCCGATGAAAACGTGTGGAAGAGTTCTTGAAGACAAAAAACTGACGCAGGAGATAACCGGCGAGGATTCTCTTGCGGCTACAGTCAGAAAGTACGATACACTCGTTACGGATGACTTTTTCACAAAGTCTACGCAGAGGGCATCGGAAAGTAAAGTTCTATCGGTGCTTTCCATAGTATCGATAGCATTGTCGGTTATTTTGTTTGTTCTCACTCTCATACTTGAAGGCAAGTTTGTAAATGCTTTGACAATGATGGTTGTCACTCTTGCACTGACTGTATCGGTTGTGCTGTGTGTAACTAATATGTTGCCGTATATTTCATTTTCTAAAAAACTTAAATTCAGCGGTGCTGCGATTACGGGTGAATACACTGCAAAGAATTTTGCAATGGCAGAGACACTTGTTCTTTGTGACCAGGATCTTTTTCCGCCTAAGTCGTTACTTTTGTGCGGCAGCAAACTCTACAACAATACTGATATGAAAAGTATGATCATAGACGTTGCAAGTGTATTAAACTCGGTTAATTCACCTCTTACGGGCATGATGATGGACATTATATCAGACCAGAGAGAACTTCTGAAGGATACCGATTCGGTCAACTACTATGACGAAAAAGGTATCAGTGCTTACGTGGAAAACACGAAGGTTCTTATCGGAAACAGGGCGTTTATGAGGGATAATCTCATAAAGATTCCTGCTGACGGAACTCAGGAAAAAATTGAGGGTGGCGGAAAAGTTGCACTCTTTGTTGCAATTAACGGTTTTCTTGCTGCAATATTCTCAATAAAATACAATGAGAATCAGATTATTAAGAAGAGAATAAAAAAACTTATCGGTGCAGGAGTGGGTTTTGCACTTAAGAGCAGGGATCCCAATATTACGAGAAATCTTGTATGCGGTAAGTATGAAATTCCTGAATCCATGATAAAGATACTGCCTGTTTCACTCGCGGAAAAGGAAGAGTCGCTTCAAATTGAGGATCATACGCCTGACGTTATTACAATAACAAAAGACGTATCAGCGTTTTTCAGGGCTCATACGACTGCACATAAAATGAGGTCGGCTATCACTACGAATACAGCTATATCACTTGCGGCATACGTCTTTGGGGTTGTGCTTGCAGTAGCGGCTTGTGTTATGTCAATGTTGCCGGCTGCAAAACCGATTCTTATAGTGTTGTTACAGTTGTTCTGGTTATTACCTCCGTTTGTAACTACTGTTTCGTTAAATAAAACTATATAAATTTTAAAGAGAACTTACAAAAGTTCTCTTTTTTTATTGAATTATTGTTCAAGTTGTAATATAATTCAAATATACACACTTTTGGTGTTGTACAAAATGCATAAAAAACCGAGTACATTTTTGGCGAATCACATAAATTGACTCGGATTGGAGGTAAATTTAATGAAACAGTACCCTGTAAAAAACATCAGAAACGTCGCACTTCTAGGTCACGGCGGCGATGGTAAGACAACACTTGCTGAGGCTATGTTGTATTTTAGCGGAGCTATCGACCGCTTTGGAAAAACTACTGACGGTACGACTGCAGGCGACTATGATCCTGAAGAAATAAAGAGACAGATATCCATTTCGACGTCACTTTTACCTGTTGAATGGAAAGATTATAAGATTAACATTCTTGATACACCCGGATATTTTGATTTTGAGGGTGAAGTTAAGAGCGCACTTCGTGTTGTTGACGGTGTTCTTATTTGCGTAACCGGTAAAGACGGTGTTCAGGTCGGAACGGAAAAGGCTTGGAAGTACTGTAAAGATGCGAAAAAAGCAAAGATGTTTGTGATCACAAAAGTTGATGAAGAAAATTCTGATTTCTACAGAGTAATTGAACAGCTTCACAATAAGTTCGGCCATTCCATTTGTCCGATAATGTTGCCTATATTTGAAAATGAAAAAATGTGCGGTTACGTAAATCTTATTACGAATACCGCTAAGAAGTATACATCGGGTAAACCTGAAGAAATTCCTATGCCTGAATCAATGAAGGCAAAGATTGAAGCTTCTCAGCAGATGATTTATGAAGCAGTTGCTGAAATAAGCGAAGAAAATATGGAAAAGTATTTTGCAGGTGAAGCATTTACCGAGGAAGAGATCGTTGCAGCTATCAAGATTGGTGTTGCTGAAAGTACCATTACACCTGTAATGATAACATCTGCAGTTGAAATGACAGGTGTAGAAAACGTTCTTAAAACAATTAAGAATTTCTTCCCGTCACCTGACGAAATGCCCGTTGACGGTTGCACCGATATGGATGGAAATCCCATTACTATTTTACGTGATCCTGCAGGACCTGTTTCAGCAATCGTTTTCAAAACTGTCAATGATCAGTTTGGTAAAATGTCTTATTTCAAGGTGGTTTCGGGTGAAATGAAGTCCGATATGACACTTGTAAATGCAAGAACAGGTAATACAGAAAAACTTGGCAGACTTTACTTTGCAAGAGGTAAGAAGAACGTTGAAACACCTGCAGTTGGTGTAGGCGACATAGCTTTTGTTAAAAAACTTGAAAATACCATTACGGGTGATACACTTTGTGCATCTGAAAGAAAAGTGCATCTTGCAGGAATCAACTATCCCAGTGCAAACTACGGTATGGCGATAATCGTTAAGAATAAGACTGATGAAGAAAAGGTATCTATCGGTCTTAAGGAACTTGCGGCTGCAGATCCGACACTTCGTTATTTCCACAATCACGAAACTCATCAGAGAATACTTTACGGTCTCGGAGATACACAACTTGACGTTGCTATTTCTAAAATGAAAGCCAAGTATAACGTTGACGTTGATCTGGAAGAACCTATTGTTCCTTATCGCGAAATGATAAAGAAAAAAGTGAAAGTCCAGGGTCGCCATAAGAAACAGTCAGGCGGCAGCGGTCAGTTTGGTGACGTGTGGATTGAGTTTGAACCGGGTGTTACCGAAGAACTTACGTTTGAAACGAACATTTTCGGCGGTTCAGTACCCAAGAATTACTTCCCTGCGGTAGAAAAAGGTCTGCAGGAATCCGTACTTAAAGGCACACTTGCAGGTTATCCTGTAGTTAATCTTAAGGCTACACTTGTTGACGGTTCTTATCATCCTGTTGACTCTAATGAAATTTCATTTAAACTTGCGGCAAAGCTCGCGTATAAAGCTGCTATGCCTCAGGCAAATCCTGTTCTTCTTGAACCTGTCGGAACACTTGAAGTATCTGTTCCCGAAAGTTATACGGGAGATATAATGGGTGACATCAATAAGAGAAGAGGTCGCGTTCTCGGTATGGAACCCGTTGGTGAGGGTGTTACCGTTATAGTAGCGGAAGTGCCTGTTGCTGAAATGGCATCATATGCGATAAATCTCCGTTCGATGACGAGTGGCAGAGGCTCATACGTATTTGAATTTGTAAGATATGAAGAGGCTCCTGCTAATATCTCACAGAAAGTCATTGCTGAGTCTAAGCACAGACTTGAAGAAGATGCATAATATTTATATCCGGGTACTTTAAGTGCCCGGGTATTTTTGTGCTTTTTGGTAATTCTGCTTCATATATTAGTAGCGGTGATGATATGATTAAAGTATTTACTAAAAAGCGCGTTATAATTGCCATACTGTGTCTTATACTTATCGTTCTTTTAACTATTTGTGTTTCACGTGACCGTGAAAGTACACAGGTTATAAAAACCAGGGGAATAGTAACAGGTGATCTGAGAAGTGAGTTTTTAAAAAACATAGGACTGACTGTTGAAGAAAATGATTATGATTACAAAGAAGTTTTGATACCGCAGGAGTTTGATGAAGTATACAGTCAGTATAATAAAATGCAAAAAACAGACGGATTTGATCTAAAAAAATATGCAGGCAAAACCGTCGATAAATTTACTTATACCGTAAAGCACTATCCGGGGTACGAAAATGAAAAAATATATGTAAACCTGCTGATATACAAAGGTAAAGTAATAGGGGGAGACATATCATCAGCAAGGGTGGATGGCTTTATGAAAAGCCTTTACAGCAGTCTTGACGCAGATAGTTAAAAATGCTTTGTGCAATTTGACCTAAAAAAGAGAAAAAATATGGGTATTATGAAACATAGACTTTATTATGGCATTTTGATATAATGTTAACAAAGAAACGTAGGTCTAATTTTCAGGAGGTAATTTTAAAATGGCAGATCTTCAGTTAAACAACATTTACAAGAGATACCCCGGTGGTGTCACTGCAGTTAGCGATTTCTCAATCGATATTGCAGATAAGGAATTTATTATTCTTGTCGGTCCTTCAGGTTGCGGTAAGTCAACGACACTTCGTATGATTGCCGGTCTTGAAGAGATTTCTGACGGTGAGCTTTATATCGGAGGTCAGCTTGTTAACGATATAGCACCTAAAGACAGAGATATAGCAATGGTGTTCCAGAACTATGCTCTTTATCCTCATATGACTGTATATGACAACATGGCATTCGGTCTTAAGCTTCGCAAGATGCCTAAGGAAGAAATTAAGAGAAGAGTTGATGAAGCAGCAAGAATTCTTGATATTTCACATCTTCTTGACAGAAAGCCGAAGGCTCTCTCAGGCGGTCAGAGACAGCGTGTTGCTCTCGGTCGTGCTATCGTTCGTGAACCTAAAGTATTCCTTCTTGACGAACCGCTTTCAAACCTTGATGCTAAGCTTCGTGCACAGATGAGAACAGAGCTTGCTAAACTTCACAAGAAGCTTCAGACAACATTTATCTACGTTACTCATGACCAGGTAGAAGCTATGACGATGGGTACGAGAATCGTTGTTATGAAGGACGGTTTTGTTCAGCAGATCGATACTCCTCAGAATCTTTACAATAAGCCTTCAAACCTCTTCGTTGCAGGATTTATGGGTTCACCTCAGATGAACTTCATCAATGCTACACTTGCTAAGAAGGGTGAAGATTATTCACTTGACTTCGGTTCACACAGCATTAAGCTTCCCGCAGCTAAAGTTACTGAAGAACTTAAGGTATACGAAGGTAAAGAAGTTGTTATGGGTATCCGTCCTGAAGATATTCACGATCAGGAAGTATATCTCACTTCTATGCCTGAAGGTATCGTAAGTGCAGACGTTGAAGTTGTTGAAATGATGGGTGCTGAAACTTATGTATACTTTGTAGTTGACGGTAACAATGCAACTGCAAGAGTTAAGTCTTCAAGCACAATCCAGTCAGGTGACAGCGTTAAGCTCGTCTTTGACGTAAACAAGATTCATATCTTTGATAAGGAAACAGAAAAGACAATTATTAACTAATAGTTTTCATATCATTAAACCCGTATGTTAAAAGCATACGGGTTTTTATTATATTGACTTGATTTATAATTGTATTATAATATATTTAATACATAAAATGGGGGATATATATGATAAAAAGTATGACAGGTTACGGAAGAACCTGCACTATAATAGGCGATAAAGAAATAACTGTTGAAATCAGAAGTGTAAATCATAAATACTTTGATTTTTCTGTCAGAGTACCTCGTATTTACGGCTATCTTGAAGATAAACTTAAAAAACTTACTGCTGAATCCGTACAACGCGGGAAAATAGATATGTTTGTCGGCATAAATTGTATTAGCGGCCCGAACAATGAAGTAAGCCTCAATGAGCAAATTGTAAAGAGTTATCTTAATGCGCTTAAGAAAATGTCTGAGGATTACGGTGTTGAATACGACGTTACCGTTTCGGGATTGTCACGTTATCCTGACGTTTTTTCTGTTGTTGCGAAAGAGGAAGATGAAGATGAACTCTGGAACAACGTAAAAACTGTTGCAGAGTCTGCACTTGAATCATTTAATGCTATGAGACAGGTTGAGGGTGAAAGACTGTTTGTAGACCTCAAATCAAGATGTCAGACGATAGAAAAACATCTTGCTGTTATAGAAGAGTTGTCAAAAAAATCAGTTCCTGAATACAAGCAGAAGCTTCTCGACCGAATTGACGAACTTATGGGTGACGTCAAGGTTGATGAGAGTAGACTTATGACTGAAGTGGCGATAATGGCAGATAAACTTGCAACGGATGAAGAAACGGTAAGACTCAGAAGTCATATAGCTCAGTTTTATAAAATGATTGAATCAGATGAACCTATCGGAAGAAAAATGGATTTTCTTATTCAGGAGATGAATAGAGAAATAAATACTACCGGTTCAAAGGCAAATGATCTTGAAATTGCAAGGATAGTCGTTGAAGTTAAGTCTGAAATTGAAAAAATCAGAGAACAGGTTCAGAATGTGGAGTAATATATGAAATTTTTAAATATTGGTTTCGGTAATATGATTTCGGAGGATAAAGTACTGGCAATTGTAGATGCTGATTCTGCACCTATTAAGAGAATGATATCCGAAGCAAAGACGCAGGGGAAACTTATAGATGCTACGTACGGAAGAAAGACAAAGGCTGTAATCATTTCCGACAGTGAGCATATAATTCTTTCTGCAATGACACTAAAGGCGCTTACTGAACGTGCTGTGTCGGAATCGGAGGATAGTAATGAAGAAAGGTAAAATAATAATTATTTCCGGACCGAGCGGTGTCGGGAAAGGAACGGTAATAGAAAAATTGCGCAATGAAGATTCATCTTTGGGATTTTCGGTTTCGGCAACTACGAGAGCGCCTCGTGAAGGTGAGATAAATGGCGTAAACTATCATTTTGTCAGCAGAGAACAGTTTGAAGAAATGATAAATAACGGCGAAATGATTGAATATACATGTTATAACGGTAATTTTTACGGAACGCCTAAAAGTTCTGTTGAAGACGTTATTTCACGTGGTTTTAATATAATTCTGGATATTGAGGTTGAAGGTGCGGCAAATATGAAGAAAGAATTTCCGCAGGCAACGTCTATATTTATTCTTCCGCCTGATATTGAAACTTTGTATGACAGACTCAAGGGCAGAGGTACGGAAGATGAAGAAACTATCAATAAGAGAATTGCCCGTGCCAGAGAAGAGCTTGAGTTTCAGCATAATTACGATTTCAGAGTAATAAATGATACGGTTGATGAAGCTGTAGCAGAAATCAGAAATATTATTTCTAAGTAAGAGGTTGGAAATGAATTACGTTATTGACGGAATTTTATTACTGATTTTGTTGTTGTCCTGTATTTTAGGCATAAGAAAAGGTTTTATAAAAACACTTTTCGGCTTGGGGGCTGCAATTTTTTCTGTAATAATATCTTTTAAATTTAAAGAAACGTTGGCAAAAATATTTTCGGATAAATGGTTTTATGACGTCGTATATAACAAAATATATACGTATGTAGACGGCATAAAAGAAACTGTCAACGCTACCGGGGAAAGTGTTTATAGTGCACTTAACAACGGATTTCTTAAATATTTCAACGTAGGGAATATAGAGATACTTGATAATGAGAGCGTAGAGAATATTTCACAAAGCGTTACAAAACCGATTTCGGATATTTTGTCTGAAACGGTTGCGTTTGTTATTTTGTTTTTCGCAACGTTTATCGTTGTTACGATTCTGCTTAAAATAATAAATGCTATTGTAAAACTGCCCGTTCTTGCTCAACTCAACGGGCTGCTTGGATTTGCTGCAGGCTTACTCAAGGGGCTTGTGATTTGTTTTGTCGTTTCAACCGTATTTGGAATAATATATCCGTATTTGCGTTTGGAATCACTGGCAAATTATGAAGAAATGGTGAATTCTACAGTAATTTTTAAATTTATCTCTACATTTAATCCTTTTAATGTCATATAATGATTAAACAGTAACAGATATCGTTTTAGGAGAAAAATTATGATATGTTCACGCTGCAAAAAAAGAATGGCAGTCGTATTTATAACGAAGGTTGAAGGGGAAAATACCGTTAACGAGGGATTGTGCCTCCAGTGTGCCACGGAACTCGGTATAAAGCCGATAAATGAAATGGTACAGCAGATGGGTATTACACCGGAAGATCTTGAAAAAACAGAAGAAGAACTTGCACAACTAATGAACCCTGATGGGGATGATGAGTTTGACCCTGCGAGAACGCAGCAGGCTTTCCCGTTTTTACAGAATATTTTCGGCGGTGCGCCCAAAGATGAAACTAAGGAAAAGGGTGCTGCAAACAACAAAAAGGAAAACAAGAGGAAGTATCTTGATTCTTATTGCGTCAATCTCACCAAGAAGGCAGTTGACGGCAAACTTGACAGGGTTATCGGACGTGAAAAAGAACTTTCGAGAATTATACAGATACTCAACAGAAGGACGAAGAATAATCCTTGTCTTATAGGTGAACCCGGTGTAGGTAAAACGGCGGTTGTTGAAGCACTTGCACAAAAGATTGCAGATAAGGAAGTGCCTGCAAAACTTTATGATAAAGAAATATATATGCTGGATCTTACGGCACTTGTTGCAGGTACACAGTTCAGGGGTCAGTTTGAAAGCAGAATAAAAGGTCTTATCGATGAAGTGAAGAGACTTGGAAACATTGTTCTTTTTATTGACGAGGTACACAATCTGGTTTCAGCAGGTGACGCGGAGGGCTCGATGAATGCTGCAAATATACTCAAACCTTCACTTTCAAGAGGTGAAATTCAGGTTGTGGGTGCGACAACTTTTGCTGAATACAGGAAGTATATCGAGAAAGATTCTGCTCTTGAAAGAAGATTTCAGCCTGTCACAGTTGATGAACCGTCACTTGATAATGCTGTTGAAATACTCAGAGGTATTAAGAATTACTATGAAACTTATCACGGTGTAATAATTGACGATGAAACCGTCAAAATGGCAGTAAAACTTTCAGAGAGATATATCACTGACAGATTTTTACCCGATAAGGCTATAGACCTTATTGATGAAGCGGCATCAAGTGTCAATATCAGTGATGAAAATCAGAATGCAAGGTATATCTGCAGAAGAGAGATAGATGCAGAAACCAAAAATCTTGAAACGCTTGAAGCACAGTCACCGGATGACTATGAAAGCATAGCAAAGGCAAAAAGTAAACTTGCTCAGCTCGAACAGAATCTTGCTGTTCTTGAGGCTAATAAGAGGATTCTGTCCATTTCTATTGAAAGTCTTGCAAAAGTAATCGAGCTTTGGACGGGCATACCTGCCAATAAGATCAAAGAAGATGAATATGAAAAAATAATCACTCTTGAAGATACCTTGAAAAAGCGTATCGTAGGGCAGGATCATGCTGTTGAAGCGGTTGTACGTGCGATCAAGAGAAACAGGGCGGGAATAAGTCCCAAGAGAAAACCGGTTTCATTTATTTTTGCAGGTCCGACAGGCGTAGGTAAAACGGAACTTGTGAAACAACTTTCGTCCGCTATGTTTGATTCACCCGAGACGTTTATAAGGCTTGATATGTCTGAATTTATGGAGAAGCACAGCGTCTCCAAAATTATTGGCGCACCTCCCGGATACGTCGGCTATGACGAAGCGGGACAACTTACGGAAAAGATAAGAAGAAAGCCTTATTCAATTGTACTTTTTGATGAAATTGAAAAGGCACACCCTGACGTATTGAATATTCTTCTGCAGATTCTTGACGATGGCAGAATAACGGATGCTCATGGAAGAACCGTTAATTTTGAAAATACCATAGTGGTAATGACGACTAATGCTGGCAGCGAGATAAGAGAAGGTAAAATAGGATTTTCCGAGTCTGCACAGAATATGGTAAATGATAAGACGATGAAGGCACTTGAACAGATAATGCGTCCTGAGTTTATCAACAGAGTAGATGAGATTATTACGTTTAATCAGCTGTCTAAAGAAAATTTTGCAGGCATTGCAGCAATTATGCTGGGCGAACTCAAAAAGTCGCTTGCAGAAAAGAATATTTCTCTTGAGTGGGATAGTGAAGTTGAGATGCTTCTTGTTGACAAATCATATTCTGCAAAATACGGTGCAAGAAATCTGAGAAGAGTTATTGAAAAAGAAGTTGAAGATAAAATTGCTTCAGTTATTATCGATAATTTTTCTAAAATAATTGAAACTGTCACGATTTTTGCAGAGGAAAATGAAATATTTATTAAAATAAAATAGCGTAACCATGCAAGAAAGTGTTGACAATTACTTTCTAATGTGGTAAATTATTTAAGCACGTTGTTGATGTGCAGGTGTAGTTCAATGGTAGAATGTCAGCCTTCCAAGCTGAACACGTGGGTTCGATTCCCATCACCTGCTCCAAATGCGCTTGTAGCTCAGGTGGATAGAGCAACTGCCTTCTAAGCAGTGGGCCAGGGGTTCGAGTCCCTTCAAGCGCGCCATTTCTTCAACGTGCTTTTATATGGTGGGTATAGCTCAGTTGGTTAGAGTGCCAGATTGTGGCTCTGGAGGTCGTGGGTTCGAATCTCACTATCCACCCCATATTACATAACGAGGCACTCGGAAAGAGTGCCTTAAATTTTATATTGGGGTGTCGTCAAGCGGTAAGACACAGCACTTTGACTGCTGCATTCGCTGGTTCGAATCCAGCCATCCCAGCCAGAAAAACGACTTGTCAGCAGATAAGTCGTTTTTTATTATTGTCTTTATTATTCTGTTGGATTATGATAAAATATATATAAGTATACCTATTGGAGAATGATATGATAAGAAAAATCAGAGAATCGGATAAAGAGATATTTATTGAAATGTCAAAAGATTTTTATGCTTCGGATGTGGTTTTCAGGAATATACCCGAAAAATTTCACTTTGACGCTTTTGAGGAACTTATGCGTTCTGACGAATATGCCGAATGTTACATTTTTGAGGTTGAGGGAGAAATTGCAGGCTACGCACTGCTTGCAAAGACATACTCAAGAGAAGCCGGCGGAAATACCGTCTGGATAGAAGAACTCTACGTTCTTCCTCAGTATCGTGGTAAAGGCATAGGAACAAAGTTTTTTGATTGCCTTTTTGAAAAAATACCCGCGGCAAGATACAGACTTGAGGTTGAACCCGAGAACGAAAGGGCAGTTAAACTTTACAAGGAAAAAGGATTTTATTATCTGCCGTATCAGCAGATGATAAAAGGTAACTAATAAGGAGAAATAATTTGGAGAATACGGAAAAAAGACCGGGCGCACTTCTTTGCGGTTTGTGCTGTACACGTGAAAAATACACGGAATTTCGCAGTGACGATGCAACAATTGATGAATTGTCTGCGCTTGCCGACACGGCTGGCTATGAAACTGCGGCAACTCTTTTACAGCAGAAGGACGTTCCTGACAGCGCAACGGTGCTCGGAAAAGGTAAGGTTGAGGAACTCAGAGAAGCGGTTACAGCGACCGAAGCTGAAATTGTTATTTTTGATAATCAGCTTTCGCCTTCGCAAATAAAAAATCTTGAAGATATTTGCGGTGTTCCCGTCATTGACAGGAATATGCTTATTCTTGAGATATTTGCTATGCATGCCACGACGAGTGAAGGTAAACTTCAGGTGCAGATGGCACTTCTTAAATATACCGCCCCAAGACTCACCGGTAAAGGCCAGCAATTGTCAAGACAAGGCGGCGGTGGAGGTGGCGGTGCAGGTGCCAGAAGAGGTGCGGGTGAAAGCCAGCTTGAAACCGACAAACGAAAGATAAAGGAACAGATAAGCGCGATATCTGCACAACTTGAAGAAATTGCCAAGAACCGTATGCAACAGAGAAAACAGCGTGACTTAAGTGGTATTCCGAAGGTTGCGGTAATTGGTTACACGAATGCAGGAAAATCGACGCTTCTTAATACGTTGACGGGAGCAGGTGTACTTGCTGAAAATAAACTCTTTGCAACACTTGATCCGACTACACGCAGACTCAAACTTGACAACGGTTTTGAGGTTTTACTCACCGATACGGTTGGATTTATAAGAAATCTTCCGCATCAGTTTATTCAGGCGTTTGCATCTACACTTGATGAGGTAAAATATGCGGATTTGCTTATTAATGTCGTGGATGCTTCCGACCCATATATGTTTGATCATATTGAAGTGACGGAGAATCTTGTGGAAAAACTCGGTGCAGGCAACGTCCCGATTATTACGGCACTCAATAAGTGTGACGTCGCAAACGAAAAAGTTTTTCCTGCAGTAAAAAACAGTGTCAGCATATCTGCCAAACACGGTCACGGTGTTGCAGATCTGATGAAACTTGTTTTTGAGAAATTGACAAGTTCTCATATTGAAGCAGAGTATATTATTCCTTACGACCAGGGAAGCGTTGTAGATAAGATATATGCAGACGTTCAGACGACGGTTATTGAAACTGAATACAGAGATAACGGAACGTATTTTAAATTGCTTGTATCAGCCACACTTGCCGGCAAGATTGAGAGGTATCGTATTTGAACTACCGTACTGTAAAGAATAAAACGAGTGCAGAGTTTACAGAAAAAAAGTCCAGATTTATCGGATATATTTGTCCTGTGACTACCGAAGAAGAAGCACTTGAGTTTATTGCTGAGATAAAAGCAAAGCACAGAGATGCCAGACACAACGTATATGCTTATATTGTCAGAAAAAACAATATTATGAGATATAGTGATGACGGTGAACCGCAGGGGACTGCGGGTTTCCCGTCACTTGAGGTGCTCCAAAAAGAAGGTTTGACCGACGTTGCTGTTGTTGTGACGAGGTATTTTGGAGGTATACTGCTTGGTGGCGGAGGACTTCTGAGAGCATATTCAAGGGCAGTCAAGGATGCTGTTGATGCGGCTGTACCCGTCAGAATGGAAATGAGAAAGATATACCTATCTAAAGTCACGTATCCTCTTTACAACACAGTAATAAAAACTATTTCGGCTTGTGAAGGAATAGTAAGCGAGAGTGAGTTTTTGGAAAACGTTAAAATCAAATTTTCTTTGAAACCAGGTGAGGAAAAGGCTTTCAAAGTAAAACTTGATGATGCTACCAATGCCTGTGCAGATTTTGAATGTATAGGTGAAGAATATATTTGTGTGGAGGAATAATATGCTTCCGAGAGAACACCGAGAACAAATAGAAAGAAAAATTCTTTCTCCTTATGCAACTTTTGCGGCTTCAACTAAAGGAAGAAGGGCACCTGAAGAAAAATGTTCCTTAAGAACCGATTTTACGAGGGATAGGGATAGGATTATACATTGTAAATCGTTCAGGCGTTTAAAACACAAAACACAGGTTTTCCTTGCCCCTGAAGGTGATCATTACAGGACACGTTTAACACATACTTTGGAAGTAAGTCAGATTGCCCGTACTATTTCGAGAGCACTTTCACTCAATGAAGACTTAACGGAAGCTATTGCCATGGGTCACGACCTGGGACATACGCCTTTCGGTCATGCGGGTGAGAGAATGCTTGACACGTTATGTGAAAACGGTTTCTCCCACAATGCGCATAGTTTAAGGGTGGTTGACGTTCTTGAAAAAAATCATAACGGTCTCAATCTTACGTATGAGGTAAGAGACGGCATACTAAATCATTCGGGAGATGGAATACCCTCTACTCTTGAAGGTCAGGTTGTAAGACAGGCGGATAGGATAGCCTATATAAACCACGATATTGATGATGCTATAAGGGCAGGAATACTGACAAATGACGATATACCAAAATATATCAGGGATATACTGGGAAACTCTCATTCTTTAAGGATAGATACGCTTATCAGGTCCGTGGTGCACGGCAGTGCCGATTACCAATCTATAAGAATGACGGAGGAAATTGCAAAACCCGCAAATGAATTGCGTGAATTTATGTTTGACAAAGTATATTTTCATCCCGTCGCAAAAGTAGAAGAGGAGAAGAAGGTTGGACATATAATTACGTCACTTTTTGAGCATTTTACGCAGTATCCCGAAACGCTGCCGGATAGTTATAAGTCATATATGGATGACGATGGCATAGAACAGGCAGTATGTGATTATATCGCGAGTATGAGTGACCAATATGCAATCTCTGTTTTTGAAAAAATATTTGTTCCGCAAAATTGGAATTTATAAAAAAATAGAGGATTTTTCAAATTTGAGTCGAAATAACTTAATAGAGGGGTAGAAAGGAGGCAGAGTGATGGCGTTACCTGAAAGTTTTCTTGAACAACTGCGCAGCAGAACGGAAATAGAAGATATAATTTCAGAATATGTACAGATAAAAAGACGTGGTAAAAACCTTGTCGGGCTCTGCCCGTTTCACAGTGAAAAAACAGGCTCGTTTACCGTTTTTCCCGCTACACAGAGTTATTATTGCTTTGGATGCGGTGCAGGCGGTGACGCGATAACCTTTATCAAAAACATAGAAAATCTCGATTATATCGATGCAGTTACCATGCTTGCACATAAAGCAGGGCTTGAAATGCCTGAAGTTAATGCACAAGACGGTAATTATAAAAAAAAGCGGGAGATTACTCTTGCAATAAACAGGGAAGCGGCAAATTACTTTTATAAGAATCTACTTTCCGAAGAAGGCAAGGTTGCACTTGAGTATTTGAAAAAAAGGCAACTGAAAGCATCAACGGTGAAGCATTTTGCACTTGGTTATGCTAAAGACAGTTGGAATTCGCTCGTTAATCACCTTGTTTCAAAGGGCTTTGAATATGAACAGATTAACGAAGCGGGGCTCTGTTCACGAAGTCGTGACGGAAGGTATTACGATTATTTCAGAAATAGAGTTATGTTTCCGATAATAGACGTAAGGGGAAACGTTATTGGATTCGGCGGTCGCGTGCTAAATGATGATAAGCCTAAATATCTTAATTCACCTCTTACACCGGTTTTTGATAAGGGACGTAATCTGTTTTCACTTAATAATGCAAAGGACGCGGGAGATTCGTTTTTGCTTGCGGAAGGCTATATGGATGTCATTGCTTTGTGGCAAGCAGGTTTCACCAATGCGGTAGCTACTCTCGGAACGGCACTTACTTCCGAACAGGCAAGGCTGATATCACGATATGCTTCTGAGGTTGTAGTGTGTTATGATGCTGATACCGCAGGCAGAAATGCAACGGAAAAAGCGATGAGGATATTTTCTGAAACCGGTATCAAGGTTAAGATACTTCGCATTACAGGCGGAAAAGATCCCGATGAATTCATAAAAACTTACGGGGCAGATGAATTTAAGCGTCTTATAGATTTGTGTCATAATCAGATTGAATATAAACTTATGGATATCAAGTCAGGTTATGATATGAATATTCCTGACCAGAAGGCTGAATATATGAAACAGGCCGTTTTGGTTTTGTCTGCACTGAGCAGTGCGGTAGAACGTGACATTTATGCAGGTGAACTTGCAGATAGTCTCGGAATTACAAAAACGGCTATTCTTGATGAAATATCGAAGGCTGAAAAAAGTTACAGAAATCGTGAGAAAAACAAAGAAATACGCAGTGAACTGAGCAAGAACAGCGGTAAGGGAGACCAAGGGAATCCCGAAAAACAGAAAAATCTGCTTGCATCCAAAGCAGAAGAGGAGCTTCTTTGTATTCTTTTCTTCAGTCCCGATTTGTTTGGACAAATATATGAACAGATCACACCTGAAGAAATGTGTACCGAATTTGGAAAGAAAGCGTACTCGGCAATTGCGGAGATTATTAAGTCAAATACGACACTTGATCTTCTTGCGCTTTCAGGGTATCTGGATACACCGCAAATGGCATCAATCACACGAATTATTTCGAGTAAAGACGTTCTTCTCGGCGATATGGATGCTGCACTCGTTTGCATTGACAGAATAAAAGATGCAAACAGAAAGAAAGCATTGAAAGAACTTGACGAGATAAAAGAAGAAGATATATCAAAATATATACAAAACCTAAAGAAAAAGAAAGGCGAATAGAAAATGGCTAATGTAAAAAATCCGGCAAAAGAGTTTCTTGAGCAGTGTAAAGGAAAAACAACAATAACTCAGAAAGAAATTATGGATTTTATCGAGCAGTCAAACAGTGATGTTGCGACTATCGAAAAAATTTATGATTCGCTCGATGCGGCAGGTATAAAAATCGAGGGTGACGATGAACTTCCTGACGTTGCAAGTCTTGATATTGAAACGCTTGATATTGATACAAGCGAGGCTGAAAGTATCGAGAATATTGATGATATTGATTCTGTACTTACAAACGAAGGTTACGCAATTGACGACCCTGTGCGTCTTTATTTGAAGGAAATAGGTAAAGTTAAACTTCTTTCACTTGAAGATGAAATTGAACTTGCCAAGAGAATGGCTGAAGGCGATATCGAAGCTAAAAAAGAACTCTCGGAAGCTAATTTAAGACTTGTTGTTTCTATTGCGAAAAGATACGTTGGCAGAGGTATGCTTTTCCTTGATTTGATTCAGGAGGGAAATCTCGGTCTTATCAAGGCTGTTGAAAAGTTTGATTATACAAAAGGTTATAAGTTCTCGACGTATGCTACGTGGTGGATAAGACAGGCTATAACAAGGGCGATTGCCGATCAGGCAAGAACTATTCGTATACCCGTTCATATGGTTGAAACAATTAATAAAGTTATGCGTGTTTCAAGACAGCTTTTGCAGGAACTTGGACACGAACCGTCTGCAGAAGAAATATCCAAAGAGATGAATATGCCTGTTGAGAAGGTACGTTCTATTATGAAAATAGCGCAGGAGCCGGTTTCTCTCGAAACGCCTATAGGTGAAGAAGAAGACAGTCATCTTAAAGATTTTATTCCCGATGACGATGCACCTGCACCGGTTGAAGCTGCGTCCTATTCGCTTCTTAAGGATGAACTTGGTAAAGTGCTCCAGACCTTGACACCCCGTGAAGAAAAGGTTCTTCGCTTAAGATTCGGTCTTGAAGACGGAAGAACGAGAACGCTTGAAGAAGTGGGCGCTGAATTTAACGTAACGAGAGAACGTATTAGACAGATTGAAGCAAAGGCACTTCGCAAACTTCGCCATCCCAGCAGAAGCAGAAGACTCAGGGATTTTGTAGATTAATATTGACAACGTAAATATTTTGTGTTATTTTACTTAGGTAATCATCAAGAGTGGCTGAGGTACCAGGACCTGCGAAGCCCGACAACCTGCAAATTTTGTAAGGTGCCAAATCCTGCGACGTGTGTCGGAAGATGATGCTGTATCTATGATAAAGCCTCGTCTTTGCGCGAGGCTTTTATTATTAAGGAGATAGAAAAATGAGAAGAGAACTTTTTACATCTGAATCTGTAACAGAAGGTCATCCGGATAAAATTTGCGATAAAATTTCGGATGCGGTGCTTGATGCGATACTTGAAAATGATCCTTCTGCACGTGTTGCCTGTGAAACGGTAGTAACAACGGGAATGGTGCTTGTTATGGGTGAAATTTCAACAAGCACATATGTTGATATACCCGCAATAGCAAGAAAAACAATATGTGATATTGGTTATGACCGCCCCGAATATGGTTTTGACGGTAATTCATGTGCTGTTCTTACTTCTATTGATGAACAAAGCGGCGATATTGCAATGGGTGTAGACGTAGGCGGTGCAGGCGACCAGGGTATGATGTTTGGTTATGCCTGCGATGAAACGGAAGAACTTATGCCTCTTCCGATATCACTTGCGCATAAACTTGCAAAAGAAATGACGAGACTCAGAAAAAACGGCACTTTGCCGTATCTGAGACCTGACGGAAAGACTCAGGTAACGGTAGAATACGAAGAGGGCAGACCTGTGAGAATAGATACTGTCGTTGTTTCGTCACAGCATTCGGACAGTGTTGATATGGAAACACTCAGAAACGATATTATTGAAAAAGTAATAAAAACAATATGTCCCAAAGAGTATATTGACGAGAATACGAAGTATTACATCAATCCCACGGGCAGATTCGTAATAGGCGGTCCTCAGGGAGACAGCGGTCTTACGGGCAGAAAGATAATTGTTGACACCTATGGCGGATACGGCCGTCATGGCGGCGGTGCTTTCTCGGGAAAAGACCCCACGAAGGTAGACAGAAGTGCTGCATACATGGCAAGATATATTGCTAAAAATATCGTTGCGGCAGGTATCGCACACAAATGTGAAGTGCAGCTTGCATATGCTATCGGTGTTGCGAAGCCTGTATCTGTACTCGTGAACACGTTTGGTACGTCGGATATTGATTCACGTAAAATCGAAGATGCAGTTGAAAAACTGTTTGATCTTACACCGGCAGGAATAATAAATAAACTCGATTTGAAAAAACCTATCTACAGTAACCTTGCGGCGTACGGACATATGGGCAGAGAAGATATCGGTATTTCTTTTGAAAAGACCGATATGGCTGATGCACTTAAAGCAGAACTTCAATAACATAATTGAAACCACCTCATATAATAGTGTGAGGTGGTTTTTGTGTCTGAATTAATAATAGCATTTGCAGTAATCTTATTTTCGGCGCTTGGAATGGTATACATAATTTCAAAACTGTTTGACTCGATAACGTGGGGAAAAGAACTTTCAAACAGATTTACCATGATAATCCCTGTGTATTTCGGGACAGAAGACGTTGAAATTTTACTTAAAAAAGCAATTTCCGTAAGAGCGCAGAGTGAAGGTGATTTCACAATAATTGCGGTTGATTTTGATACTGATGATGAAACTAAGAAAATATGCAGAATAATGGCCGAAAATAATGAAAACATTGCTTTTATGACACCTGAAGAACTGAAATTATATTTTGTTGAACTTGAGCAGAGGTAGATATATAATATAACTATGGAAAAATTAAACGGTCAGGTCAAAAAAATAATATATACGAATGAAGAGAATGCTTATACCGTTCTTCTGATTGCTTTGCCCGACGGGGATGAAATTGTCCTCGTCGGATATATACCTTTTGTCGGAATAGGTGAGAATCTGTCTGCTGAAGGTGAATATAAAAATCATAAACAGTACGGTAGGCAGTTTGTGGCAGAAAGCGTGACTTTTTCAGTTCCTCATGACAAAAAAGGGATTATTTCTTATCTCGGCGGTGGGATGTTTAAAGGCATAGCCATGAAAACAGCCGAGAAGATATATAACAAATTCGGCAATGAAATTTTTGAAATTCTTGAAAATGATGCGGAGAAACTCTGCAGAATAGACGGTATAACAAAAAAACGTGCCGCAGAAATGGCACAGCGATATAAAAACACTTTCAGTATAAGAACCGTTATAAGTGAACTGTCAGCATACGGAATCACACCCTACAAAGCGGCAAAAGTATACAGAATTTTCGGATTGAATTCCATGGCGTTAATCAAGAAAAATCCTTACGTTTTGTGTGATGACAGAATAGGTGTTTCTTTTGAAGAAGCGGACAAGCTTGCTCGTCAGTTTGGAATACCTGAAGACAGTGACTACAGGGTGGAAGCAGGTATCGAGTACGTTTTAAGACATAATCTTGGAAACGGACATACGTTTTTACCGTATGGAGCGCTGTGCTCTGTTGCAGCTGAAATGTTGTCTTCGGACGTGAATATCGTAAGTGAAATACTCGAAAAGATGAAGCTTAAAAATTTGCTCGTACAGAAAAAAATAGCCAATCTTGATGCGATTTATCTTGCGGAATACAGTAAGTGTGAAGAGTATATTGCAAAACGCCTCATAGAAATGTCACAGTTTTATGAAAATAATGATTATTCCAAACTTGTTGATAAACTCGAAAAGAAGCAGAATATAAGTTATGCACCGCTTCAAAAGAGTGCGATAATAAAGGCTGCACAGAACAGAGTGTTTATACTGACAGGCGGTCCCGGTACTGGAAAAACAACTGCACTCGTCGGTATGATTGAGCTTTTTGATTCACTCGGTATGACTTATGCATTGGCGGCACCTACGGGAAGAGCTGCCAAGAGGATGACGGATATAACGGGTGTTGAAGCAAAAACAATTCACAGATTGCTTGAAACTTCAAGAGGGAATGAAGGCCCTGCGGTATTTAACAGAAATCAGAAAAATCCTATCGAAGAAGAAGTTGTGATAGTAGATGAAGCATCTATGATTGATGTAAAACTATTTGAGGCACTTCTCAGGGCAATGAAAGCTGGCAGCCGCCTTATACTCGTGGGTGACGTTAATCAGTTGCCGCCCGTAGGGGCAGGTAACGTGCTTAGAGATATGATAAAAAGTGATATCTTTACTACGGTAGCACTGACCGAGATATTCCGACAGGCTCAGGGAAGTCTTATCGTCGTAAACGCTCATGAAGTTAACAGCGGTAATTATCCTGAATGTGAAAGCATAGAAAGTGACTTCTTTTTTGTTAAAAGACAGGACAAGGATGCTATCGCGGCAACGTGTCAGCAACTCGTTTGCAGAAACCTGCCTAAAAAGTTCGGGTATGATCCGATAAAGGACATACAGATTATTACACCGTCTCACAAAGGCGAAACGGGTACGAATGAACTTAACAGAATACTGCAAAATACCATAAATCCGCCTGCCGCAGGAAAAAGTGAATACTTTTTTCTTGATAAGGTGTTTCGCGTCGGCGATAAAGTTATGCAGGTAAAAAATAATTATGACGCCGTATGGGTGAGAACTGATACGGGCGAAGTTGGCGACGGTATATATAATGGTGATATAGGTATAATAATGGAAATAGACCTGATGAACAGGTTTATGAATGTTGATTTTGAAGGCAGAGTATGCGAAATTTCCTTTGATATGCTCACAGATCTTGAACTTGCTTATGCAATTACTGTACATAAGAGTCAGGGTAATGAATTCAAATGTGTCGTTATGCCTGTCTTTTTTGCAGGAAGACTTACTACGAGAAATCTGCTTTATACCGCTATCACAAGGGCACGTGAAACTATGGTTTTGGTAGGTATACCCGAGGCGGTCAGAGCAATGGTAGACAATAATAAAGAAACGAGACGTTTTACCGGGCTTAAATATATAATGACAGACAAAATGGGAATATAATATGAATGTGGTATCTAAATTGATGTTTCCGCAAAGGTGTGCATTTTGCGGAGAGGTATCTGCAAGTGTCAGCGGTGTATGTGAAAAGTGTGAAAGTGAAATTCCAATCATAAATACGCCGAAATGTAAAAGGTGCGGATGTGGTGAAGATAGGTGCAGTTGTACGCCTATAATCAACCATTATGACAGGATAATTGCCCCATTTTACTATGACGGCATAGTAAAATCGATGATTACGCAAATCAAAAAACATTGTTCCGTGGAAAGCACACAGATGGCAGTTGCATTTATGGCGGAGGAGTGTCGAAGAAGTTATAAATTGGACTTTGATGTTGTTACGGCAGTGCCAACGGACAGAATCGGATTTATCAAGAGAGGGTATAACCCTGCGGAATACGTTGCAACTATGCTTGCGAAAGAACTTTCTCTTGCGTATAAACCGCTGCTTAAGAAACGTATCACTTTCTCGTCGCAGAAAAGCAGTGACCGTATACGAAGACTTGAAAATATCAGTGGTGCGTACTATGCAACCGAAGACGTCAGGGATAAGAACATACTTCTGGTAGATGACGTTAAAACTACGGGAGCTACACTCAATGAATGCAGCCGTATGCTTAAACTTGCAGGTGCGAGGAGAGTATACGTTTCGGTTGTATGTATTACAGGAAAGTAATAATAAATTTTGTTGACTTTTGATGTTAATGAGATACAATATTATTATAAATATATTTTAAAAGGACAGGTATGATATGAGTAACGAAATCGGAATTGACCTTGGCACAGCGAGTGTTCTTGTATATGTAAAAAATAAAGGTATTGTGCTGAAAGAACCTTCAGTCGTTGCAGTTGACAGAAATACTAACAGGGTGCTTGCCTGCGGAACTGAAGCCCAGAAAATGCTTGGTAGAACACCCGGCAATATCATTGCTATCAGACCGCTTCGTGACGGTGTTATCAATGACTACGAAATCACACAGAAAATGCTTAAGTACTTTTTGAAAAAAGTAACGGGCTTTATGCTTTTTAAACCCAAAGTAATGGTATGCGTACCCAGCGGTATTACGGAAGTTGAAGAAAGGGCAGTTATAGATGCCGCAAAACAAGCCGGCGCCAAGAGAACTTACCTTATTGAAGAACCGGTTGCTGCTGCAATAGGTGCAGGCCTTGAAATTAATAATCCCGTAGGTAATATGATAGTTGATATCGGTGGCGGAACTACTGACGTTGCAGTTATTTCGCTTGGTTATCCCGTTGTTTCTGCATCAATTAAAGTTGCCGGTGATAAGTTTGACGATGCTATTATTAAGTATTGCCGCAGAAAGTACAACGTGCTTATCGGTGACAGAACCGCCGAAAAGATTAAGATGGAAATTGGTTGTATCTATCCTCAGGAAGAAATCATTCAGGTTGAAGTCAAGGGCAGATGTCTTATGACGGGTCTTCCTAAAGTAATAACAATCAATTCGGATGAACTTACGGAAGCGTTTGAGGAATGTGCTACACAGGTTCTTGAAGCCGTACATTCGGTTCTTGAACGTACACCTCCTGAACTCATTGGTGATATTGCTCAGAACGGTATTGTTATGACAGGTGGCGGAAGTCTGCTTCGTGGTTTTGATCAGCTTATTGAGTTTAAAACGGGAATCAGGACATACGTTGCAGATGATGCTGTTTCATGTGTTGCCAAAGGTACCGGTAAGTGTCTTTCGAATATGAATCTTATGCCTGACGGAACACTCAACCTTGCAAGAAACAAAGATTTTCAGAATTAAACACAAAAAGGAGTCGTTATACGACTCCTTTTTGTTATTTGATAAGATCTGCTATTTTGTAAACGTCGCCTGCACCCATCGTGATAACCAAATCCTTTTCCTTTGCATTGCGGAGAATATGAAGTGCGGCATCTTCAAATGATTTTGCATAAATTGCACCTTCAATTTTGTTTGATATATCCTGTGAATGAATTCCTACTTCATTTTTCTCGCGAGCAGAATATATGTCTACGAGTATCGGCTTGTCAGCAAGTGACAATGCAGAAACAAAATCGTCTAAAAGTGCAGCGGTTCTCGTATACGTGTGGGGTTGGAATATGCAGTAAAGTGTACCTTTACATATGGTTTTAGCAGCGGTAAGTGTTGCTTTTATCTCGCTGGGATGATGCGCATAGTCATCGATTATTGTGAAAGGTTTATCGGATACGATTTTCTCAAATCTTCTGTGCACACCGTTGAATTGCTCTGCAGCAGTTTTTATTGTTTCAAAATCAATATTATACGTTCTTGCGGCTGCTATTGCACACAGGGCGTTGTATACGTTGTGTATACCGGGTACGGAAAGGGTAATGCCTCCTAATAATTTTCCGTTTTCGTATACTGAAAACGACGGATAACCGTCCGTATTTACGTTATCTGCGTAATAGTTGGCTGAACTGTCCTTAAGTGAAACGGTAATAGGAGTTCCTGCGTAACTGTTTTTAACGTCATTTGTGTATTTACAGTCAATGTTGAAAACAGCCTTTTCTGCCTGAGATACGTATTTGGAAAAAGATGATTTTATTGCATTGATATCTTTGAAATAATCGAGATGGTCTTCTTCAATGTTCAACACAATCGGAAGATCTGTCGGGAAGTGAAGGAAGGAATCAACGTATTCGCAGGACTCAAATACAACACATTTTTTACTTCCTGACACAAAATTGGATTTAATATCGGGAAGAGTACCGCCTATGAGAACAGTCGGATCTTTTTTTGACGCAAGAAGTATTAAAGCAAGTATTGACGTCGTGGTAGTTTTACCGTGAGTACCGCATACGCCGATTCGGTTGCTGTAATCATTTAAAAGAGAACCGAGAAAAACAGAGCGTTCAACGCAGTTTATTCCCAAAGCTCTTGCACGGGCAAGTTCAGGATTATCGTTATGGATGGCAGCCGTATATACAACAAGGTCATAATCACTGATATTATCGGCTGACTGTCCGTGAAAAACGGTAATACCGTTTGATATAAGTTTGGATACGTTTTCACCGACTGAATTGTCGGAACCTGTTACGTCATAACCGTTGTCGTGCATGATTTGAGCAAGAGAACTCATGCTCACGCCACCTATGCCGATAAAATGTATTTTGTTTATATTTTTAAAATCAATGTTCATATTCACACCTCATTAGTTACATTATACTACCATATTGCAATAATTAAAATAGTTAGTGATTATTTTTTTGCGCCGAGGGTAATAATATTTTTATCTATGAAAGGGTGATTTAATGGAAATTACGGATATTAAAATCAGAAAAACATTTGATGAAGGACAAATCAAAGCAATAGTTTCAGTTACTTTTGATAATTCTCTTGCGGTACATGACATTAAAATCATAGAAGGAAACTCAAGAGTATTTGTTGCTACGCCGAGCAGAAAAAGTGCAGAGGGTGAGTACAGGGATATCGTACATCCTATAAATGCGGACTTCAGGGCTAATTTTGAAAAAAAGATACTTGACGAATATAATAGAATTATTCAGTAACAATTGGAATTAAGACTCATAGAATAAAGCAGGATGATACAGGGAGGCATTTATGGAAAGAACCGTAATGTTTATGGCTGATGAAAGATATCGTTATGCCTGCGAATACCTTGAGAGTAATGGTATTAAAGTCAGACTTTGCAGAGACACTTCGGAATATGACGAAGAAGAAAATATTGTTTTCCCGCTACCGATAAGCAGGGACGGTCTGACTTTTTATCTTCCTTTTGCTGAAGAAAAAAGATATGTTTCTTCGTTCTTGGACGGACTTTCTCCAAAATGTAAAATTTATGGCGGAGCAATAAAAAAAGGATTTGCTGAGCTTTGTGATTTCAAGAATATTGTTTATTGTGATTATTATGATGATGAATACGCTTGTGAAAATGCTGTAATTACAGCCGAAGCAGCCGTAGATATTTACGGCGACAAGAACGTGCTTGTGATCGGATACGGAAGAATAGGGAAGCATCTTGCCAAAATATGCGACAATGCGACCGTTTGTGCAAGAAGCGAAAAAGATATAACCGACATAAGCAACAAATATGTTTATCTGCCGTATTCGGAGTTGCATAAAAACATCGGAGGTTTTGACGTAATTTATAATACTGTGCCTGCCTGTGTGATAAATGAAGAGGCAGTTAAGCAGATTGACGGGAAGTATATAGAACTTGCTTCAGAGCCGGGCGGTATTCCGTCAGGTTTTGAAGATTACATCGATTATTACGTTGAGCGAGGCCTTCCTGCAAGGGCTTGTCCGCAAAGAGCAGGTCATCTGCTTGCAAGAAGACTTATCAAATATATGAAACTGGAGTGAATGCGGTGACCGACATCAAGACGGTTGGATTTGCTATGTGCGGTTCATTTTGCACTTTTTCAAGTATTATACCGCACATAAAGGAACTTAAAGATAAAGGTTATAACGTACTCCCGATAATGAGTGAAATATCTTATGCGACAGACACACGTTTCGGAACGGCCGAGTCGTTTGCAAAAAAGATAGAGGATATCTGCGACAGAAGAATAATACATAGTATAAAAGAAGCCGAACCTATAGGGCCGAAAAAACTTTTGGATATTATGGTGATAGCACCGTGTACGGGTAATACTCTTGCGAAACTTGCCTGCGGTATAGCAGATTCGTCTGTGACTCTTGCAACCAAGGCACATCTGAGAAATGAAAGACCTGTCGTTATTGCGGTTTCGAGCAATGATTCACTTGCTAATAATGCTAAGAATATAGGGACTTTGCTTAATTTAAAAAATTACTATTTTGTGCCTATGAAGCAGGATGACCCGATTGGAAAACCACGTTCCGTTGTAGCGGATTTTTCCAAAATTTCAGATACGGTAGAGTTGGCACTTGGCGGAAGACAAATACAGCCTATCTGGCTATAAAAAACGGCATTATCACGTGCCGTTTTTTATTATATGATTATATAAATAGTATTTGAATTAAAGATGCTTCTGTGCTATAATAACTTAGAATATAAATAATCTGTGGAGGAATTATAAATGAAAGCTTGTATTATTCAGCCCCCGTATTCAAGAGATGTTTCTTTTTCTGACGAGTATTTTGATTACAAAATAGCACTCTTAGATAAGTGTGACGAGTCAGTAGATATCATAGTTTTACCTGAATACAGTGACGTACCGTGTGCAACGTCAACACTTGAGGAAACACTCTTTTATCATGATAAATACATAGACGTGCTCTTGAAAAAGTGTGAGGAAACGGCTAAGAGATGCAATGCACTCGTTTTTGTTAATGCACTTTATCCTATAAATGACAATTACAGAAATACCACGTACGTGTATAACAGAAACGGCGAATTGGTTGGCAAGTATTTTAAAAAGCATTTGCCGCCGCTTGAACTTAATACTTTAAAACTTGATTCAGATTATACGTTTGAGTTTTCTGAACCTTATGTAATTGAAATTGACGGACTCAGATACGGATTTTTGACCTGTTATGACTTTTATTTCTATGAGGCGTTTGCCAACATAGCAAGACAAAACGTTGATATCATAATAGGTTGTTCTCTTCAGAGAAGTGACAGTCACGATGCAATCGAAACTATGTGCAGATTTTTAGCGTATAACACGAATGCATACGTTATTCGTTCTTCCGTAAGTTTTGATGAGAAATCAGAAATTTGCGGTGCAAGTATGGTTGTGTCACCTTACGGTAAGGTGCTTGCAAATATGAAGGGCAAATTCGGTATGGAAACAGTTGAGTTTGACCCGAAGGATAAATATTTGAAGCCTGCCGGATACGGTAATCCTGACGCGGCACATTATGAATATATAGAATTTGGACGTAAGCCATATCAGTACAGACCAGCAGGCAGTGCTATTGTCAAGGATGAAAAGACTATGGGCTATCCCAGAGTTTGTGCACATCGAGGTTTTAGCAGCATCGCTCCCGAAAACAGTATGCCTGCCTTTGGTGCAGCCGTTGCTATGGGTGCAGAGGAAATAGAGTTTGATTTATGGCCGACTGCTGACGGTGAGATAGTATCATGTCATGACAGACGTCTTGATAGAGTAAGTACCGGTACAGGTATTTTAGCTGAACATACGTTGAGTGAGTTGCAAGAACTTGATTTTGGTGTTAAGTTCGGTGAAAAATTCAAGGGTATGCGTATTATTAAGTTTGAAGATATTCTTAAAAAGTTTGCATGTCACGTCATAATGAATATTCACGTTAAACCTCTGTCGCTTACAGAAGAATATCCCGAAGAAACAATGAAAAAAATCGTTTCACTTATAAAGAAATACGATTGTGAAAAATACGTATATTTTATGCTTGAGACAGATATGCAGATTAAACTGTTTAAGGAATATGCTCCTGAAATTCCTGTGTGTGTTGGTCACCTGAAGGCAAGACCGTGGGATATTGTTGACAGAGCAATTGAATTCAATTGTGAAAAAGTTCAGTTGTTTAAACCGTATTTTAATCAGGAAATGATTGATAAAGCACATGAGAATGGAATTATATGCAACGTATTTTACTCTGATGATACGGAGGAAACAAAACAGTTCCTGGAAATGGGTATAGATACTATACTCACAAATGATTATAATCTGATTTCACAGCACGTAGAAAGATAAGTAAATATTGTTTGGAGGCAAATATGTGCGGAATAATAGGATATATAGGTCAGAAGCCGGCATTAAACATTCTTGTTGAAGGACTCGGAAGAATGGAATACAGGGGTTACGACTCTGCGGGTGTTGCGTTTTTTGAGAATGATACTTTAAAAACCGTAAAGGCGCAGGGACGACTCTCAAATCTTGAGGCTAAGCTTGGTGACACAATCAACAGCAATATTAGTCTTGGAATCGGACATACGAGATGGGCGACACATGGTGAACCCTCTGATAAGAATTCACATCCCCATTCCAGCAGAAATATCACGGTGGTTCATAACGGTATTATAGAGAATTTCGTTGAACTGAGAAAAATTCTCGTTGCTGACGGATATGAATTTCTTTCTGATACTGATACTGAGGTTGTTGCACATCTTGTTGATAAGTATTATACGAAGAGCGGTGATATGTTTGAAGCACTCAAAACAGCTGTTTCTGTGCTTAACGGTTCATATGCTCTTGCGATAATTTGTCATAATGAAAATGACCGTATTTATGCTATACGTAAGGAAAGCCCGCTTCTTATAGGTAAAGGCACAGGTGAAAATTTCATTGCTTCGGATATGACGGCACTTCTCAAATATACCAAAGAATATTACTTGCTTGAAAAAGATGAGATAGCTGTTATTACCGAAAATAACGTTGAAATTTACAACCTTGACAAGCAGCCCATTGACAGGGAACTTAAAGTTGCCGACTGGGATGCTGACAGTGCCGAAAAAGGCGGTTTTAAGCATTTTATGCTTAAAGAGATTTACGACACTCCATCGGTGCTCAACAATGTGTTTAACAAATATATTGTTGATAGCCACATTATGTTTGATAATGCGGAAAAGTTCAACGAAATTTTAAGACATACCAAGCGTATAGTGGTTGTAGCGTGCGGCAGCGCAAACTACGTAGGCGTTACGGCGAAATATATGATAGAATCACTTTGCGGTGTTGAAGTTACGGTTGAGGCTGCAAGTGAGTTCAGATACAGAAACCCCGTAATGGGTGAGGGTGACCTTGTTGTTGCTATATCACAGAGCGGTGAAACGGCAGATACACTTGCGGCGATGAGACTTGCGAAGAACAGAGGATTTCCCGTACTTGCAATAGTCAACGTACTTGGTTCATCAGTAGCAAGAGAAGCGGATATTATGATTTATACTGCGGCAGGTCCTGAAATTTCAGTGGCTACTACAAAAGCGTTCTCTGCTCAGCTTGCTAACATCCATTTACTTGCTCTTCAGCTTGCTTTTATAAGAGGATATATATCTGAAAGAGAACTTGCTGAAAAACTTATACAGCTCAAAAATGTGCCTGACGTTGTGCAGAAAATACTTGATGATACGTCGATGTGCGAAAAATGTGCTAAAGAACTGTATGAGGCGAAAGACGTGTTCTTTATAGGAAGAGGTATTGATTCTGCGTTATCACTTGAAGGTTCTCTTAAACTTAAAGAAATATCATATATTCACAGTGAGGCGTTCTCTGCAGGTGAACTTAAACACGGTCCTATCTCGTTGATAGATGAGGTTTCACCGACCGTTGCGGTTTCAACACAGAGTTATCTTGCTGAGAAACTTGCAAGTAACGTAAATGAGGTTTGTTCAAGACAGGGTAAGGTCTGGACTGTATGTAAGAAATCGGACAGAAAACTTTTTGAAGGCATTTCAAGCGTAATAGAACTGCCTGATTTTGAAGAGATGTTCTTGCCGATTCCTACGATTGTACCGTTACAGCTTATTGCATATTATGTTGCTCTTTACAAGGGTTGTGATATAGATAAACCGAGAAATCTTGCAAAATCTGTAACAGTAGAATAAAAGTAGTTGACAAATTGAAATATTATATATATAATATTAGGCGTCATTGTGAGGTAATTTATGCGGATAAATGCAGAGAAAATTTTTAAAAATGAAGGTTTGTCTTCTGACTATACTTTTTCTCTTGATCTTTCGGATTGTGAATTCTGGGGTGAATATCCGTTTAAAACTCCGATTGAAGTGGCAGCAAATCTTTCCAATAGGGCAGGAATGGTCGTTCTCACCACTCATGCGACGGTACGTTTTGAGACAGGCTGTGCTCGTTGCACCAAGGGCGTTGTTCTTGATATCCCGATAGACACGGAAAATTATGTTGTCACCGAATATGAGAATCAGGATGACAATTCAATGATTCTTGCAGAAGATTATATGATCGACCTTGATGAAATTGCTGAATTTGCAGTTATAACAAGTGCTCCTATGAAGGTCTTGTGCAAAGATGATTGTAAGGGTTTATGCCCGAAATGCGGTAAGGATCTTAACGAAGGCAAGTGTGATTGTCCTGAAAAAGAACCGGATCCGAGATTAGCAATTTTAAAAAATTTATTATAATAGCGTCACAAGGAGGTGTCTTAAAATGGCAGTACCGAAGAACAAAACATCAAAACAGAGAAAACACAAGAGACGTTCCAGCGTATGGAAGCTTAGTGCTCCTACACTCGTTAAGTGCCCCCAGTGTCACGAACTTACAGTACCTCATAAGGTATGTCAGAACTGCGGATACTACAACGG
>JAZQAK010000061.1:0-4442 GCA_045545175.1 Feifaniaceae bacterium
GACCTACGAGAATGATGAATTCCTTGTCTTTGATTTCAAGGCAGAAATCGCTAACAGCTGTAACGCCGCCGGGATATCTCTTGAAGATGTGCTTAAGTGATACACTTGCCATTTGTTTATAACCTCCTAATAAATAAACACAAATATCGCGTATTTCTACGCACTACTTTATTTTAACATATATTATAATATCAAAAAAATATGAAAAAGAAAAGATGTTATTTCCCCAAATTTTCAAGCCTTAACTTGTGCAACTCTGACAAAATTATTTAAAATCGAGAGTAAGCACGAGAAAAAACGAGAAAAGCAAAGTTCATAAATGCTTTTTTTCTGCAAAATTCGACCAAAATTACAAGAACTTTACAACCTCGTCAAGATTTGTCGATTTTTCCGGGATAAGTTCCCAACATTCCGTGTGTTCTGCACTTTCGCCGGGTTTTAGTGTATAAAGCGGTGAGAGTGATTCAACCTCAAGCATAAAATGACAGGTATAAAGCTCTGTTGAGCAGCCGCCGTCGGGGTATTCCGCATCCTGTACATGGTTGTTTGTCTTTTTGAAAATACATCCGTTGTTGACTGTGATTACACTGCCCTTTGTGTTGTTTACACCAATCTTGAAAGGACCGTCGCAATTTACATCTTGCTGAAGTGCATAATAGTTCTTGTCTACATAAAATCTTTTGTCGGCAGGGTTTGTGTAGTCCCACATAACAAAGGTTCTGTTGGGAAGAAAGTTTGTTTCGGTTTTTGACTGCTCCATAATTGCTCTGCCGCCTGCCGCTGTCACGGATAATGCCCAGATAGAGCCCGTCTTTTCTTGTGCCGACTTGTTTGTAAGTATGTGGCGTACCGATGCTTTTGCTTCTTCTTCGTCAAAGGTGATTTCAACCTGACAAAGCCAGCCTCTTACTTCCTGAGCAGGGGGAGTAAAAGTAAATACGTTGCCGTTTCTTGTGTATTCAACAGGGTCGTTGTCAGGGTAGTATGTGGAGTAGTCTTCGGGACTTATCCAAAATCTGTGACCGCCGTATAAGTACCAAGTCTTTCCTTCGCCGTAGATGTCGCAAAATTCCTTGTCAGTCATGTTTGACTCTCTGATAAGGTCGTTGCAGAACATATTTTTGTATCCGATTAAGTTGTAACTGATAACTCTGGGACCCAGGTCAAGAGTTACTCTCATTTCCTGCTTGCCGTTCGCTATGTAAAGAACCTTGCCGTAGTTTTCGTACTGTTCTTCTCTTACGATAAGTGCCATTTTCTGTTCCTCCGCGTGTATTTAATAAAAGGCTTCCCCTTTGAGGGGAAGCTGTCACGAAGTGACTGATGAGGTATGGTGTGTTTTTGCACCCGAAAAATTATAATTCAGCCACAGCCGCCTTGAGTGCGTCTGCCTTGTCTGTCTTTTCCCATACCACATTCAGATCTTCTCTGCCGAGATGACCGTATGAAGAAAGGGGTTCGTAAATAGGACGTCTCAAATCAAGCATTTCAATTATAGCCGCAGGTCTGAGGTCAAATACCTTTGAAACTGCCGCAGAAATCTTGCCTTCCGAAACTGTTGCTGTACCGAAGGTGTCAACAAGAACGGAAATGGGTTTTGCAACACCGATAGCATATGCAATCTGAACCTCGCACTTTTTAGCAAGACCTGCCGCAACTACGTTCTTTGCAACGTATCTTGCAGCATATGCCGCACTTCTGTCAACTTTTGTCGGGTCCTTACCTGAGAAAGCACCGCCGCCGTGTCTTGCATAACCGCCGTAGGTGTCAACGATAATCTTTCTGCCCGTAAGGCCTGTGTCGCCGTTGGGACCGCCGATAACAAATCTGCCTGTGGGGTTGATGTAAATTCTTGTGTTTTCGTCCATGAGAGAAGCGTCGATTGTGGGAGTGATAACTTCTCTGATTAAATCTTCACGAATTTGTGAAAGCTCAACTGCCGCATCGTGCTGGGAAGAAATAACGATAGCATCAATCCTTGTAGGTATACCGTCGTTGTATTCAACGGTAACCTGTGTCTTGCCGTCGGCTCTGAGATAGGGAAGAACGCCTGTCTTTCTTACGGCTGTAAGCTTCTGTGCAAGCTTGTGTGCAAGGGAAATGGGAAGAGGCATAAGCTCTTTTGTTTCGTCGCACGCATAGCCGAAGATAAGGCCTTGGTCGCCTGCACCTATGTCAAATCTTGAATCGTCGCCTTCCTTTGCTTCAAGGCTTTTGTTTACGCCCATTGCAATGTCGGGGCTCTGACCGTGAATTGCGCTGATGACTGCACAGGTGTCGCAGTCAAAACCGTATTTTGCTCTGTCGTAACCGATTCTTCTGACTGTTTCTCTTGCAATCTTTTGTACGTCAACGTCGGCAGTTGATGTGATTTCACCGCTAATAAGTATAAGACCTGTTGTTGCCATTGTTTCGCAGGCAACTCTTGACATGGGGTCCTGTTCGAGATACGCATCAAGAATCGCATCGGAAATAGCATCGCATATTTTGTCGGGATGTCCTTCTGTTACGGATTCCGATGTAAATAAAATCTTGCTCATAATTTTACCTTCCTTTGTGTTGGAGTGTTTGTTGCTTTTTCTAAGCCTTCCCTTGGGGGAAGGTGTCACGAAGTGACGGATGAGGGTCAAAAAAACTGCCCTCGACTTTTATCAAGAGCAGTTTGCATCAACTCATCTTCCATAGACTTTCGCCTACGCAGGAAGTAGCACCTTACCTTTTCGGTAGGTTGCCGGGCGTCATAGGTCCTGTTCCCTCAGCCACTCTTGATAAGACTATTTACTTTTTACGACATTATTATATATCGTAAACTGAGACTTGTCAATACAAATCAGAGAATAAAGTGTTAAAAAGTTGCGTTTTGATGGATGTTTGACAACAACATATGATTTTGTTATAATCATTGTGTACGAAAATGTCATTATGATTTTGAGAGGGCTATATGAAGCTTAAGAAAATTTGCACTTTTCCATATAATAACTATTTATCAAAACTTATATTTGACGAAAACGGCAACTGCTATTTTGCATTTGCTGATGAGGTAATCAATCACGAGATTGTTAAATCGAAGATAATGAAAATTGATGTTGATTTTAATGTAAAGCCGTTTGCTGTTATTGATGGCGTTGTCAATTGTAAAACACTACGTGCTATCGGCGGTTGTTTTGCTTTTAGCGTTTGTGATAATAAAGTTCATAAGCTCTGCGTTTATGATTCTAATGGAACTTTTGAATGGGAAAAAGTGTTTGATTCAGCAATTGTAGACGTAAACAGTATGCCCAACGGCAATTTTGTTACAACGACGTATGCAGGAGATGCAAAATCACTTGTTTGGACGAACAACAAGGGGAATGTACTCAACAGTTATAGCGATAATATTCGTTTTGCCAATTTTATTATAAGTAATGACTGCGTTTTTGTTTCTACAGATAAAAATCTTTTGATTTGTGATTTTGATGGAAATGTTAAAAAATGTGTAGATATTGGACATACAACGTTTTCTTTGTTAGAGAACAGAAATAATCCAAACAACGAAAATTCTTACATTGTAGTAACCTCGAAGGATGCAATTCTATCAATCGACAGTAAAGGCAACATTATTAACAAGTATAGTTTAAATACAGATAGATTAAAGTTTTTTGACGGTATAAACAATTATGGACTAAATAGTTTTTCTGATGAAAAGTGTTTTGCGGTGCAAAATGGCTGGCTTTCAAGCAAATTGATTAAGCTTGATATGTTAAAGAATACAGTTGATGCTGAATGTTGTTCCAAAGACCGCTTTTTAAATACTCCTTTTGTTACAAAAGACGAGAGTGTGGTTGCGGTAATGCAAAGTGTACGTGGTTCATATTTTTGTGTTATTTTTGACAGCATGTTGAATGAAATTGAGAAAACGAAGTTAAGAGGAGAAGTGTTCGACTATTCTCTAAACAACAATGTGATTTATGTTATGTCTTTGAATAAAAAGGCAAACGAAATTGACATTTATTCTTTTTAAATATAAAAAATCGGGCATCCGCCCGATTTTTCATTAGCTTCAAAGTAAACCAATGGTTGATTGACAGCATATTTGTTTTGATATACAATATTTGTGAACGGAGGATTCAGATATGAAGAAACAACTTGCGGTTTTAACATTTATTTTTGCATTTTTGCTTTCGTGTTACGGCTCTGCTTCAAACATGCAAGAGCCTGTAGAAATATCCTTTAAGGTGGGCGACAGTACCCTTAATATCAATGGAGAAGACGTAACGGTTGAAACACCCTATGTTGTCGGCGAGGGTGTGACGCTTGTACCTGTCAGAGTTATAACAGAAGCCTTTGGCGCAGCTGTTGATTGGGACGGCACCGAAAGAAAGGTTACACTCACCACAGAAGAAAAGAAAATTGAACTTTGGATTGGCAGAATTGATGCTGAAATGAACGGCGAAACACTCACA
>JAZQAK010000062.1:0-12163 GCA_045545175.1 Feifaniaceae bacterium
AATTTTTCCCCGATGTCAAACAACGACATCGGCGAAATTGCGTTTATAAGATAACAGATGTATCAAAAAAGTGCATTATACATTATATATAATAAATAGGTAGAAAACCGAAAAATGTGTCGGCTGATGATCTGAAGGGTCAAAAATCGGCTGTAACATTACTGTAATCTACCTGTAACCTTGCTGTTATTGTAAGCTGCATATAAAAATGGTATAATGTAGTCACAAAAGGAAAATAACCGGCTAATCCTTTTGATTGGTACAAGTGAATTTAAAGCGGTGCTTTTTTAACCCCCGTTTTGCTCCTGAGTTTGCGTTGTTGCGTTTATGCAACGCAAACGGTGTTCGTTAAGCGACACCGAAGGCTTGTTTTCTTGCGGAACCAGCCCGTGAATTGTCAGCGGGGACTCCCCGTGTGTTACAGTTATGTTACACTTCAAAAAAATGTATTGCAAAAAAATAACACTTGTATTATGATAGCATTGTAACAAAACTCCAAAGGTTTTGCTATACAAAAAATATCTTTACAGGAGGTAACTCAAATGAAAAACTTTAAGAAGTTTCTCACACTCGTTCTTGCAGTTATGATGGTTGTAAGCTCCGTAGCTTTCTCCACATCCGCTGCAACAACAAAGTTCGAGGATGTTGACGCTAAGAACGAAACTCTCGTTAAGGCTGTTGACCTTCTCAGCTACATGGGCGTGGCTAAGGGTACATCTGAAACAACATTCGGTGCAGATGAACTCGTTACACGTCAGCAGTTCGCTCTCTTTGTTTACAGACTTATGAAGGGCGGCAAGGATGCACCCGCAGGTGCAGCTAACGGCACAAAGTTTACAGACCTTGAAGATCCCACTTACAATTATGCAATTGCATGGGCTAACGCTGAAGGTATCGTAAACGGTAAGTCCGAAACAACATTCGCTCCCAAGGACGGCATCAAGCTTCAGGAAGCTTATGCAATGCTCGTTAGAGCTCTCGGTTGGGAAGAAGAAGAACAGCTCATCTACCCCTTCGGCCACATCGAAGTTGCTGAACAGGATAATGTAGAGCTCGACAACGGTCTCGCTTCCAGCGTTGGTTACACTGACGAACTCACAAGAGGCGATATGGCTATCCTTCTTTACAACGCATTCTTTGCTGAAACAGGCGAAGAAAAGGTAGTAACAAAGCTCAAGACAGTTAACGATGAACTCTACTTCATCGAAACAACAACACACGACAGACTCTGCGAAGAAGCTTTCGACGTTGTTGAAACAACATACAAGGCAGTTGCTACTCCTAACTACCAGACAGCTGATTCCGAAGCAACATATGACCTCGGTTATGACGCTATCTACTTTGAAAAGATCGAAGAAGAAGAAGACGCTACAGATGCTCCCAGCTATGCATACATTGCAGCTGAAGACCTCGGCATGGAAGCAGCTGAACTCAACGACTACTTCCTCGGCGAATTCACAATGTTCGTAACTCTCGATGACGACAACGACATCGAAAAGGTTCTCTTTGCTGATTGCAACATGACAAAGAAGACTGTTACAGACATCAAGCTCGGCGAAGTTTCCACAAACAAGGAAGAAAGCTACTACGCTGGTACAGAAGCTAAGCTTCTCTCCGGTAAGCTCATCGCTGACGGCGAAGATATCTACGTTTACAATGCACCTTATGCATATGCAAACGAAACATATCCTACAGATGCTGATGCTGAAGGCAAGTATGACATCAGAAACAGCAAGAACCTCACAGCTGTTGCTTTCGAAATGGAAACAAAGGATGAAACAAACATCTACACAGCTGCATATGACCTTCCCATCGTTGACAACTCCTACGATGAAACAGGTTTCTACACAGCACAGGCTGAAGAACTTGTTGCTACTTTCGAACAGGTTTACTACGATGGTCTTTACGAAGCTGACCTCTACGATGTAGACGGCGACGGTCTCTATGACTATATCAACTACAAGCCTTACTTCATCTTCCAGGTATTCACTGATGATGAAGAATACTTCCAGGATTACGATGAATTCGAAGTTAACGAACTCGGCTTCCTCGAAGTTTACACAAACGGCGCTACAGTTCTCGGCGAAGAATTCGCTGACGAAGACTATGTAATCGGTTACTTCAGCTACGACCTCGAACTCGTTAAGGTTGCTGCAGTTCTTAAGCCCACAGTTGACACAATCGCTAACTTCAAGAAGGGTACTGGTACTCTTACACTTGGTAACGGCGACAAGGTTGACGGCGTAAGCGCTTGGACTAAGGTTGCTAACTTCCTTCCCGAAGAAATCGTATTCGACGCTGATGAATACAAGCAGGTTGTTGCAGAAGATAGCGATCTCTTCACAACAGCAGCTCTCGATGAAGACGAAGCAATTGAACTTTACATCTACGACGGTGTAGTTCTCTTCCACGACGAAATCGACACAGTTTCTAAGTTCACAGAAAACCTCATCATCCCCACAGACATTAAGGATGTTAAGGAAGCTCCCTTCAATCCCGATGCTGAAAACGAAGTATTCTACGTATATGCATGGGTTGACGGCACAGCTAAGTATGTTCAGGTTGAACTCGACGAAGATGTAGCTCCTTTCGTAACAGACGGTTCTGCAATCGCTGATGAATTCCTCAACAAGCTCTGCACATACACAGTTAAGGATAACCTCTACACAATCACTCCTCTCTCTGCTGACGTATTTGACGAAGATGATGATGTAGTATCCGAAGCTATTCCTACAGATATCGAAGTTCTCGGTACTTCTAGCGACGAAGGTAAGGACGGCGATCAGGTTTACGCTGATCTCGGCGAAGGCACAATCCAGAAGGTAGCTGGTTCCAGATTTGACATCGGCTTCGACAGAGATGTTGACTTCAAGTCCTACACAAAGATCATCATCAGAGTATACGATGAAGATAAGGATGAATACGACTACGTTGAATACGATGCTTCTTCCTTCAAGAAGTCTCTCGACGAAGAAGTAGTTCTCACAAACATGCAGGCTATCGTTTCTAACAACGTTGATAGCGAAGTTAGAGAAAACCTCGTTGTTCTCTACGCTGAAACAACAGACCTCGCATTTGCAGGTAAGGCTGACAAGAACGGTTACAGAATCGTTTCTAACTACGACATCGGCCAGGATGAAGAAGGCGAATGGAGACTCTACTACGAACTCTATGATCCTTACACAGGTGCTAAGGTTTACGACGTAGCTTCCGTAAGATCTGAAAGCAAGGCTTCCAGACTCACAGACGCTCTCGAAGACGGCACAATCATCGAACTCGTTGACGGTCAGGTTGAAGATACAAAGGCTAAGTACCAGAAGGGTGCTATCAGCACAGCTAACCTCGTATGGATCGGCGAAGTTGATGAAGCTGAAGGTTACTTCACAGTTGTTCCTTACAACGGCGACGAAGTTAACAAGGATGCAATCGACACTTGGGTAGAAGATAACGCTGACACAGCTGTTACTGATATCTACGGCGAAACAATCCCCGGCAACTTCATTGACTACGATAAGAATACTGTTGTTTCCGTAATCAACTACTCTAACACAGATTCTATGTGGCAGTGGGGCCAGATGAGCCTCTCCAGCATGAGCGCAGTTGCAGCAGCTAAGAAGGACGTTCTCTGCTACAACGAAAAGGCTGAAGACAGAAACGGCAACTATGTAACAAAGTATGCTGACTATGTAAAGGCTTACGTATCTGTTGACGCTACAGAATACGAAGAAGGCGAAACAAATGCAGTAGCTGAATTCATTATCGTTGTTGTAAACGCTAACGAAAACGCAGCTCTCGATGCATAATTAATTAACAACTTAAGTTAATTAGTGGGCTCCGACCTCAGGGTCGGAGCCTTTTTGTCGGGAAAGCCCGACAGCAAACGCACGTGAGGGGAACCCCCGCTGGCAAACGCACGTGCGGGGAACCCCCGCTGGCAACGCACGATATATGTTCGCAATAAACAGACCTTAAATGTCGCTTAAATAACCTTTCCCTGCCATCAAACGCCGATGGCAGGGAAATTTGTGTTTATAAGTCATGCGGATAGCATGCAAACCGACCCCTGAGACCTGTTAAAAATAGAGCTGCCCCGTGCGCTGCCGGCGGAGGCACTCTACCTGAATTTTTGATATTAATACTATTGTTGTTTGAGGCAGTCGGAGTTTGACTGCCTCAAACGGTTTGGCGGGGAACCCCCGCTGGCAACGCACGATATATGTTCGCAATAAACAGACCTTAGATGTCGCTTAAATAACCTTTTCCTGCCATCAAACGCCGATGGCAGGAAAATTTGCGTTTATAAGTCATGCGGACAGCATGCAAACCGACCCCTGAGACCTGTTAAAAAAAGAGCTGCCCCGTGCACTGCCGGCGGAGGCACTCTACCTGAATTATTGATATTAATACTATTGTTGTTTGAGGCAGTCGGGGTTTGACTGCCTCAAACGGTTTGGCGGGAAACCCCCGCTGGCAACGCACGATATATATTCGCAACAAACAGACCTTAGATGTCGCTTAAATAACCTTTCCCTGCCATCAAACGCCGATGGCAGGGAAATTTGTGTTTATAAGTCATGCGGACAGCATGCAAACCGACCCCTGAGACCTGTTAAAAATAAAGTTGCCCCGTGCGCTGCCGGCGGAGGCACTCCGCACATGTTACATTTGTGTTACAAAATAAAAAAAGACTTGCAAAAAAAACAATAGTGTTGTAGAATATAACATGTAAATTACTCTATTTATGAGCAAAAAAATTAGGAAGGGGTAACAACATGAGAAATTTTAAATTTCTTGCTACCGCAATAGTTGCAGTAATGCTTGCATGCGTACTCGCAGTTGCATCCTTTGCAGCAACTACACCGTTCACAGATGTCGATGACGAAAAGAACGAAACACTTTCCGATGCAGTTTCACTTCTTAACGGTCTTGGCGTTGCCAAAGGCGTTTCTGAAACAAAGTTCGGAACTATGGAACATGTAACTCGTCAGCAGATGGCTGCTTTCGTTTACAGACTTATGAAGCAGGGCAAGTCTCTTGAAGGCGGCTCTAACTCAACACCTTTTACAGACCTTGATGACAGCACATATTTCAGCTATGTTTCATGGGCAAACGGTATGGGCATTATCAAGGGTACAAGTGCAACAACCTTCAACCCCAAGGGCGGTATCATTCTTCAGGATGCTTACACAATGGTTGTTCGTGCACTCGGTTTTGAAGACGAATCCTACATCTATCCTTTCACTTATATTGATAAGGCTGAAGAACTCGGACTTGATGAAGGTCTTGATTCTGTAGTTAACTACACAACAAAGCTTACAAGAGGCGACGTTGCTGTAATTCTCTACAACACATTCTTTGCAGAAACAGCAAAGGAAAAGACAACAAAGCTTCTCAAGACAGTTGGTGACGGCGAAAGAGTTGTTGTCACAAAGAAAGAAAATGTAACTCTCGCTGAAGACGTATACGATGTTGAGTACGGTAACTTCGAAGTTCGTGCTACTCCCAAGTACGCATTCAACGACAGCGAAGCTTCCAACGAATATATTCCTCTCTGCGATGACTACGAAGTTGATATGCTTCAGCTCGTGGCTGCAGATGAAGATGAAGCACTTCAGCAGATCTACTGCGAATTTGCTTCCACAGGTCTTTCCGGTGCGGCTGATGATTACATCATGCGCGGAGTAGAAGTTTTCTATACAACTATGGAAGAAAACGGTCAGACAAAGCTTGATAAGGTTTATTTCATGAACGGTTCTCATAAGGTTCTTGAAACATCCGCAGCAGCTTACACATATGTTGATGCAAAGACAAGCTCTGACTACTATTACTACACAACAGGTTCTAAGAAGGACAGCTACAGCGATTATGAAAAGACTGAAGGTTACCTCACAGTAGGCAACGAAAAGATTTACTTCTTTGACGCTCCCTACTCCTACCTTAAGCCTGAATATACTCCCGACATGAGCGAAGGCACAAGATACGCTCTCAGAAATGAAAAGAACGTAAAGCTCGTTGATCTCAAGTGCCTCGACATGGAAAAGGGTACATATTCCTACTATGTAGATACAACAAAGCCTGTTGACACAGCTGAAGATATGCTTGCAAACCTCATAAGAGTTTACTCCAGAGGTGCTTATAAGCTCAAGTTCTTCGACGTTGACGGCGACGGCATTTATGAATATGCACACTACATGCCCGGTACATACGGTTTCATGGACGGCGATGACGGCAAGTACTTCAACGTTGACATGGAAGGCAATAAGCCTGTTCAGAAGTCCGTTAAGGGTTCTGATATTGATGTAAGCTTCAAGCCCGTTATTTACTATAACGATGCAAAAATCGGCGGTGCAAAGTTTGAAGACGGCGACATGGTTGTTGCTTACCTCAATCCTGCAGCTAATATGATTGAAGTTATTGCAGCTGTTAAGCCCTATAACGGTTATATTTCCCAGGCAAAGCCTGTTCACGGTCAGGTTAAGATTGACTCCACAACATTCTCCTCTGCATATGTTTACAGAGCAGTTGAAGAATTCGATGATGGTTCCAATCTCTATGAGCAGTATCATCTCATAACACCTACCAGCCACGACTTCTTCACACTTCCCAGCTGGTCTGCAGGTAATACATTCCCTGCACTTACAAGTCAGGCTTCTGTTGGTGAAATCTTTGATATCTATGCATTCAAGTGCTTTGGCCAGAACTGCGTACTCTGGTATGACCACATTGAAGATGCTTCCATCTCCTTCGGTCTCGATGAACTCGCAATTCCCGTAAGTGATGAAAACGACGAAGCATTCACAAAGAGCGTATTCGATGCAAAGCTCGGCGACGCTGTTCAGTATGCAAAGGTATACTTCAACGGTAAGGTTTCTTACTTGCCTCTCGATACAGAAGAAATGTACCCTGAACTCGATGCAGGTTATGTTGACGGTAAATATGACCTCACAGCAATCAAGGGTCAGAACGGTTACATGGCTTATGTAGATAAGCTCTGTAAGGTTAAGGTTAACTCCGACGGTCAGTATGCACTCATTCCTCTCCTCCACGCAGAAGACGATGAAGGAAACTACGTTGGCGTAAACTCAGACAGCACAACACTTGTTGAAGAAGATAATAATAAGCAGTTCGGTATGGACCTTGATATGGAAGTTACAGGTTTCATCAAGAAGGTTGCAGGTACCCGCTATATGCTCGTTGACGAAGGCGGAAGCTCACTCCTCGGCGATCCCTTTGATGTAAACGGCGAAATTATCAAGTACTTCAATATCACTGGTAACACAAGAATTATCATCAAGAATACAGTTACAAATGAAGATAACGATGTTGAATACCTCGAATTTGATGCTTCTACCTTCAAGGGTACAGTTGAAAGCGAGCTTTCCAACATTCAGTATGTTCTCAAGGGCGATCCTGATTCCAAGATCAAGGCTGACCTCGTTCTCCTCTATGCTGAAACTGAAGACTTTGAATTCGAAACAAAGGGCATCAAGAACGGCTGGAGAATCGTAGCTGATTCCGATATTGCAGTTGACGATAAGGACAACTACAGACATTACTACAAGCTCTTCAATCCCTACACAGGCGAAGTTGAAGAAAACGTTCCCGGTGAAAACTACGACGCTAAGGCAAGAAGCCTTCCCGATGCAGTTGAAAACGGCAAGATTATCGAAATCAAGTCCGCAATGGTTGACGAAGACGGCGACGTTCTCGGCACAATCGATACATCTGTAAGTGCAGGTCTTGTTTACATCACAGAATATGACGCAGACGAAAGCTACATCGGCTTTGTTCCCGTTGAAGCAATCGAAAATGCTATCGATGATGAAACAATCTGCTGCGGAGAAGACCTCGAAGTATTTATTGATGACTTCAGATATGTAGGCGACGAACTTGCACTCGACGGTGAAGAATTCAAGCTCACAGTTGACAGCAGCGATGATCCCATCTACGGTACAGCTCTCTACTATGAAATCACTTCCGATACAGTAATCTCTGTACTCACAAGTGCTAAGGCAGGCGAAGATGCTGTTACTAAGGGCGAATTCAAGCTCGCAGGTATCGAAGCAATTGCAAATGCATCCAAGGAATTCAAGTGCTACAACGAAAAGGTTCTTAACAGAAAAGAAGCTTACGGCACAGAATATGCAGAATATGTTAAGGCATATGTATATGCATCCGAAAATGCAGAAGGCGAAGATGCTCTTCCCGTTGCTGAATACATCATCATCGTTGTAAACGGCGGCGAAGACATGATCTTTACAGATTATGACGACAACTTCCTTCCCGATTCTCACTCTTAAGTGAAATAGCAATAGCTTTTAAGGCTCCCGACCATAAGGTCGGGAGCTTTTTTGTCATATGATGATAAATCCCCGAATAAACTTGTGTTACATCGGGGTGATAATTTGTATAATAATCTTGGCAGAACAAGGATGTCCCAGAGAAACTTAGTTTTCAGTATAATCGGAAGGCTTGTGGGGGTTGTAACAAGCTTTGCGGGAAGAAGCATATTTGTAAAGTGCCTGAGTCGTGAGTACCTTGGCCTCGGCGGATTTTTCGGCAACATTTTCTCAGTTGTCTCGCTGTGCGAGCTTGGAATGGGGGCGGCAATCGCACAGTCGCTTTATAAGCCGCTTGCCGATGAGGATGAATATCAGGTGTCGGCAATTGTTGCATATTATTCTCGTTTTAGCAGGATTGTGGCGTCGGTAAGTACGGTTCTTTGCCTTGCGGCAATGCCTCTGCTATACAGACTGGTACGGACCGAGCTTGATATGAAGATTATAATGTCGGCTTATCTGCTGTTTGTGCTGCATAGTGCGGTGTCGCATCTGCTGACTCCAAAATGTACCTTGGTTGTCTGTGACCAAAGGATGTATGTTGTGACGCTTGTCAGGAGTATATTCAGCATTGCGGCACTTGTAATTCAGAGCGTTGTGCTTGTGACTACGGGCAATTATATTATGTATCTTGCCTGCAGGATACTTGTGCTGACAGTTGAGGATATAATCATAAACAGATATGCCGATAAAAATTATCCCTGCCTTGCACTCGGCATGAGGGTGACGAAAGAGTATAAAAAAAGCCTCTACACAAACGTAAAGGCGCTCATGTGGCATAAGATAGGAGGCGTTTTGTCAAGAAGCACCGACAGCCTGCTTCTTACATACTTTGTCGGTCTTTCGGGCATGGGAAAATACTCAAACTATGCCCTTGTCATAGGAACGGTTGCGGCATTCTTTGATGTTGCGATAAATGCAGTTTCTGCAAGCGTCGGAAACCTCGGGGCGGGTGACAGAGGAAGAAAAAGCGAAAACGTTATGCGGCGGCTGTATTTTATAAACTTCTGGCTTCTTACGGTGGGAACCTGCGTTATTGTATGCACCTTGAATCCCTTTATAAAGCTCTGGCTGGGTGAGGATATGCTGTTTGGCGAAGCTGAGATGCTTGTGATTGTATCAAGCTTTTACTTTTCCTGCATCAGAGACCCTGTGCAGATTTTTGTCAGCACCTACGGCCTTTTTAAAGAAAGCCGCCACATCCCGATTCTCAGGGCGGCGGCAAATCTTGTGCTTTCTGTATTGTTTGTCGGAAAAATGGGGGTCGCAGGCGTGTTTCTCGGCACGGCACTCTCGACGGTCCTTGTGCCGCTTTGCGGTGAGGTGAGGGTGCTGTATAAGTACGGATTTTCTATGAAAAGCACAGGCTTTTATAAGGAAATGTTCGGTTATATCGGAACATCCCTTATGTGTACTGCCGTTTGTTACCTTGTGACATACGGAATCGGGCAAACTGCGTGCGGTGTTGCAATAAGGGCCTTCGCTTCATTTTGTATATCAAACGCAATGTTGCTGCTCTTGTCGTCAAATAAACCGTATTTTGACGACGCCGTCGGAATACTGAAAAGGCACGTGCCACAAAAAACAAAGCTAGTGTCTTGAGTGCTTTTTTCTGTACTCTGAGGGCAAAAGACCGAAAAGCTTCGAAAAAGCCTTGGCGAAATACGACGGACTGTCAAAGCCGCATTCAAAGCATATTTCAGATATCGGCTTTTGTGTTTCGCGAAGCAGATGCCTTGCATTTTCGCAACGTATTGCATTTATGTGCTCGATTACGGTAAATCCCGTGTTTTCCTTGAAAATTCGGGAAAAATGGTATTTTGAAAAGCCCGCTTTTGCGGATAACTCTTCAAGCGTGAGCTTTTGCGTAAAGTTTGTGTTTATAAACTCTACTGCATCAAGAACTGCGGCGTGGCTTTTTGAGATTTTTTTTGTTTCATTTTTGCTTTGAACAGAGAAGTTTTTGCAGATGTATACAATAAAATCGAGTACGGCAAGACGTGTTTCAGCGACCGAAAAAAGGCTTTTATCGAATGTAAAAAACTCTGATATTTTTTCAATATGAGCTCCCGTTTTGATGTCGCATATGTGCTGCTTGAAGGTCAGATCTTCAACGTCGATTCCGTTATCCTTGAAGAAGGATTTGTCGATAATCAGACAGTGATACTTGACATCTGAGTCGGAGCTTACGGCGTGGAGCTGTCTTGCGTTAATGATTACCGTATCTCCTTTGTTCATATAGATGTTTGCCGTGTCGCAAGTTACGTTTCCTTCACCGTGTACGCAATAGAGAAATTCGATGTTTTCATGCCAGTTTGCAGTTCCGCTTTTATTGTGAATGCAAATGTCGGTGTGAAATATGAATGGAAGGTCGGGATTGGGCATCAGATGATGCTCGTATTTGATATCAATCATAAAAAACCTCAAAAAAGCAATATTATTTTATTAGATGGCACAATTTTGTCTTGATTTCAGCACAATTATATTATATAATGAGATTGGATTAAAAGCAAGAGAATGCTTTAAAAAGAAAGGAAGAAAATTAAATGTATAAGTTTCCAATAGGCGTAATCGTTGACTCCTTCAGACTTCCCACACGTGATGCTATCAAGGCAGCAGCTGACATCGGTGCAAAAGGCATTCAGATGTACTGCACAAAGGGTGAAAATTCCCCCGAAAATCTCGTTGGCGACAAGAGAAAAGAACTCCTTAAGTACGTTAAGGACAACGGTCTTGTATTCTCCGCAATCTGCGGCGACCTCGGTCAGGGCTTCGGTCACAAGGAAAAGAATCCCGAGCTTGTTGAAAAGTCCAAGAGAATTCTCGACCTTGCAAAGGAACTCGAAACAGACATCGTTACAACTCATATCGGCGTTGTTCCCGAAGATCCGAATCACGACAGATTCAAGGTTATGCAGGAAGCCTGCTTTGAGCTTTCGAGATATGCAGACTCCATCGGCTCTCACTTTGCTATCGAAACAGGTCCCGAAACAAGTGCAACATTAAAGGCTTTCCTTGATACACTTGATTCCAAGGGTGTTGCAGTAAACCTTGACCCTGCAAACCTCGTTATGGTTACAGGTGATGCACCCGTTGTTGCCGTACATAACCTCAAGGACTATATCGTACATACACACGCAAAGGACGGCGTAAAGTTAAAGCACGCAAACCCCGAATACCTCTACGGTGCAGTTCATCCGATTCCTCAGGAAATTCTTGAATCAAAGCATTACGAAGAAGTACCTCTCGGACAGGGCAGCGTTCCCTATATCCATTACCTCAAGGCACTTGAAGAAGTTGGATACAAGGGCTTCTTAACTATCGAAAGAGAAGTAGGCGACAACCCTGCAAGAGACATTAAGATTGCAATAGATTATCTCAACAAGATAATGGAGGAAAACTAAAATGAAAGTTTCAGTAAGTTCATACTCATTCCAGCAGTACATTTCAAAAGGAAAAATGACACAGCTTGACTGTGTTGCAAAGGCAAAGGAAATGGGTTTTGACACAATCGACTTTATCGAAATGAAGATGGGTCAGAATCCTACACTTGAAGAACAGAAGGAATATGCAAGACAAATCAGAGCAAAGGCAGACGAGCTCGGCATGAACATCGAAGCATATTTCGTAGGTGCTCACCTTTACTATGACACACCCGAAGAAAACGAAGCAGAAGTAAAGAGAGTTTGCGACCAGCTCGACATTGCAAAGATTCTCGGCTGTAAGATTATGCGTCACGACGTATGCTATCACCTTACAAAGACAGGCAACGGCAAGAGCTTTGACCTTCAGCTTCCCACAATCGCCGAAAACTGCCGCAAGAT
>JAZQAK010000063.1:0-3837 GCA_045545175.1 Feifaniaceae bacterium
TGCTTGTAGGCGGTTCTTCCAGAATTCCTGCAGTTCAGGAAGCAGTTAAGAGCTTTACAGGCAAAGAACCCTTCAAGGGCATCAACCCCGATGAATGTGTAGCGATAGGTGCTGCTATTCAGGGCGGCGTTCTTTCAAACGATGTTAAGGGCGTGCTTCTTCTTGACGTAACACCTCTTTCTCTCGGTATTGTGACACTTGGCGGTGTTTGCACAAAGATGATTGAAAGAAATACAACAATCCCCGTAAAGAAGAGCCAGGTATTCTCAACTGCTGCCGATAACCAGCCCAGCGTTGAAATCCATGTACTTCAGGGTGAACGTGAAATGGCGGCAGGCAATACAACTCTCGGTAGATTCATTCTTGACGGTATCCCTGCAGCTCCCAGAGGAGTTCCACAGATTGAAGTTACCTTTGATATTGACGCAAACGGTATTGTTAACGTAACAGCAAAGGATATGGGTACAGGTAAGGAACAGCATATTACAATCACATCCAGCACAAATATGAGTAAGGATGATATTGAAAAGGCTGTCAAGGATGCTGAAAAGTTTGCGGCTGAAGATAAGGAAAGAAGAGAAGCCGTTGACACAAAGAACCAGGCTGAAAGCATGGTATTCCAGACAGAAAAGAGCCTTGAAGAGCTTGGCGATAAGGTAACCGAAGAAGAAAAGGCACCAATCCTTGAAAAGAGAGACGAGCTCAAGAAACTGCTTGAAAATAATGCTTCAACAGAAGACCTCAAGAAGGGCATGGAAGAGCTTTCAAAGGCATTCTATGCAATTTCCGAAAAACTCTATAAGGCGGCTCAGGAAGCTCAGGGTGCAGCAGGTGCGGATGCTAACGGCGGCGTAAATCCCGACGGCACAGTTAACGGCGACTTCGAGGATGCTGATAATAAGTAATTGATGATATATAATGGCTCCCTTGTGTAAAGGGCGTGACGCGTTAATAAAACAATCCTGTGTGATTGTTTTTAGCCAAAACGGCGAGTAAGCTCGCTTATGAGCAGGGCTGAAAGCTGTCAACGTATGGTGACTGAGGGATTGTAAAACAATCAAATTCCCATAAAGGACATAATTATGGCAGAAAAAAGAGATTTTTACGAGGTACTCGGACTTCAAAAGGGTGCCTCGGATGACGAAATAAAAAAAGCCTTCCGTAAGCTTGCAAAGCAGTATCATCCCGACCTGAACCCCGGTGATAAGGAAGCTGAGCAGAAGTTTAAGGAAGTCAATGAAGCTTACGGTGTTCTTTCCGACCCCGATAAAAAGGCAAAGTATGACAGATTCGGCCACGCAGGCGTAGATCCTTCCTACGGTGCAGGTCAAGGCGGCGGTTTTGGCGGCGGCTTTGGAGGCTTTGGCGGTTTTGACGGCGATATTGACCTTGGAGATATATTCGGTTCATTCTTTGGCGGCGGCATGGGCGGCAGAAGTGGTAGACGTCAGAATGCTCCGCAAAAGGGCGCAGACCGTGAGGCGAGGGTTACAATTACCTTTGAAGAAGCGGCATTTGGCTGTAAAAAGGATATAAGCTTCAATAGGATTGAAAAGTGTGATGATTGCGGCGGCACCGGTGCGGCTAAGGGCACAAGTCCCGAAACCTGCTCCCAGTGTCATGGAAGTGGTACAGTGACAAGTCAGCAGAGAACACCATTCGGCGTGTTCCAGTCTCAGACAGCATGTCCTACCTGCGGCGGTAAGGGAAAGACAATAAAGACTCCCTGTTCTTCCTGTAACGGTCAGGGATTTAACCGAAAGTCAAAGAAGCTCACAGTTACTATTCCTGCCGGTGTTGATGACGGACAGAATGTGGTTCTTTCCGGTCAGGGCGATGCAGGCAGAAACGGCGGACCTAACGGTGATGTTTTCGTTGAAATCTCAATCAAAAAGCATGCAATTTTTGAAAGAGAAGACAGAAACATATACTGCGATGTTCCCATTACATTCTCGGAAGCTGTTCTCGGTGCGACCATTGATGTTCCCACTCTTGAAGGAAAGGTTGACTATGAAATTCCCGAGGGAACTCAGACAGGCACTGTCTTTAAGATGAAGGGTAAGGGTATTACCGAAATCAGAGGCTCAAGACGCGGCGACCTTATTTTCAGGGTTGTTGTTGAAGTGCCAAAGAACCTCAATAAACAGCAGAAGGAACTTCTTAAGGCGTTCTCTGATTCGATTGGCGAGAAGAATAATGTTCAGAAAAAGAGCTTTTTTGATAAGCTTTCCGATATGTTTAAATAAAAGAGAAAAGCGTGCTGCGGCACGCTTTTTTGTGTATAACGAAAACCACCGGCACCACCGGTGGTTTTGAATGCATATATGAACCTGAAAATAACGACTAATTATTCTTATTATTAAAATTGCGGTAAACTGCATCTGCAATCTGATAATATCCAAAAACCGCAGGGTGTACGCCGTTGCTCTGAACCGTAAGCTGTGTTTCATTTCTTGCGTTTACATGAGCTGTAACAGTCTGCATATTATACTCGGTATCAAACTGTCCCGAAAGATTTATATACGAAACATTGCCGGCATATTCCCTTGAAATTTCCGCATAAAGCCCGTCAAGCCAAAAAACATATTCCTGTAACGTTCTATACTCGGAATAAACTCCGAGGGCGCCGTAATTGTTTGCACAGCCGTCAAGCGAAGGAATCTGAAGCCCTGTCAGAACAATTTTCATGTCAGGATTGAATGACAAAAGCAAATCAATAAACTGCTTCGCTTGACTTTTGAAGGTATCCTTCGGCTCGGCAACACTGTTCCAACCGAGAAGAATATAGCAGAAATCAATTCCTGAAGCGCCTATGTCTCTGCAGTAGCTTTCAAAATCAATTTTGCCGTTGTACACAAAGGGATTTCCCGATTCAAGGACAGATTTTGTAAAAGTAATATCCGCTTTATCAATACCGCCGCTCACATGTCTAAGCAATCCGCTTTTCGGCATTGTTCCGACACCGTCATGCTTTTTGAATTTCAATTTGCCGTCTTCAATTGTTTCAAGCTGCCATTGAACACCGTTTTCATCAGCATAAATACTCTGTTGGTCATCATTTGTTTTAGAGTGAGTACAAGAGAGCCAGTAGTTAGATGTTGTAGATTCAGTAGACAAATAATGTGAAAATCTCCAACCGCCAAACCCTTCATATCCTGCACCGTCGGACGTTGTCTGTTTTCCTATGAAGTTGATACCGCAAAGTCCGTCGCCGACAGGAGCTGAATGTTTTGCGAAAGTAACTGCATTTGTCTTTGTGAGTCTGCGATAAACTTCATCAACCCATTCTCCGCCGACTGTCAGGCTGTCACCGATACAAAGCACGTTCAAAGGACTTTTCGGATTTGTCATTTTTTCTTTAACAACGAGGCTAGTGCTTGCCTTTTCAATGACATTTCCGAAATCGTCACTTACTGTTATGGTAAAAGGATATATTCCTGCAATTATCGGGGTGACTTCAAATTTTCTGCCCCAGGCTTTACCAATCGGGCAGCTTACAAGAATGTTATAGGCATATGGATTTTTACAAAGCATAATGCCTTTATAGAACAATTCAAACGTATCGCTGACAACAAGGTCATATTTTTCGGGAAGATGTAAAAGCCTTGTAATTTGCTCATTTTCTTGCGTTTGTTTGAAATTTGTGACGTCGTGCATTTTTTATCACCCCTTAAATAGTTGTTCTGATCGGCACTAAAGCTCTACAATCTCCATTTTAACAAGGAATGTATCTTCCTTTTTCTTGTCTGTCGCAGTAATAGTAATTCTGCCCCAGCCGCCTTCGTCGCGGTGTTCTGCGTTAGCATTATAGTCACCGTGAAGCTTCTTTGCGTTTCT
>JAZQAK010000064.1:0-2538 GCA_045545175.1 Feifaniaceae bacterium
ACAGGCTGGGATTCCGATGCTTCTCTCGTAGCAATGCAGAATGCTTGGGCACCTATCCTTGATTATATGGATAAGGAACAGCCTAACCTTATTACAATCCAGCTTTCTGAAAACGCAGCTCACGCAAAGGAAGAATCCGCAACATTCTTCTATGATGAACTCTTTAAGGTTATAGACGCTCACAGACCCGAAAACTCCGTAGTTGTTATCATTTCTCCTATGGGTACAAACGTATCCTCGAATGTACAGCAGGTAATGGCTGAAAAGTACGGCTTCTACTGGGCAGATAACACATGGATCGGTGACGAAAACGGCTGGGGTGAAGATAACGTATACCTTGCATTCGACGAATATCCCGATTATACAAACTCTTCTGTAGTTGAATTCCGTACACACCCCGGTAACGAAGGTATGGAAGAAATTGCTAAGAGTGCATACGCAATCTTTGAAGAAAAGATTCCTACAGCAATTGCTCCTACTCTTGTAACACTTCCCGACAGCTTCACAATTGAAGGAGCTGACACAATCACAGCCAAGGGCGGTACAGCACAGCTTACAGCAGTACCTGTTCCTGCATCTGCAATAGCAAATGTTTACTGGTCTGTAAATAACGAAAACCTTGCAACTGTTGATGAAAACGGTCTTGTTACAGCAAAACTCAACGGTACGGTAACAGTTACTGCAAAGTCTATCTACGACGAAGAAATTTTTGCAACAAAGACAATTACAATTTCCGGTCAGCCTCAGCATTATACTCTTACATATTCTTCCGGCGTTGTTGGAGAAACCGTTAATAATATTCCCGCAGCAAATCAGTATGCGGCAGGCGAATATGTATTCCCCGCACTTGTTGCAGTTCCCGAAAGAAACGGTTATAAGTTCCTCGGTTGGTCTGAAACTGAAGGCGGCGAAGTAGTTAAGAGCGTTAACATGACTTCCGCTAAGACTGTATACGCAGTATGGGAACTCGCTGACAGTTGGTCATTCAATAATGACGGCGACCTCGAAGGCATCGGCGTTGCAGGCTTTAACACAAAGGTTGAAGGCGGCGTGATGTCAACTATATCCTACGACGGTCAGGCAGTCGGCTTCTCCGATGCAACACTTATCCTTGATGCATCAAAGTACAGCGCATTCAAGACAAATATCTCAATGTCTACCGTAAATAGCGGTGACTACTTCACTCTTACAATTACAACATCAGAAGGCAACAAGACATTTACTGCCGAAACACTTACAGGTGCAAACGACTACACATTCGACCTTTCTGAAGTAACAGGCACAATCACAGGCTTCAGCTTCTACACAAGCAACAGCGCAGACGGTGTAGGTATGACAGTTGATTATGCAAAGTTTGTAGAAGTTCTTTCGAATAAAGATGAAACTTATGAATCACTTTCAATCAACTCCTATACAACTCTTGAAGCTGAAGATAAGCTTATCACTGTAAATAACCTTACTCTTAATAATACACTTGTTCTTGAAGCAGGTTCTTACGTATTTGAAAACGTAAGCGGTGCAGGCGAAATCAAGGCATCCGTCAATGCAAACGTACTTATCAAGAACGGCACAAAGCCTGACGGCTATGTTGAAATTGATATCGGTACAAAGACAGGTGTAAGATACGCAGAAGTAAAGGGTAATCAGTATAAGATTTCCGAAGCTGACGACAACACCACGTACGGTATCATCGTAGGCGATGAAAACCTTCTTGTTGAAATCGTTGATGTTGCTGCAACCACAACAACAAGATACTTCCTTGTTAAGACCGATGCGACATACTCCGAAGTTCCTATGGGCAGCTACATGCTCAACAACGGCACACGTGACCTCAGAATTCCTGATGAAGATGTTCCTACAACAGGTATCAGATTCAAGGCTCAGGTGACAACTGCTGCCAAGGAGGAAACAACAAGTTACACTATCACCGAATACGGTTATGTTGTAGGTCTTGAAAAGCTTCTCAACAACTATGACGAACAGCTTAACCTCGAAGCTACAAACGTAGCAAAGGGTGTTGCTTATCAAAAGGGCGGCGGAGAAGGCGGCAAGAACATAGACAAGGTATTTGATGCTTCCAAGGATAACATCCATATCTTCTCAAGCGTACTCTATGGCTGTCCCGAAGGTAAGTACAACTTACGTATTGTAGTTAAGACTTATACTCATGTAACCATTAACGGCGAAAACTTTACCGTTTACGGCGAACCCATGGTAGAAAGCTACTACTCAATGGCTAAGGAACTTCAGAAGGCAGGAAACCTTACTCCTGAAGCTCAGGCAATTGTTGATAGCATTGTCGAAAAGGGCGAAGACTTCGGTAATGAAGAAGGACTTCCCGGCGACGATCTTTGGAGCTAATCCAAATAATTAAAACATAACAGTTTTTGCACACCCGATTTTCGGGTGTGCTTTTTTATGCACTTTTACCAAAAAATGTGGTAAAAATTTACCACCTAAAAATGTGATAAGATTATGTAAATACATAAAATATTAATAAATATAGTCTATAATTTATATGTATATTTTTATGTAAAT
>JAZQAK010000065.1:0-2845 GCA_045545175.1 Feifaniaceae bacterium
ACATCGACTCTGACGAGTGTGTATATCCCATGATTCCCGCAGGCGGCACATACAAAGACACCATCATCGGCTAGTCGGGAAAGCCCGACAGCAAATTCACGGTATATGATTGCAATAAACAAGCCTTTGGTGTCGCTTAACTAACCCCGTTTGACCGCCATAAATCCAAGCGGTCAAACTCCTCGAAAACTGATAAAATTCAAACAACCGGAAATGCCGAAAGTGCGAACTCATTCCGCACTCCGCATTTAATGAGCATTCCTAATTATTTTTACCGGAGGTAAAAACACAGTGGACGAAAAACAGTATTTAATACTCTTAGTTGAAAACAATTCGGGTGTTCTTTCGAGAATTACATCTCTCTTTTGTCAGAGAGGCTTCAACATTGATTCACTCAACGTTTCAACAACAGACAACCCGAAAATATCAAGAATCACAATCGTTACCCACGGTGACGAAAAGAAGTTCAGACAGATTATCCGTCAGACAGACAAGCTCATTGAGTCTAAGATGATTTTTGCCGTTGAACCTTCTTTCAGCCTTCTTCGTGAATTGCTTCTCTTGAAGCTTGAAATGAACAGTGCCGAGGAAATTGCGGCGGCTGAGGCAGTGTCGAGAAAATACGGCTGCAACATCATCGACCACTCGGTAGGCACTCTTGTACTCGAATTTACGGGTACTCCCGACGAGATTGACGCACTTCTTGAGGACTGCAAGGGCTTCGGAATTCTCGAACTCTGCCGTACGGGTGTAACTGCACTCGAACGTGGCAAGGTTTCGTATACACTGGATTAAACTGATTTGAGCCTCCCTCCGAGAGGGAGGTGTCACGGCTTGTCCGTGACGGAGGGAGCATGCGTTGACCTTATATTTGGTTTTACCCGGTTTTACGCACTCTCCTTCAGTCGCCATACGGCGACAGCTTCCTCCCGGAGGAAGCCTTAAAGTAACACAATCTAACTAAGCCTTCCCCGTTGGGGAAGGTGGGTTGCGTCAGCAACTCGGATGAGGTCTGACGGATGAGGTTGAAAAGATATACAGAATGACCTCCTCAGTCAGCTTCCGCTGACAGCCTTGCCCTGATTGCAAGCATGGCTTGCAACCCGCTTTGGCTAAAAACAACCACACAGGGTTGTTTTCTTAACACGTCGCGCCCCGTAAACGGGGAAGCCTGAAATAAACAAGGAAATAAAAAAATTGATATATACAAAGGAGAAATTAAAAATGATTACAAAGTATTATGATTCAGACTGCAACCTCGGTCTTCTTGACGGCAAGACAGTAAGTATTATCGGCTTCGGCAGCCAGGGACACGCACATTCCATGAACCTTGCTGAAAGCGGTGTTAATGTAGTAGTAGGTCTCAGACCCGGTTCCGGTCACTGGGAAAAGGCAGCAGCGTTTGCGGCTGACCACCCCAACTTCAAGGTAATGGACATCGAAGATGCAGCAAAAGCCGGCGACCTTGTTATGATGCTCGTTCCCGACGAACTTGCAGCAGACATCTACAACGAAAAGGTTGCCCCCAACATGAAGGAAGGCGACGTTCTCATGTTCGCTCACGGCTTCAACATTCACTTCAATTTTGTAAAGCCCGCAGCTAACATTGACGTTATCATGGTAGCTCCCAAGGGCCCCGGCCACACAGTTAGAACTCAGTATCAGCAGGGACGCGGTGTTCCCTCGCTTATCGCTGTATATCAGGACTACTCAGGCAGAGCTAAGGACTATGCTCTTGCATATGCTTCGGGTATCGGTGCAGGCAGAGCAGGTATTCTTGAAACAAGCTTCAGAGAAGAAACAGAAACAGACCTCTTCGGCGAACAGGCAGTTCTTTGCGGCGGCGTAACAGAGCTTATGAAGGCAGGCTTTGACACACTCGTTGAAGCAGGCTACGAACCCGAAATGGCTTACTTTGAATGTATCCACGAAATGAAGCTCATCGTTGACCTCATCAACGAAGGCGGCTTTGCAAAGATGAGATACTCCATTTCCAACACTGCTGAATACGGCGATTACAGAACAGGTAAGAGACTCATTACAGAAGATACAAGAAAAGAAATGAAGAAGGTTCTTACAGAAATCCAGAACGGTACATTCGCTTCTGAATTTATGACAGAATTCTCAAGCGGAAGACGCGGCAAGTTCCTCGCAACAAGACGTGTTGAAAGCGAACATCCCCTTGAAAAGGTCGGCGCATCTCTTCGTAAAATGATGAGCTGGTTGAAGAAATAGTCAGCGTTGCTTGAATTGAAATTATGCCTTCCCCTATCTCAGGGGAAGGTGTCAAAATCTCAAATTTTGACGGATGAGGTCTTGACGGATGAGGTCTTGACAGACTAGGTGAAAGCAACCATCCATCTACCTCCTCAGTCACCTTGCGGTGACAGCTCCCCCTATGTATAGGGGAAGCCTGTATTGAATCGATTCAAAATTTCACAAGGGGGACTGTATGTTCCCCGAATTTTGTTTGAAAACCTTTTTCAGAAAGGAAAATGTTTATGCGTAGTGACAATGTTTTAAAGGGTGCAGAACGCGCCCCCAACAGAAGTTTATTCTATGCTATGGGCTACACAAAGGAAGAGCTTGAAAGACCTCTCATCGGTGTAGTCTGTGCACACAGCGAAATAGTGCCCGGCCACATCCACCTTGACAAGATTGCAGATGCAGTCAAGGCAGGCATCCGCATGGCAGGCGGTACACCCGTACTTGTACCTGCTATCGGTGTTTGCGACGGTATTGCCATGGGACACATCGGCATGAAATACAGCCTTGCCAGCCGTGAGCTTATTGCTGACAGCGTTGAAACAATGGCTATGGCACACGGCTTTGACGGTCTTGTGCT
>JAZQAK010000066.1:0-8414 GCA_045545175.1 Feifaniaceae bacterium
TGCCGTACAGAATACGGTACAGTAGGCGGCGAAAGCACAGCTCTCATTAACGACTGCTATGTAGGCGGCGTTGTTGGTCTCAACAAGGGCACAGTTGAATATAACGTAAACGGTGTAGCAGTTTCTGCCGAGAACTACTCCAGCGGCGACAGCATTGTTGCGGCAGGCGGCGTTGTAGGCGCCACAATTGATGCAGGCATTTCCGAAAACTTGAATACAGGTGCGGTTACAGGTGAATACGCATATGCCGGCGGTGTTGCAGGTATTGCGGTTTCCGACAGCGGCGAAATGACAGTTTCGGCTTGTGATAACGCAGGCGCAGTAACTTCCACATACGGCGTTGCAGGCGGTATCGTCGGCAGAGCAGTAGCTGCAGGTGAAGGCTACGTTTCCATTAAGCTCTATGTACAGGGTTGTAATAATACAGCAAACCTTTCAGGTAACGCAACAGGCGAGGTTGCAGGCGAAACTGCAAATGTTGAAAGTGCGTCTGTAGTACTCGGTGCAGAAGCAAGCACATACAGCGGTACGTGCGGTGCAAACTATGCTTCTGTAATCACAGCAGATGAAGTTCAGTACGGCTCGGCAGTTACTGCTTCCGTAAGTCCTTCTCTTGGTTCTTTGAGAAAAGAACAGCTTGAAGGTACTGACAGATGGTTCCTCAGATACTACAGCAGACAGACAACACTTCCTCCTAAGCCTCTTATGGTAACACTCGTTACAGTAACAGACGTCAACGCACTTGAAATCCTCGAAGTTGACACAACTGCTCTCAAACTCAGTGGCACAACACTTTCCGGTACTGTAAAGGTTAGGGTTTATAAGCCCATAACATTCACAGGCGGTACAGCAGTTACAGGCTTCAGCGCAGGCAAGAAGTATGCGGCAACTGACTTTACAACACTTAAGGAAGTTTCCGAAGGCAGAATTGAAATAGTTGAAGTTCCCGTTAACGTAACAGTTGATGCAGGTGCAACAATCACAGTTAACGCACTTATCGTTGACACAACCGATGCTATGAATCCTCTCTGCCTCAACAAGGAAGTTACAAAGTAAGCGAAGTTTATAACAATAACAATAAGTCCCTTGTGTCACACGGCACAAGGGATTTGCATTATAAAACGAGGTAATATGGCATACATATATATAGTCCGCTGTGACGACGACAGCCTTTACACAGGCATAACAAAGGATATAGAAAAACGCATGAATAACCACGCACACGGAGGCGGTCCGTCCCACGCAAAGTATATGCGTTCCCATAAGCCTGTGGAGCTTGCGGCTCTGTGGCAGACGGAGGACTATAAGACGGCGGCTCGGCTTGAGTATGCCATAAAGAAAAAGCTGACAAGACAGCAGAAGCTCGCTCTTATAGCAAATCCCGAAAAGGTAGGCGAGGTGTTCGGGCATCTTTCGGAGTTCGAGTTTACACCCGTAAAGAATGTCAGCCTCTCTCAGCTGATTGCAGGTGAATAATAAAAAGTGCATCACAAGGAATGTTTCCTTAGGGATGGATTTGGTAAGAAAGGCGTACTACGGTACGCCTTTCTTTGTACTTTTGTCCCGAAACAAAAGTACCAAAAATTCTCCACTCAAAAAGAGGGGATGGGCGGCAAGTTGCCGCTGACAAACCGTCATTTTGACGGCATACAGAAAACCGTCAAAATGACAAATACTGCTGTCGGGCTTTCCCGACCCGTGGCGGCTTATCTCCCCACATTTGGTGTTGGTGCAAATTGTCGGCAAGGAGTTTGACCGCTTGCATTTATGGCGGTCAAACGGGGTTATTTAAGCGACAATGAGGGTTTGCCCATCACGAGCATATGCCGTGCGTTTGCCGTCGGGCTTTCCCGATTTGGGCGATGAAAAGATTAGTGTAAAATAAAGCTTCTTCGCCATAACCGCCTTTGGCGGACGATAGAGAACGTTTTGTGATAATAGTTTGTGTAACGTAAAAGAGAGATTTTGGATGGAGAAAAAAGAGCCTACACGGCTCGCGAGGACCTGCGAGCAAAGCGAGAGTCCGAGCAAGAGTGGAGCGTTTTTGGTTTCTTTTGGGGCGGGCCAAAAGAAACTCGGCACCGCAGTGCCGAAACATCTTCATATATAAAAGTCAGCAAGCATTTAGCTTGCCGACTTTTCTTTACGCCTTTTTCTTGCTTTCAATCTTTGATTGAACGATTGATTTTGTAATCTTGAATTCCTTCTCATCGCCGTCAAGCTCGTACATAAGCTCTGTCATGACAGGCTCGATAATGGCTCTCAGACCTCTCGCTCCCGTCTTTCGTTCCTTTGCCTTGTCGGCAATGTATTCGAGCGCCTTCTTGTCAAAGGTGAGCTTTGCACCGTCCATTTCAAAGAGTGCCTCGTACTGCTTGGTTAGGGCATTTTTAGGCTCGGTGAGAATTTTGATAAGGGCATCGCGGTCAAGATGCTCAAGGGCAACCATGAGGGGAATTCTGCCCACAAGCTCGGGGATAAGCCCGTACTTTACCAGATCCTCCGGCTCTGCGAGTGCCATGAGGTCTGTCAGCTCCTTCTCCGCCTTGGTCTTGACATTTGCACCAAAGCCGAGGGTTGTCTTGTCGCCGACCCTCTTCTCGATTATCGCCTCAATGCCGTCAAATGCACCGCCGCAGATAAAGAGAATGTTCTTTGTGTTGATTTTGATAAACTCCTGATTGGGGTGCTTTCTGCCGCCCTGCGGAGGAACGTTGGCTGTCGTTCCTTCGACAATCTTTAAAAGTGCCTGCTGTACGCCCTCGCCCGATACGTCGCGGGTTATGGAACGGTTTTCGCTTCTTCGGCTTATCTTGTCGATTTCGTCGATGTAGATGATGCCGCACTCAGCCTTTTCCACGTCAAAGTCGGCTGCCTGTATGAGACGCAGAAGAATGTTTTCAACGTCTTCGCCCACATAGCCTGCTTCGGTTAAGGTTGTGGCGTCTGCTATGGCAAAGGGAACCTTGAGAAACTTAGCGAGAGTCTGTGCAAGAAGCGTCTTTCCCACACCCGTAGGGCCGAGAAGAAGCACGTTGCTCTTGCCGATTTCGATGTCGTCCTCATTCTTGTTCTTTTCGTGTAACAGCCTCTTGTAGTGGTTGTAAACGGCAACAGACAGCGTCTTTTTCGCCTCGTTCTGACCTATTACATACTTGTCAAGCTCTGCCTTTATGTCGCGGGGACGGGGGAGAGTTTCAAGGGAAAGCTCGGAAAGGGCGTCATTCTGTGCTTTGCCTGCCGATTCCTCGTCAAGCTCCATGTCTCCCAGCAGTTCTTCGCAAAGATAAACGCATCTTTCGCAGATGTTGACACCGCCCGGGCCGTAGATTAGTCTGCCTGCGTCAAGCTCTTTCTTGCCGCAGAAGGAGCAGACCTTTGAATTGTTGTCCATTGGGAATGTTTCCTTCCGTTAAGTTAGATTCTCTTGTCAATAACCTTGTCGATAATGCCGTATTCAAGTGCCTGTTCGGCAGTGAGGAAATTGTCTCTGTCTGTGTCGAGACAAACCTGTTCATAAGGCTTGCCTGTGTTTTCGGCGAGAATTCTGTTCATCTTTTCCTTGATACGGATGATGTGGTCGGCGTGAATCTTGATGTCGCTTGCCTGACCCTGCATACCGCCTAAAGGCTGGTGGATCATGATTTCGCTGTTGGGAAGGGCAATACGCTTTCCCTTTGTGCCTGCTGAAAGAAGGAATGCACCCATGCTTGCAGCCATACCGATGCAGATGGTGGAAACGTCGCACTTGATAAAGTTCATTGTGTCGTAGATAGCCATACCTGCGGAAATAGAGCCGCCGGGTGAGTTGATGTAAAGGTCGATGTCCTTGTCGGGGTCCTGAGCTTCGAGATAGAGAAGCTGTGCAACAACAAGGCTTGCTGTTGTGTCGTTAACCTCGTCTGCGAGGAAAATGATTCTGTCGTTGAGAAGGCGGGAATAGATGTCAAAAGAGCGTTCGCCGTGACCTGTCTGTTCAACGACCATTGGTACGAGTGCCATAGTAATACTTCCTTTCTGTTTGTTGTAGTTGGTCGGTACCATTTTTGACTTCCCCTGAATCAGGGGGAGCTGTCAGCAACGCTGACTAAGGAGGTACCAAACAGTTTGTTTCTTCGTTTGTCAAACCTCATACGTCAAAATCGGAGATTTCGACACCTTACCCTGTCTTAGGGGAAGGCTTTTGGTTTTTTTGTGTAAAAATTTGTAAAATACCGTTTAAGCAAGAAAGTGCGTACATTACTGCACGCACAAATCTTTTTACATATTTAAGACTTTGCCATAAAGACGGTAAAAGGATTATTCAGCGTCCTTCTTTGTAGTCTTCTTTGCAGTAGTAGTCTTCTTAGCTGTAGTCTTCTTTTCAGCTTCTTCGCCGTCAGCCTTCTTAGCTGTTGTCTTTTTGGCTGCAGGCTTCTTTTCTGCCTTGGCTTCTTCGCCGTCTTCAGCCTTCTTTGCAGTAGTCTTCTTTGTAGTTGTAGACTTCTTGGCTGTAGTCTTCTTGGCAGGCTTTTCAGCTTCTTCGGTTTCGTTCATCTTAGCGAGTTCTTCTGCTGTAACTGTCTTTTCGGTAACCTTTGCAGCGTCCTTAACAAGCTCAAATGCCTTGATGGACTTAACGTCAAGTGCAAGGTCTTCGGAAGTGATTCTTGCCTTAACGTCTTCAACCTTCATGCCGAACTGTTCAGCCATTTCCTTGTACTTGTTTTCGATGTCTTCTTCGGAAGCTTCTACCTTTTCTGCCTTTACGATTTCATCGATAGCGAGCTGCTTCTTAACGTTGACAACAGCCTGATCCTTGTATCTTTCCTTGATGTCGCTTGCCTTCATGCCTGTGTACTTTGTGAGCATTTCAAGACTGAGACCCTGTGCGCGGAGGTTGTAGTCATATTCTCTTACAAGCATATCCTGTTCCTTGTCAACAAGAACATCGGGAATGTCAGCTTCAACGTTTGCAATGAGAGCCTTGGTAAGTTCTTCTGCAAGTCTTACGTCAGCTTCTGCTGCATGTCTCTTTTCTATGTTTGCCTTAATGTCAGCTTTGTATTCAGCGAGTGTGTCAAATTCGGAAGCGTCTTTTGCAAATTCGTCGTCAAGAGTGGGAAGTTCTTCAAATTCAATGCCGTTGAGCTTGCACTTGAATGTTGCTTCCTTGCCTGCAAGTTCTTCTGCACCGTAATCTTCGGGGAATGTAACAACAACGTCAAATTCGCTGTCCTTTTCCTTGCCGACAATCTGGTCTTCAAAACCGGGAATGAATGCACCTGAGCCGAGCTTAAGCTTGTGATTATCAGCCTTGCCGCCTTCAAATGCCTTGTCGCCGATGAAGCCTTCGTAGTTGATGTCAACTGTGTCGCCCATAGCTGCTGCTCTGTCAGTAACTGCGATTGTTCTTGAGTATCTTGCTCTGACTCTTTCGAGTTCAGCATCAACTTCAGCATCTGTTGTTTCAACAGTTACCTTTTCAACCTTTAAGCCCTTGTAAGCACCGAGCTTAACGTCGGGGTATCTTACGAATGTAACAACACAAACTACGCCTTCTTCGTTTTCGAAGTCAACGTCAGTAACTTCGGGCATGCCTGCAATCTTAAAGGGAGTTTCCTTAGCTGCAGCATCAATTTCAGAGGGGAGAAGATCGTTGATAGCATCTTCATAGAAAACTGTCTTGCCGTAGAACTTTTCAACAAGACCTCTTGTTGCCTTACCCTTTCTGAAGCCGGGAATGGAAATGTGCTTTGCATTCTTTCTGAAAACATTGTTTACTGCTGTTTCAAAAACATCCTTGGCAATAACGATGTTCATTTCCACCTTGTTTGTGTCAATTTCCTTGTAGTTCTTTAAACTCATTTTTGTTTCCTCCATGTTGCCCTGAGGATATTTTCCCCATAGCAATACAGTTAAAATTTATACTATTATATTCTATATGATATTTGTGAATTGTCAAGGCTTTTTTTGAAAAATTTTCCTTATAATATATAAAAAAGGCGGTTTGGATGATTTTCACGACATTTTCGACACTTTTTTAGTTATTATAACAATATAAAAATCCCTTGCATCGGCGTTTGATGCAAGGGATGGATAACCGTGAATACTTGATTGTCTTACGGATTAAGCTTTGTCGGTGTTTCATTGAGTTTGACCGCTTGCCTTTATGGCGGTCAAACGGCGCTTGTTAAGCGACACCGAGAGTTTGTGCTTTCGCAAAAGTGTAGTGTGAAGTTGCTGTCGGGCTTTCCCGACCCGTGAATTGCCCGTCGTGGCTCACGACTTCATTACAGCACCCTTGTCGGCACTGTCAACAAGCTTTGCGTATCTTGAAAGCCAGCCTGTCTTTATGTTGGGTTCGGGCTTTACATACGCCGCCTTTCTCTTTGCAAATTCTTCTTCCGAAATATCTGCATTGATTGAAGCACCCGGAATGTCAATATGAATTGTGTCGCCTTCATAAATAAGACCGATAGGACCGTCGCAGGCGGCCTCGGGGGATACGTGACCGATGGAAGCACCGCGGGATGCACCCGAGAATCTGCCGTCTGTAATGAGAGCTACAGTCTTGTCAAGCTTCATACCTGCAAGGGCAGAGGTGGGATTGAGCATTTCTCTCATACCGGGACCGCCTACAGGACCTTCGTATCTGATAACAACAACGTCACCGTCAACAATCTTTCCGCCGTAAATAGCAGCGATTGCTTCGTCCTCGCTGTTGAATACTCTTGCAGGACCGGAATGCACGAGCATTTCGGGAGCAACAGCACTTCTCTTTACAACGCATCCTTTAGGTGCAATGTTGCCCCAGAGAATCTGAATACCGCCTGTTTCGCTGTAAGGATTGGTGATGGGACGGATGTTTTCTTCGTCTTTAATGTACGCACCTTGGATGTTCTCGCCGACAGTTTTTCCTGTAACGGTAAGAGCCGAGGTGTCAAGTAAATTCTTCTTTACAAGCTCTGCTTGCACCGCAGGAATACCGCCTGCATTGTCAAGGTCTGAGATGTGTGTGTGACCTGCGGGAGCAAGGTGGCAAAGATTGGGAACTCTGTCGCTTGTCTTGTTGAAGAGTTCAAGGTCAAAATCGACACCCGCTTCGTTTGCAATGGCAAGAAGGTGCAGTACGCTGTTGGAAGAACAGCCGAGTGCCATATCGCAGGCAAGGGCATTGAGAAGGCTCTTTTTGTTGACAATCTGACGAGCCGTGATGTTCTTTTCCACAAGGTTCATGATTGCCATACCTGCGTGCTTTGCAAGCATTGTACGTCTCGAAGAAACGGCAGGAATTGTACCGTTGCCGGGAAGTGCAATACCGATAGCTTCGCAGAGACAGTTCATGGAATTTGCCGTATACATACCTGCACAGCTTCCGCAGCCGGGGCAGATGTTCTTTTCGCAATCTTCAAGATTACATTCGTCAATCATGCCTGCCTTATATGCACCAACCGCTTCAAACATCTGTGAAAGGGAAGCGTTGTGTCCGTTGTATGTACCGGGCATCATGGGACCGCCCGAGCAAACCACTGCCGGAATGTCCATTCTTACTGCCGCCATAACCATACCGGGTACGATTTTGTCGCAGTTGGGGATAAGCACAAGACCGTCAAAGCCGTGTGCCATAGCCATTGTTTCAACGCTGTCAGCAATAAGCTCACGGCTGGCAAGGCTGTATTTCATGCCGATGTGTCCCATGGCAATACCGTCGCAAACGCCGATAGCAGGTACAAGTACGGGTGTACCGCCTGCCATGCGGATGCCTGCCTTGACTGCATCTGCAATCTTGTCAAGGTGGATGTGGCCGGGAACTATTTCGCTGTGTGCACAGACTACACCGATGAGAGGTCTTTCAAGCTCTTCCTTTGTGTAGCCCATAGCATAGAATAAACTTCTGTTGGGGGCACGTTCTGCACCCTTTAATACGTTATCGCTTCTCATAATTTTTACCTCCCCGCTTTCTTTCGCAGAAAGCTTGGCAAAGAACTCGCATTTAGCACCAATTCTTTCGGAGTATATGCCGTTATTTTGGTTTCTCGATTGGTGTTTTGTCCTGCCACCAATAAGGCAGGCGTCAGGACAAGTGCGTGATTTTACCGTAAAAAACTTGTTAATATGCAAATCCCGACCGCCGCGTCCACGTGGTCGGGATTGGATAACCGTGCATCAAACACGAATTTAAACACCTTTGTTTTGTCGGTGTCTCGATTTTCTTGCTGTCCGACTTATTGACAGCAAGAAAAAGTTTGTTTCGCGACAATAATTGCTTGTTTAAGCAAAAGATTGCCCGCGAAACTGTCTGCGCTGACTCAGCGCTTCAACCAGCTCATCATTTTACGAAGTGATGCGCCGACCTTTTCAAGGGGATGTTCGCTTTCAACACGTCTTGTTGCGAGGAACTTGCCGCGTCTTCCGCTTGAGAATTCTGTCAT
>JAZQAK010000067.1:0-3167 GCA_045545175.1 Feifaniaceae bacterium
CTGGATAATCGAAAATACCGAGGGTGCATCCGCCTATACAAGCTACTATTATGAAGGCTTCAAGCACTATACAAACGTAATCTGTGCTTCAAAGGGTGCGTCGGGCAAGTGCAGACGTGAATTTGAAAAGCAGACGGGCAAGGTTTGCTTTGAAGCAAAATATCTTACAAAGAATACATCGGGTGAGGGTGTAAAGCTTTCACTGACAACAGACGGCGTTGAAACACTCAGCTTCTTTGATGGGGGCACGGCACTTGTGTCGGAAAAGGGTGATGTTCTTCGCAAGCATAACCCATATGTATGGCAGACCTTCATGGTCGTTGCCGATACAGACACAAAGACAGCAGAAGTGTATCTCAACGGCAAAAAGTGTCATAGTGTTACATTTGACGCCGACTTCTTTGACGGTATCTCGGTTTCCTACACACCCGAAAAGGGCGGTGTAATGAAGTTTACGGATGTTTTTGCTTACATTGTTCAGCCTGAACCCGAGGACTATCCAAAGCCTCCCGTACTTCCCGAAAAGGACGAGAGATACGTTACGGGTATGAACATCTGCTCACTCTGGCACAACGGTGAGCACGTAGGCTGGGATGCCATAAGTGCTTTCCATGATAATCTTACATATCTCGGCTTCTATGATGAAGGCTTGCCTGAGGTTGCTGACTGGGAAATCAAGTGGATGGCAGAGCACGGCCTTGACTGTGAGTTTTACTGCTGGTATGCAACACAGACAAAGGCACCCAATATGAAGACAATGCTTTCAGATGCCATTCATAACGGTCACTTTAAGGCAAAATATGCCGACTATATGAAGCTTGCTCTTATCTGGGAGGCGGGCGCAGGGTGTCCTGCTACACCGCAAGAGGTTGAAAAGTATTATATTCCTTACTTTGAGGATTATTTCTTTACAGACCCAAGATACTTCGCAATTGATAATGTTGCAATTATGTCCGTTTATAATATTGAAAAGGTTGCAAGAGACCTTGGCGGCTATGATAAGGTTCGAGAGGTTGTAGAGCTTCTTCGTGCTTCTGCCAAGCGCTGCGGCTTCAGAGATCTCGCAATCATCACCTGCGGCGAACCGAGTGAAAACAGAAAAATTGCCGGCGTTGATGCCGTATACGCTTATGGTTGGGGACACTACGGATATGATCCTTACTACCAGATTGGCAGAATGCAGAGTCAGATGGATATGAATCTCTTACACGTTGTTCCCACGGTTTCTGTCGGTTATAATGACGTTGCATGGAGAAAGTCAAGACACCCCATGATTGACTGCGAGGATATGGGTAAGGTTATAAGCTGGTTTAAGGATGATGTTCTTCCTTCATATTCTCATTTTGCCGAGGAATGGAAAAAGAAGCTCATGATGTTCTCGACATGGAATGAATACGGCGAGGGAACATACATCTGTCCCGGCAACCTCAAGGGCTTCGGATACCTTAATGAAATGAGAAAGGCTGTCACAAAGAATGCCGATAGCTTTGAGTCGGACAGACCCTCACAGGCTTCTCTTGACAGAATAAGCTATCTCTATCCCAAAGGACGCGAGCTTCTCAGTGCACTTCTCTACACAAAGAGAGAAGCACCCTCAAAGGTAGTATGCGAATACAAGTACGACACACCCGAAAGCGTAAATATGTGGCAGGGAGTAAACGAGGTTGCCCTCAGTTTCAAAGACGGCAGAGTATGCGGTCACGGAAGTACATGGGACCCTCAGATTATAACTGATGTTGATATTGATGCAGAAAGCGTTGATGCAATAAGTGTAAAAATTGCAACGGCAAGTGCAGATTTCCCCGTAAATTGGGAAAGACCCGAAGCTTCGCCTGTTCAGCTTTTCTTTATGAGAGAGGGTGACGAGGCTTTTGCGGGTGCAAGAATGTTACTTTCCGGCACTTCTGCCGAGGACGGTTCGCTTGTATTCTTCACAAAGGAAAATCCCGAATGGTGCGGCAGAATTACAAAAATCAGAATCGACCCGACAGAATCGAAAGGAAACTTTGAAATAGAAAACCTCAAGGCTCTCACCTTTGACGACGGCAAGGTAAGATACAAGACCTATATTGACGGCAAAGAATATAACTGCCACTACAGAACAAAGGTTGAAGACGGAAAGTTATACGTTTCCTTTGAGCCTCTGCGTCATTTCCACCTGTTTACAAGAACTTATTATGAGTGGGATAAGGAAGAACAGACACTTATGGTGAAGTCCTACCACGACAAGAAGTCTCTTTGGACTATCGGCAAGGATACTGCCTTGATTGACGGTAAGCAGGTGAAGCTTGAAAAGAGCGTTGAAATGTTCGACGGACTTCCTTATCTGCCTCTTGATGAATTCTGCAATGCAGCCGACCTTGAATATACCGTTGACGGCGACAGGGTTGAGATTAAGACCAAGATTTAAATTTGTTCAGAAAAAGCACTTCGAAAGAGGTGCTTTTTTTATGTATTCTCTTGTAATTTGTTCCCTGCCATGCTATAATTATCTCGAATAATTATGATGAAAAGAGGTAGACGCCATGAACAAATACACAGGACATCCCAAACAGCTTTACGGCATAGAAGAAATGCGTCTTTGCGGCGGAAAAGGTGACGGCATGAGAATGCTGTATGTAAGAAACGGAAAAGGACTCGAATTCTGGGTAAGCCTTGACAGGTGTGCGGACATCACACGCCTTTCCCTTCATGGCGACAACTTCAGCTTTGTCTCGGCATGCGGATACGTTTCGCCCGAATATTACGACAAAGACGGCGTAGGCTTCTTAAAGTCCTTTACGGCGGGCTTCTGCACCACCTGCGGACTTACGGCTGTCGGCAGTCCCTGTGAGGATGACGGTGAAGTACTTCCGCTTCACGGCACAATTTCCAACACTCCCTGTGAAAGCTTCGGATATTGGGAGGCAGATGACGGACTTCATATAAAGGCTCTTGTCAGAGATGCTCGGATTTTCTCCCATAAGCTTGTGCTTGAAAGGGAATATGTTGTGTCCCTTGATGAAAATGTAATTATAATGACAGACAAGGTCAAGAACGTCGGCTCTGCCACATCTCCTTATGAAATCATGTACCATTGCAACATGGGTTATCCCCTCATATCGGAGAATGTTGAAATAAAGATACCTGCCACAAAGGTAATTCCCAGAAACGAACACTCGGCAACG
>JAZQAK010000068.1:0-3194 GCA_045545175.1 Feifaniaceae bacterium
CGTGGTATTATGCCCTGCTCATCTCGGCTCTCCGACTGCGTCTCCGAGCCGTTTCTATCTGACTTCGTCCAATAGAAACGGCTCGGCTCCCAAAAAGAGAGTCATAAATCATTTCTAAAGGACAATCATCTATCATCATAGTAATGATAGTCATAGCACCTGCTTCTTGAAGTTCTTCGTTACCTTCTTCGGCTTCCTGCAGCTTGTCATTCACTAAAGCGAATGACAACTTGCAGAGAGCCGAAAAGCTTTAATCTTGTCCAAGTTTTGTCTTGGCGCAGGTGCAACTTTCTCTCGAAAAGTAAATCATATACTCTCAAAGAGACAGTCATAAATCATATCGAAAAGAAAATTCTGTTCTGGTATTCTGCTGTAAAATAAGGTTAGTACTTGGCTTAATCTATTTTGCTTTCAACGCAAGATTAATAGATTTTCCGTGCGTGTTCTCTTGTAGTTCAAGAGTGCAAACAACCTTGTATTGTTTGCTGACGCTACGCCGAGTGCAAGGCATTTCAGCCCAGCCGAGACTAAACAACTCGTTCGGCGGGGATTTTCATTCAGCTTTTAACAACGATTAAATCCCGGAAACTTCGTATGCTATTCCCGTAAGGGATGGTTCTTTCCCTTAATGGACGGTAGCACCACCGCTTGAGCAGTTTTATTTTACGACGGAACTCTCAAACGTCGTGGATTCCATAATTTTCGTCAATAACTTGAGCCGAATCCAAGCCGTCGTTATGCACTTATTTTCGTTCACAGATTGCCATAAGTGAAAGCATATCTGTATATTGCACTTTGCATCATTGCCCACTGTGCACAAGTGGTTTTTCACACTGTACCATTCGGTCTGCCGTGTGCGCAGGTTCGCAGTCGAACAATCCTCGTTTCGTAACGGTTCTGCTATCCGTACAATTTAGTTCGCATCGCCTTTGTGAAGGGCTTTGTATATCACGGCTTTTCCTACTTTCCTTCTTCGGACCACCGCGTGAAAGTGGGTTCTGATTTTTACGGAAACCATAAACCTGGCAACGTAATAGGTCGATTAAAACTGTTTCGCCTATCTTCCATATATCACACTGCCCGTTGCCAGAACTGTGATAGCTCTTAGTTCCGTATTACACTTCTACGAGCACACGGATAATCAGCCTTAGAGCATCTGCTGATGAAGTCTAACCCGACCTCAAGGGTTTTCTGCTAGTGATTCTCAGTCCGTCGCAGAATTCAGGCTGTAGCACTCGGCACCAAACTTTTGGTGCAACTAACTTCCCACGTCACATACAATCATTTTGAACCTCCTTCCTTTATGCGTTTATCTTGTTCCCGTCACTTACCGGAGAACAAAACATAAAAAGAAGGCAAAAAGATAACAAAAAAGCACCTACCCCGAAGGGTAAGTGCTCACTTGCAGTCCTTTTGCCTTAGTCCTATACACAGGAGTATAGTTTAGCATAACAAACAAGCGCAATTAACCCTTTCGGCACATTGCTATTTTCGTTATCTTTTAAAAACACTCCTGCTTATGGCAGATTTTCACTCGGGAAATCCGTTGCCAGTTACTAGCTGACAAAGAAACGAATATCCTTTTCGTTTCACCCTATTAAATAAACCATTGTTATTTTAGCATATGTTTATTCATTTGTCAAATCACGAAAAACGCGATTATTTGCTATTATTAAATGTTATAGGGCGTTATAGGACGAAAAAGGACCGTTTTTGCAATTTGTAAACATTTTGTGAATTTTATTTTTTTAAGATTCCTTAAGACTGTATTGTAATTGAAGCAAAATTGTGATATATCAGCGGCTCACTGGAAATATCATTCGTTTTCCTTGATATAAAAAAGAATTGAATAAACAAGGGATAAATAAGGTGTAAAACAAAAAAGCCCCGTTGGGAGCGCAGTAAATTCTGCATTCCTAACGGAGCAAATTTTTCTTATTAACAGTATCTTTATTCCTTCTCAATGGTAAATGTTAGGCACCAGCTTTCATGAACCGAATCGCCGGCAACGGAATAGCTATTGCTTGCGTGTGCGATTACTGGTTCCTGTCCGCTGACAACCGTAACGGTATGATGGTCAACGTACACTTCGGCTTTGACGGTGTCACCTTCCTGTGTAACCGAGCGGATTTCAACTTTTATCTTATCTTCGTGTGGCAACGGATACTCGGTGCCCTCTACTAATTCGTATCGCTTTTTACCGCTATCCTCATCAAACCAAGTGCTTTCCTTGTCGTATTCATAGTCCCATTGCATTACTAACAAATATTTATCCATAAATGTCACCTCATTATTATTAATCAAAAAGAACTCGCGGATTTAATTCAGAGGGTGTTTGCCACTCGATATCGTGCTCCAAAAGATAGGATTTTTTTAGCGACCATACCTCAAAGCAGGAGCCGTGTCCAAAGGCTTTGCGGCTCTTTTCGACTTTTTCTTCTATTTCATCAATAACCGCAAGGTATTCATCACGCATTTCAACAGGGTCGTGTTTCAGCGAGCGACGTCGTTCTTTTCGTTCGTTTATGATCCGCTCGGCATCATCGGCATTCATAAGTTCTGTCGCAATGCCGGCAAGGTCGTCACAGTCATCGTCAATATAAAAGTTTCTTGCTTGCAAGGCGGCATAAAGATACCCGTCAATGCCATCGATATCCGTGCCGTATTGCTGTTTCAGTGTCAGCGCCAAGTTGAGAATTTGGTTATAAAACTTTGCTGACACAGCATAGCGCCCCAAACTATCGTAGCGGTCGGCTACATAGCCCAACACGGCGATGCTATCAACATAAGTAGATTCGTCAGAGTCCCCAGCCAACTGTTCCTCTACAAGTCGCACAATCTCCTTCAGCGCAGGGACATCCTTGTATGTAGCGGCGGCATATTCGTGTTCCTTGCGACCTTCTATTTCCCCAAGTAATTCGGTCAGTTGCTTTTCGGTTTCTTTGCTGTAAGCCATACTATCCCTCCGCTTATGTATATTCTTCCCTTAGCGTAACATCGCTAAGGTCTTTTTCCTTTTCACCGAAGAACAAGTAAACGAATCCATCCAAGGTATCGAGAAAATCCATATCGTTATCCAGAGGATCGTATTGCATCAGAAGTTTGGGCGGCTCGTCCACGTAGTTCCAATCGCTCGGTATACCGAAAAGTCGGGTGCAGATCTCATCCTCGTCCACCTCGGAAAACTCCATTAA
>JAZQAK010000069.1:0-2413 GCA_045545175.1 Feifaniaceae bacterium
AAAAGTGTAAGAACAGATAAAAGTATTGCTAAAAATCTTTTCATAGTATGTACCTCTTTCTTATTTTGATAATCTTAGCATTTCATCAATGCATTTCTTTGCGGCAAGGCGGGTTTCTTCAGTGAGTATTATCTCCTCACCCTCACCTGTCCTCAAAAATTCCAGAACACCCGAAAGTGTTGTCAGCTTCATATCAGGACAGATAAAGTTTTTGGAAAGTGTATAGAACTTCTTGTCGGGCATTTCAAGTGACAAGTGTTCTGCAATGCTGTTTTCGGTGCCGATAATGAACTCTTTTGCCGAGCTTTCACGGGCATAGTCCATGACGTCCTTGGTTGAGCCTACCATATCGGCATGCTTTGTGACATCGGGGGTACATTCGGGATGAACAAGGAAAAGTGCGTCGGGGTGTTCTTCCTTTGCCCTAAGCACCTCTTCTTCTTTGATGCCGCCGTGAACGGGACAGCCGCCACGCAGGAGCTTTACATCCTTTTCGGGACACTTTTCGGCAATATACAAGCCGAGGTTGATATCAGGTATAAAGAGAATCTTATCGGCATCCATATTCTTTACTATTTTAAGTGCCGACGAGCTTGTCACACACACATCGCACACGGTTTTAAGCTCTGCCGTCGTGTTGACATATGCCACAACCTTATGGTCGGGAAAACGCTTTTTGTGGGCAAGAATATAGTCCTTTGTGAACTGCTCTGCCATGGGACAGCCTGCATCCTTATGTGAAAGAAAAACTCTCTTTTCGGGAGAGAGAATCTTTGCCGTTTCCGCCATAAAACGCACACCGCACATGAGAAGTGTTTTGTTTTCCACGCCCTGTGCCTTAACCGACAGAGCATAGCTGTCCCCCACAAAGTCTGCGATTTCGCATATGTCGGGTGTTTCGTAGCTGTGGGCAAGGATGCACACGTCTTTTTCTTTTTTAAGTCTCAGTATCTCGTCTTGTATTTGTCTTATTGTCATATTAGTTCTTTTATGTCTACAATCCCTCAGTCACCATTCGGTGACAGCTCTCTTTGCACAAGGGAGCCTTTGGTTGTATTCAAGTCTTTCATGGATGTTTGCGACCGTCGGTGTTTGATGGTCGCAAACGGTTATTTAAGCGACACCGATGGTTTGTTATTCACAGGGATTACCCGTGAATTGCCTGCGGGGGCTCCCCGCTTATTTCTTAGGCACTATCTTTTCAATACCGCCCATATAAGGTCTGAGAGCCTCGGGGATACGAACCGAGCCGTCTGCCTGAAGGTTGTTTTCAAAGAAAGCGATAAGCATTCTGGGCGGAGCAACAACGGTGTTGTTGAGTGTGTGAGCAAAGTACTTGCCGTCCTTGCCGGCAACTCTGATCTTGAGTCTTCTTGCCTGTGCATCGCCAAGATTTGAGCAGGAGCCTACTTCAAAGTACTTCTGCTGTCTGGGGCTCCATGCTTCAACGTCAACGCTCTTTACCTTAAGGTCGGCAAGGTCACCCGAACAGCATTCGAGGGTTCTTACGGGAATGTCAAGGCTGCGGAAGAGGTCAACTGTATTCTGCCAGAGCTTATCGTACCATGCCATGCTGTCCTCGGGCTTACATACAACAATCATTTCCTGCTTTTCAAACTGGTGGATTCTGTATACGCCTCTTTCTTCGATACCGTGAGCGCCCTTTTCCTTGCGGAAGCAGGGAGAGTAGCTTGTGAGGGTATAAGGAAGCTTTTCTTCGGGGATGATTGTGTCAATAAACTTACCGATCATGGAGTGCTCGCTTGTACCGATAAGATAGAGGTCTTCGCCTTCAATCTTATACATCATAGCATCCATTTCGGCAAAGGACATAACGCCTGTTACAACCTCGCTTCTGATCATGAAAGGAGGTACGCAGTAGGTAAATCCGCGGTTAATCATGAAATCTCTGGCATAAGAAATAACTGCAGAGTGAATTCTTGCAACGTCGCCCATGAGGTAGTAGAAACCATTACCTGCAACCTTTCTTGCAGAGTCAAGGTCGATACCGTCAAAGCTTTCGAAAATATCTGTGTGATAAGGAATTTCAAAATCAGGGGTTACGGGTTCGCCGTATCTCTGGATTTCTACGTTTTCGCTGTCGTCCTTACCTATCGGAACGCTGGGGTCGATGATGTTGGGTATTGTCATCATAATAACCTTGATACGTTCGGCAACCTCTGCTTCTTCCTTTTCGAGTGCTGCCATTTTATCAGCCTGTGCGGAAACGAGCTTTTTCATTTCTTCCGCTTCTTCCTTCTTGCCCTGACCCATAAGCGCACCGATCTGTTTGCTGATCTTATTGCGCTGGGATCTTAAGTATTCGGCACGGGTCTTGCTTTCACGGAATTCCTTATCAAGCTCTATGACCTGATCGACCAGCGGAAGCTTATCGTCCTGAAACTTGTTTTTG